>JBBQZD010000096.1:0-9761 GCA_038208045.1 Gemmatimonadales bacterium | reverse complement strand
GTCCGCCCACTCGCTCGCCCGTCCGCTGCAGGCCGCGCTTGCATCGGCGGGCGCGTTCACGGTCGGCGCGCTGCCGCCGGTCCTGCTCGCGTGGTTCATCCCGCTCTCGCGCCTGAATCTGGCGGTGAGCGTTACGACGCTCATCCTGCTGGCGGGACTCGGCGGGCTGGCCGCGCAGCTCGGTGGCGCGCCCATGGCGCGTGGAGCGTGGCGCGTCACCTTCTGGGGCGCCGTGGCCATGGCGGCCACGGCGGTCGTCGGGCGAATCTTCGGCGCCGTCGTCTAGCGCGCCGCGCCCACCGAGAATTGCACCGACGCCACGCCAGCGCCCCAGGCCATCTCCAGCACGCCGCGCGCCGCGCCGAGTGGGCGCACCACGATGGAAAACTCCTCCACGTGGCCCGGTGTTGCCGTCATCTGCATTGGCGTACGCCCCAGGTCCTGCGACGCATCGTACTGCGTGCCCCATTGGCCCGTCTGCCGGTTCACGATCAGGAACGGTCCGGTGCGCGTGTGCTGCACCCAGAGCGTGTACATGCCCGGCGGCACGGTGAGCGCGCCGAACGTGAGCGTGCGCGTCGTGAACAGGTGCGTCGCGTCATTGGCGCCGGCACGCCACACGGAGTCGAACGGCACCAGCGTGCCGCCCCAGACTGTACGCTCGCGCACCTGCGGACGACCGTAGTCGACGATCACCATGCCTCCGGGGCCGAAGGCCGCACGGACGTCCTCACGTGGCGACAGCACGCCAGTGGGCTTCATGGTCACGGCCAACGCGGCCAGATCCATCCGACCAGGGCCGCGCTCCGCAACGACCTTGTTGGTGGTGCCCGTGCCATCGACGCTGAGCAGGCGGTGGCTGGCGTCGAAGCGCAGCAGCATGGCGTACGCACCGCCGCGCAACCGCACCGAATCACCACCTGCCGCCGCGAACCCCGTGAATGCCAGACCCCCGCCGACACCAAGCGCGGGGATCGAGTCCACGCCGGTGCGCTGGCGCAACCCGGCCAGAAGTTCCGTCGGACCGTAGATGAACGTGGGGAAGTTGATCATCGCCGCAGTAGCGGAGAACGCGCGCCGCTGCGTGCTGTCGGCAAAGACGGATTCGCGCACGACCGAATCGGCGCGGATGGTGAATCGCACCTCGGCCGGCCCGCTGGCCGCCGCCGATCCATCGGCTTGCAGCCGGCGGAGAACGCCGCTCAATGGGCGTCCATCCTTGCCGATGCTCACTGTGTATTGCAGGCGCTGGACCGCCGGGCCCGAGCGCTGCACCATCTCGCCGGTCAGCGACGAGGCGGTGCGCGTGTACTGCTCGATGGCGAGGGTGTCCTTGCCGAGACGGTAGACGAGCGAGGCGGACTGCGCCGAGAGCGAACCGGCGGCCAGGGCAAGGGGCAGGGCAGCGATGATCGCGCGCATGAGGGGTCCTGGAAGGGAGACGGCTGAGAATGTACGCGCAGAACGGAACGGCGGCACGGTGCGCGCGGGGGACCGGGCGGGAGGCCCCACGTCCGCGGGCAGCGACCATCGGCGCTTGGCACGGACGCCACGAGGGCGGTATTGTTCGGGAGTCGCGCCCCCGTAGCTCAGTTGGATAGAGCAAGCGTTTCCTAAACGCTAGGTCGCCGGTTCGATTCCGGCCGGGGGTACTGGGTCACGTCGGCGTTCGCCGGCTGCAACGCGCGCGCCAATTGGCCCGCGTGGGGGTGCCTGACGCTGGCACCCTTGTTACATTAGAAGACTGGGCGCGCCCCTTCGGCGCGCCACCGAACCCAAGCCTCGCACCCGCAAGATGACGAAGACCGGAGAGGCGGCGCGCCCGCCGATCACAGTCGATGCCGACTCGTTGCTGGACACCGTCCAGCTGTATCGCAAGCCACTGACCATTGGCGCGATCATCGTCGCGGCGCTCGTTGGCGGCGCGTTCCTGTGGCAGGCCAACAACGCCCGCCGTTCGGCGCAGGCGGAGAAGGCGTTTTACGACGCCGTCGGGCTCTACGCGCAGAAAGATGCCAAGGCCGCCGAGGCGCTCGACAAGGTGGCGCAGCGGTACGATGGCACCGCCGGCGGCGCCCAGGCCGCGCTGTTGCTGGCCCAGGCGCGGTACGATGAGGGCAAGTTCGACGACGGGCTGAAGGCGCTCGACCGCATCAAGTCGCCGAAGGCCTTCGCGTCGGGCATCGAGTCGTTGAAGGCGGCCGGCTACGAAGGGAAGCTGCAGTTCGACAAGGCCGCCGAGCATTACCAGGCCGCCGTCGACAAGGCGCCGCTGTCCGGCGAGAAGGAGTACCTGCAGGGCGAGCTGGCCCGCGCGCTGACGGCCGCCGGCAAGACGGACGAGGCACGCAAGGTCTGGCAGTCATTGGCGGCCAAACCCGATTCACCGATGGCCGGCGAGGCGCGGATCCGCGTTGGTGAACTCGAGGTGGCCGCCGCCAAGAAGTAGGCGGTCGGCGCGGCACCTGATGTATCACGTGAGGCACGGGGCAACTGCTCCGTGCCTTTTCGTGTAAGGGGGGCGGCAGGGACGGGTTGGCTCTGTCATCCGACTCCAGAAACGACCTATAATATGTATTATGTAAACTATCTATCGTGGAAAGGTGTTGATAACCGGGATCAGGCCATCCCCTGCATCCGCAATGACTTGAACAGGTGGTGTCAGGTTGGTGTCGCTATTGGGCGGCACCCTCGTCAGCCGCTCTCGGCGACGCCGCACCCAGGACGCGAAAGAGGCCGCTGACGCGTTCGTCAACGGCCCCTGAATGGCCACAAATCACCCCGACAGGCCTCAGAGTTCGGCGATTGTCCCGGAATACACGACTCGTGCCTCGCCGCTCAGCGTCGGCCAGACCTGCCCGTCCGCATGCCGAAGGTTTACCAGCAGCTCTCGGCCGGACCGCGTGCGGAGCCGGCTCTCCCGCCCTGCAAGGCCCCAGGCCTCGAGCAACGCGGCAGACGCCACCGAACCGGTACCGCACGCCAGGGTCTCCGCCTCGACGCCGCGCTCGTACGTCCGAATGGCAAATGTCCCCGGGCCGGCCGGCATCACGAAGTTTACGTTGGCCCCGGCCTTCAACCGGCGATCAAGCCGCAACGGGCGCCCTCGCCCCACCACGTCAACGGAGAACGTATCTTCAACCAGAACAACGAGATGTGGCACTCCGCTGTCGGCGAATCCAATCCGGAGCTCGCCCGCCGCCAACTCGAATGGCGCTTGCTCGGCCATCTCCCTGATCGGCTGCAGGTCCACCTCAGCCCGGCCATCCCGGAAGCGTCCGGTCATCACCCCAGCGTCAGTCTGGAAAGTGCACTCGCCGTCGGCGATGACCCCGAGCTCGTGGGCCAGCCGAACGCTGCACAGTGAGGCGTTGCCGCAGAGCTCGCCGAGGCTCCCATCGCGGTTGAAGTAACGTATGCCAAACGATTGTGTGGCATGGTGTTGCAGAAATACTACCCCGTCCGCTCCGATGCCCGTTCCCGCGGCGCAGAGCGCCTGTATCGAGGCCAAGTCGCCGAGTGATTGGACCAGCCCCGGATCCGACCGCACGTCGAAGAAGACGAAGTCGTTCCCCGACCCCGTCATCTTGAAGAACGCGCGTCCGGTGGCCGGGCTCACAGCTGACCCGTGAACTGCCACCAGCGCAGCCGCCAGACCATGAAGATGGCCTCGCGCACGATGTGTCCGCTCATCTTGCTGTCGCCGACGGTGCGGTCGGTGAAGACGATCGGGATCTCCGTGCCGTGAAATCCTTTGTGAAAGGCGCGGAACGACATCTCGATTTGGAAGGCGTAGCCGTTCGACTTCACGGCATCGAGGTCAATGGCCGCGAGGACCCGCCGGTGAAAGCACTTGAAGCCGCCGGTGCCGTCCCAGAGCTTGAGGCCCGTCACCAGCCGGGCGTAGATGTTGGCGACGTAGCTGAGCATCAGCCGCTTCATCGGCCAGTTCACGACCGTCACCCGCCCGTTCAGGTAGCGCGACCCGAGGACGAAATCGGCCTCCTGGGCCACGGCGAGGAACTCCGGCAGGTGCCGAGGATCGTGCGAGAAATCGGCGTCCATCTCGAAGATGTACTCGTAGTCCCGCGCGAGGGCCCACTTGAAGCCGGCGAGGTACGCCGTACCCAGCCCCATCTTCCCCGGCCGGCTCAGCAGGTGGACGCGGGGCTCGGTGGCGATGATCGACGTGACCAGCTCGCCTGTCTTGTCCGGCGAGTTGTCGTCCACGACCAGCACCTCGATGCGCGGGTCCTTCTCAAGCACTTGGGCGAGCAACGACGGGATGTTCTCGCGCTCGTTGTAGGTCGGCACGATGATGAGAGCTTTTTCACCCACGGGTCACCTCCGGTCGCGCGCGGCGGTCGGCGGCCAGTCCGGCCGCGGCGAGCAGCAGGCTGAGCGCCAGGGCCGCGTACGTGACGTTCCGCCCTCGGGGGTAGGTGGCATTCGCAAAAGAGAATTCCACCTGTTTCGCGCCGGCGGGCAGCGGCACGCCCATCAGCACATAATCGGCGCGCAGGACCTCCACGGGCTTGCCGTCCACGCGGGCCGTCCAGCCCGGATAAAAGTTCTCCGAGGCCACGAGCGCCGATCCCTCGGGCGCGGGCGCGCTCAGAGTCACCGTGAAATGCCCAGGTTGGTAGTCAGCGGTTGACGTCGTGATCGCGAGGGGCGCGGGCAGCGCGGTGAGCACGGGGGCCGGCACCTTCGCCGCCGTATCGAAGATGGCTACCTGATATGTGGCAAAGGTCGGCTGCTGCAGCGCGGGCAGCACCACGTCATCGGGGTACTTCGCGATCACCGGCGCCACCCAGGCGAACGGCCGGTTGCCGTCGAGCTTGAAGAGCGACACGCGCGTGCCGGCCGCGTTCACGTGCGGCCCCGCCACGCGCACGGCGCCGTCAATGGGCAGCGTGTCGGTGTTGGTGAGGAAGTAGTTGACGTTCATCAACTGCCAGAAGGACGGACTCACCCGTGCGCCGTATCCCTGCTCGTAGAGCCCGAGCTTCTGGTAGCGGCCGAGTTCGTTGCCGTGGTAGCCCGTCACGGACCGGATGCCGTGCACCATCAAGCCGTCGCCCAGCAGCTCGGGGTCGTGCGGCGCCAGCGGATTCCCTTCCCCGACGGCAAACACGACCACGCGCGTCGGTTCCTTGAGTTGCCGCAGATAGTCAATGCCGGCGTCGCTGGCGTACAGCGTGGCGGCGGGCGGTGAGAACATCCAGTACTGGCGCTCGATGCTCCACAGGTCTGCGGCGACGATCAGGGCGAGTGCGATGCCGGCCTGCGGCGCCCGCAGCCTGCCCTTGGCGAGGCCCAGCACCACGGCGGCGGCGAGCGTCACGAAGAGGAAGCTCCGCCACGCGCCCAGCACCACCGCACCGGCATTGGCGTCCACGAGATCGGCGTAGCGCGGGTCGGTCACGAGTCCCTGCGCCAGCGTCGTCAGCAGTCCCGCGCTGGCGAGCAGCGCGATGGCGCCGCCGCCGACCATCCAGCCGATGGCGTAGCGCGCGCTTACCTTGCCCGCGAGCAGCCGCTCGGTGCCCAGCGCGGCCATCAGCGCAACAGAGAATGCAAAGACAAACATCATCGTACTTGGCGCACGGAAGAACTTGGTGCCCGGCACGAGTGTGTAGACGAGCTGGAAGAACGGCGTCGACCCTCCCAGCGCCCAGAGCAGCGACACCACGGCCGCGCCGAGCCAGAACCGCCGGAACGCCTTGCGGGCATCGCCGCCAGTTCCGAACGCGAGCGGTGCGAGCACGAGCACGGCGGCGCCGAGGTACTCACTGTGCAAGTGGATGCCGTTGCGGCCCCAATAGTGTTCGAGCATGCCGGTGAACTGCGGCAGGTACGTGTTGAACAGCTCCTCGAGCGGCCACGAGTATGACGTGGCGTAGGCGTAGTCGCGGCCGCCGGCGCGCGGCGACCAGGCCGTGTACTCCGCCAGTGGCAGGTACTGGATGCTGCCGATGGCCAGGCCGAGCACGACCGCGCCGAGCGCGGCGCCGAGCCGCGTCAGCGACTTGCGACGCGCGAGGCCGCTGCCGAACGCGAGAAAGAGCGCCCACGCGCCGGCGACGAGCAGATGGTACTGCAGCAGCTGAGGATGCGGCGACAGCACCGCGAGCCCGACGGTGATGGCCAGCGCCCCCCACGCCCAGCGGCGATTGTCGCGCATGCCCGTCGTGAGCAGCAGCAGCGTAATGGGCAGCAGCGCGCTGACGAACAGCTTGCCGTCGTGTCCGGGCGAGGCATAGGCGGCGATGGGTCCACCCAGCTGATAGGCGAGCGCACCAACCAGCGATGGGAAGAAGCCGAGGCCCCAGGTGCGCAGGAACAGGAACGTGCCGAAACCGGCCAGCCAGAGGTGGCCGATGAAGCCCCACGTCATGCCCACATCGGTGCCGAGCAGCAGGCGCAGCCAGAAGGTCGGGTAGAAGATGTCGCCGTGCATGGCGGCCACGAACGGCATGCCGCCAAAGAGGTACGGGTTCCACTGGGCAATCGACGACGTGGCGTGCCACTGCTGCACGGCGAAGTCGCGAAACGCGAACCCGGCGATGTACTGGTCGCTCATCGGGTTCACCAGGAACTGCCCACCGAGCGCGGGATACCCCAGCGCGAGCGCGGCGACAGCACAGGCGAGGGCGGCCCACAGCACCGCGAGTCGCGGTGACGAATCCGTGGACAGTGGTTCGGACTGGGTCATCTACGAATCGGAAGAGGTAACCCGACGTGACGCCGGGCGAAGGATCAGGAACAGCACACCAGGAACGAGCTCGAGCACCGTCAGCCAGAGCCGGGAGGCGGCGACGAGCAGGGCCGAGAGTGCGCCGGTTGCCATCCCGGTGCGCTGCAGCGCCTCCGCCATGGCCAGTTCGCGCACGCCGAGTCCGCCAGGCGAGAAGATGGCGAGAAATCCGAGCAGATACGGACCAATGAAGATGGCGACCCAGTCCCCCGTCGTGCCACTGGTGGCGCCCCCGGAAATGCCGGAGGCGAACCACTGGAACGCCACCCCATACAGCGTCCACGCGAGCGCCGTTCCCGCCCCTGCCCACCAGATGGCGCGCGCCGGGAGGTGCGGGACCGCGAATTGCCGGGGGCTCACACGATTGACCAGCCGTACGCCGGCCGGCACCAGCCACGGCGCGAGCAGCAACACTGCCCCGAGCAGGGCGAGGGCGACCGACGTGCCTCCGGGGAGTTGCATGACATGCGCACCGGCGACGGCAAAGACGCCGAAGCCCGTGGCCAGGTTGACAAGCTGCACGACCAGTGACGAACCGATGGCCGCCACCGGGGAAATGCCCGCCTCTTGCGCGAGAGTTCCCATGGCGGCGATGGCCCACACCTTGCCCGGCACGTACTTGCCGAGGTTGGAGATGAACCAGATACGTGCCGCGTCGGCAAAGGCGAGCCGCTCGCCCCACGCCACGACGGTCTGTTGCCAGGTGACGATCAGCACGAGGTACGAGATCAGCACGAGGACGCATGACTGCGCGATGGTCGACCAGTCGGGATGCGCGGTGTGCACCACCTCGGCGTACTCGGTCCAGTGCTGCGCGATGTACCAGCCGACGAAGCCGAGCAGGAGCACCTGCAGCGCGTGCCGCAGCCAGGCCCGGCTCATGATGCCCCCAGCACGCGATCGTACAGCGCGCGGTAGCGCCGGCCCACGGCCTCCGGCGAGAAGCGGCTGAGCGCGTGGGCGCGGGCGGCCATGCCAAACGCGTGGGACTTGTTGGGCCGGTCCACCACGCCGTCAATGGCATGCGTGAGCGCCGCGACGTCGCCGGCGGGCACGAGCCATCCGGTGGCGCCGTCCTGCACGACGTCGGTCAGCCCGCCGGAGGCGTAGGCCACCACCGGCGCCTCGCAGAGCGCGGCCTCCACACCGACGAGTCCGAGTCCCTCGTCCACCGACGGAATCACGAGTGCGGCGGCCGAGCGATAAAAAGGCGCGAGCGCCGCCTGCGGCAGCGCGCCGTGCCAGCGAATGCGTTCGGCGATGCCGAGCGCGGCGGCGCGCTGTGCCAGCGCGCGGCGGTCCGGGCCGTCGCCGATGACGTCGAGCGACCAGCCGCGCCGCGCCTGCGCGAGCGCCTGCAGCAGGTCGGCGACGCCCTTCTGGGCATTCAGCCGACCGACGAAAAGCATGCGGTCGACGCTGCGCTGGGTGCCGGCCCCCGGGCCGAACAGCGAGGTCGCCGCCGGCATGGGCGCCGTCTCGACGGTGCGTCCCTGGAGGATCTCGCTGGCCTGCCGTGCGAGCCAGGTGGAGACCGCGGTCCACGCCGCCGCACCCGCGCTCACGCGACGACAGGCACGGCGGGCGAGTACGCCGCGCGCCAGCCGCACGTCGGAGCCGTGGCTCGTGACAACCAGGGGCGTGCCGGTGCCGCCGCTCATCACGCCGGCGGGGAACCACCAGTGCGCGTGCACCAGGTCATGAACGCCCTCGCGCAGCTGCGCGCGCACGGCCCGCCGGCCGGCGCGGAGCAGCAACAGCAGCGCAAGCTTGCCCCGCAGCGAGGCGGACACCTGCTCCGCGAAGGTCCCGGTGTATGCCAGTGTCTCCCATGCCGACGGGGCGTATCGGAACCGGCGCACGCGCACGCCCTCGATGGTCTCCTCCGGTGCGAGACCTGGTGCGGACGGGGCGAGCACCTCCACGTGCACGTCCTCCGCAGCCAGCGCGAGGGCCAGGGCCAGCACGAACGCTCCCGCGCCGTCCCCTGCCGCGCGCGGGAAGGCGTGGGTGACGAAGAGGACCTTCAGCGGCCGGCGAACGGTCACTCGGCGTGGCGGTCGGAGGCGTCGTCAAGCCGGCGGCGCAGTTCGCGAAGTTCGGCGCGCTGCACGGCGATCTGTTCGCCAAGGATGCCGGTGGCGAAGAAGATGCTGCCGAGGATGAGGCAGGTCTGGATGAGCGTCCAGATCGCGCGCTGGCCCACGTGCGCCGTGAACAGCATGTACAGCGCGACGAGTCCGGCGATGAACCCGGTGCCGAAGAGCGCCACGCCCAGCATGCCGAACAGCAGCAGCGGCTTTTGGCCGAAGCGCAGCTCAAACCAGACGGAGAGCATGTCGAGCACGCCAACCGGTATGCGCCCGATACCGAACTTCGACGTGCCGGCGTGCCGAGGGTAGAGCGGCACCGGGATCTCGGTGACGGTGAACCCCTGCTGTGCGGCGAGCACGATCATGTAGCGGTGCCAGTCGGGGCGCGATGGCTGCGCGTCCATGATCTCGCGCCGGTAGGCCTTGACGTTGTTGAGGTCCTTGACGCGGACATCGAACAGGACGCGGCTCAGCCAGTTGTAGATGCGCGACACGAAGGCCTTTTCGTAGGTGCCTTGCTTGTACCCCGTCACCATGTCGCTGTCGCCGGCGAGAATCGGGGCGCAGAGCCGCGGGATGTCCTCCGGCTTGAACTGCAGGTCGGCGGGATAGAAGACGAGGATATGGCCGCGCGCCGCCAGGTACCCCGAGCGCAGTGCCTCGGCGATGCCGCGGCGCGCCCGGTGACGGACCGTGCGCAGGAACGGATGCCGGGCCGCCAGCTGCTGCAGCAGCGGCCACGTGCCGTCCACGGAGCCGTCGTCAATGACGATGACTTCGTACCGTTCCTTGCGGCCGGCGAAGGCCTGCGCGCAGAGGTCGAGGAAGAGCGGGAGGTTGTCCGCCTCGTCTTTCGCGGGGACGAGCACCGAAACGTCGATGGTCATGGGCAGGGGAAGCGACAGAGG
>JBBQZD010000095.1:0-9800 GCA_038208045.1 Gemmatimonadales bacterium | reverse complement strand
CTATAAGGATGTTCCGGAACCGCCTTCGCGGGCGTGCCCGGCCTGGGCCCTTCGGGGCCGTCGCAGACCCCCACTCCCGCAGTCGAACTTTCTTGGAGGAACATGATGCATAGCTGGCTCGCTTCGGGCCTGATCGAGCGTGTCGCCCCCGCTCGCCGGATCCGTGCGCTGGTGGCCTTTGCCGCCCTGTTCATCTTCGCGATGCCCGTGACGGCGTTCGCCCAGGAGGCCGGCGGCGGCGAGGCCAGCCTCATCCTGCCGGACATGACGACCGTCACGTTCCTCGGCGGCATGAGCGGCTACACGCTGCTGGCCATCGGCCTCATCTTCTGCGCGCTCGGCCTGCTCTTCGGCCTCATGATCTACATGCAGCTGAAGAACCTGCCGGTGCACCGGGCGATGCTCGAAGTCTCCGAGCTCATCTACGAGACCTGCAAGACGTACCTCGTCACGCAGGGCAAGTTCATCCTGATCCTCGAGGCGTTCATCGCCGTCGTGATCGTGCTCTACTTCGGCGTGCTGCTGAAGATGGAGGCATTCCGCGTCATCATCATCCTCGCGTTCAGCCTCGTGGGCATCGCCGGCAGTTACGGCGTGGCCTGGTTCGGCATTCGCGTGAACACGTTCGCCAACTCGCGCACCGCGTTCGCCGCGCTCCGAGGCAAGCCGTACCCCCTGTATTCGATCCCGCTCCGCGCCGGCATGAGCATCGGCATGCTGCTGATCAGCGTGGAACTGCTGATCATGCTCTGCATCCTGCTCTTCATCCCGCGTGAGTATTCCGGCCCCTGCTTCATCGGCTTCGCCATTGGCGAGTCGCTGGGCGCGGCCGCGCTGCGCATTGCCGGCGGCATCTTCACGAAGATCGCCGACATCGGCGCCGACCTGATGAAGATCGTCTTCAAGATCAAGGAAGACGACGCCCGCAACCCCGGCGTGATCGCCGACTGCGTGGGCGACAACGCCGGCGATTCGGTGGGTCCGAGCGCCGACGGCTTCGAGACCTACGGCGTCACCGGCGTCGCGCTCATCACGTTCATCCTGCTGGGCGTGCACGACCCGGTGGTGCAGGTGCAGCTGCTCGTCTGGATCTTCGAGACGAGCATCATGATGCTCGTCTCGAGCGCCGGAGCATACTTCCTCAACGAAGCGGTGGCCAAGGCACGCTACGCCAATGCCAGCCACATGGACTTCGAGGCGCCGCTGACCTCGCTGGTGTGGCTGACGTCCATCATCTCCATCGCGCTGACGTTCGTGGTCTCCAAGGCGATCATCCCCGAGCTCGGCGGCAACCCGACGCTCTGGTGGAAGCTGGCCACGATCATCTCGTGCGGCACGCTGGCCGGCGCGGTCATTCCGGAACTGGTGAAGGTCTTCACCTCCACCAACTCGCGGCACGTGCGCGAGGTCGTCACGTCGTCCGAGGAGGGTGGCGCGTCGCTCAACATCCTGTCGGGCCTGGTGGCCGGCAACTTCTCGGCCTTCTGGCTCGGCATGAGCATCGTGGCCCTCATGGCCGTCGGCTCGTACGTGAGCACGCTGGGCCTGGCGGGCACCGCTGACGTACCGCTGATGCTGGCCCCGGCGGTCTTCGCCTTCGGCCTCATCGCCTTCGGCTTCCTCGGCATGGGGCCCGTGACCATCGCCGTCGACTCCTACGGCCCGGTGACGGACAACGCGCAGTCGGTGTACGAACTGTCGCTCATCGAGCAGGTGCCCAACGTCGAGGCCGAGGTCAAGAAGGACTTCGGGTTCGATGTCGTCTTCGCGCGCGCCAAGGACCTGCTGGAGGAGAATGACGGCGCGGGCAACACCTTCAAGGCCACCGCCAAGCCGGTGCTCATCGGCACGGCGGTCGTCGGCGCCACCACGATGGTCTTCTCAATCATCATGATGCTCACCGCCGGCCTGACGGCGAACACCGACAAGCTCTCGCTGCTGCACGCGCCCTTCGTGCTTGGCCTCATCACGGGCGGCGCCATCATCTACTGGTTCACCGGCGCTTCCATGCAGGCCGTGACCACCGGCGCCTACCGCGCCGTGGAGTTCATCAAGGAGAACATCAAGCTCGAGGGCGCCACCAAGGCGTCGGTCGAGGACAGCAAGGCGGTGGTGAAGATCTGCACGCAGTACGCGCAGAAGGGGATGTTCAACATCTTCCTGACGGTCTTCTTCGCCACGCTCGCGTTCGCCTTCGCCGAGCCGTACTTCTTCATCGGCTACCTCATCTCCATTGCCGTCTTCGGGCTGTACCAGGCCATCTTCATGGCCAACGCCGGCGGTGCGTGGGACAACGCCAAGAAGATCGTCGAGACCGAGATGAAGGCCAAGGGCACGCCGCTGCACGACGCCACGGTGGTCGGTGACACGGTGGGTGACCCGTTCAAGGACACGTCGTCGGTGGCGCTCAACCCGGTCATCAAGTTCACGACGCTGTTCGGCATGCTCGCCGTGGAACTCGCGGTGAAGCTGACGAGCGAGCAGGGCACGGCCCTGACGAGCGGCCTGTCCATCCTGTTCTTCGCTATCGCGCTGGTCTTCGTGTACCGGTCGTTCTACGGCATGAGCATCGGCGGAGCGAAGTCGGCGGCGGCGCAGGCGAAGGTCTAGGCCCCACCATCGGGCAGCGAGGGCGTCCGCCGAGAGGCGGGCGCCCTTGTTGCATCCGGCCGTGCCGCGCCGTTGATTCACTCGGAGACCCCGCCCGACGTCGGGCGCGACTGGAGGCGTGACGCCGTGCACTCTTGTTGTTCCGTTGGGACCGCGCCAGCGGCCGTCGCCTGATGTTGGCGCTTCTGCAGCGCCGCGTGGTCCTGATCACGCTGGTCGCGCTCGTCGCGAGCGCCTCGGCGGGCGTCCTCGTGGAGCGCTGGTACACGCTGCAGCAGGAGCAGCTGGAGCGGGAGCGCGTGCGAGCCGTGATGGTGCCGTACGCCGGCCTCGTGAGTGCCGCGATCGGCCGCCGCGTCGCGGAAATGTCGGGCCTGAAGGCCTTCGTGGCGTCCCGGCGGAGTCCCTCGCAGCTGACGGCCGAATTCCCGCTCTACGGCGCGGGCGTGGTGGACAATCACGCGACGGTCCGTGCCGTCCAGGTGGTGCGCAACGGACGCATCGCGATCGTCTATCCCATGCCGGGCAACGAGTCGGCGGTCGGTTACGACATCGGCACCGACTCCCGCGATGAGACGCGCCTCGACTACCAGCGCACGATGGCGACCGACCGCGTCACGCTGTCGGGGCCCATCCCGCTCGTCCAGGGCGGCCACGGCATCATTCTGCGACAGCGTGTGCGCACGCGCTACGACACGGCCGTCGACCTCGTGGCGCTCGTCATCGACCTCCGATTGATCCTGAACGAAATGAACATCGAGCGGCCGCCGGCGGGGATCGTGCTGCATTTGCTGGATCGGCACCGGGCGCTGGTGGCCGCTTCGCAGCCCGAACTGCCGGCCGAACCGGAAGTGGTCGCCGCGCCGGTGCCTGATGGCGACTGGGAACTGCGCGGGGCGCCGGTCGAGGGCTGGTCGGTCGTCATCGAAGGGCGCGTCCGGCCGGTGCGCCTGCAACTCGTTTCCGTCGTGCTGCTGCTGACCGTGCTCGCCTATCTGCTGGCCGACCGCGATGCCCGCCTGCAGCGGGCCGTCGACCTGCGGACCACGGCGGTGCTGCAACTCGTCGAGGCGCGGACGGCCACCATCCGGCGGCTTGAAGCGTCGGAGGCGGCGCTCGCGGCCAACGAGGACCGGCTGCGCCAGGCGCTCGCCGCGGCGCGCATGGCGACGTTCGAGATTGACGCACGGACCCAGCGGGTCCTTTGGTCGCCAGAGATCGGACCCATGCACGGGCTGCCCGAAGGCGCGTCGCCGTCGACGATCGAGGAGGCCGTGCTGACCTTTCATCGCGACGATCGCCGCGCGGTCATCGAGGCCTTTCAGGCCGCGGTACGCGGGCCAACGACGGGAGCGTTGCAGTACCGCTCCCACGGCGCGGACGGCCAACCGCGCTGGATGGCCGCGACCTGGATTTCGCGGGTCGGTCCAGACGGTGCCGTGGACCGCATTTTCGGCACGGTCACCGACGTCACCGAACGCAAGAGTCTCGAGGAGCAGTTCCTGCACGCGCAAAAGATGGAGGCCATCGGCTCGCTGGCCGGCGGCATCGCGCACGACTTCAACAACCTGCTCACGGTCATCCTCGGCGCGGGTCAGCTGGCACGATCTGCGGCGATCGTATTGCCGGGCGCCGAGGATCTGGGGGCGGAGCTCGACGAGATCATCCGCGCCGGGGAGCGCGCGGCGGTGCTGACCGGTCAGCTGCTGGCCTTCAGCCGACGGCAGGTGGTGAAGCCCAGCCGCTTCGACCTCGGCGAGCTGGTGGTTGGGATGAGCTCGATGCTGAAGCGCCTGGTGGGCGAGCGCATCGAGCTGCAGTCGAACGCCGGCCGGATGTCGGCGCCGGTGTGGGCCGATCAGGGGCAGATGACGCAGGTCGTGATGAACTTGGCGGTGAACGCGCGCGACGCCATGAGCGCGGGCGGCACGATGCGCATCGACATCAGCACCGAGCAGCGGTCCGGGCAGGATGCGGCGCTCGTGGACGGGCTGGCGCCGGGTCGCTACGTGCGGCTGGCGGTCAGCGACACGGGGGTGGGCATCGATCCGTCCGTTGCTCACATGGTTTTCGACCCGTTCTTCACGACCAAGCCGACGGGGCAGGGCACGGGGCTGGGGTTGTCCATGGTGCACGAGATCGCGGCGCAGGCCCGCGGCGCCGTACGCTTCGTGTCAAACCCCGGCGGCGGCACCATCTTCGAGGTCTTCGTGCCGTATTCGGATGCCGTGGCCGATGCGATCGCGGTGTCGGAGGCGCCATCCCTGGCGCGGTCGGGCGGGCGCCGCACGATCCTGGTCGCCGAGGACGAGGAGGGACTGCGCCGATTGGTGTCGCGGATTCTGACGGATGACGGCTTCGAGGTTCTCCTCGCGACGGACGGGGAGGCGGCGCTCAGGACCGCTCGCGGCCATGACGGGCCCATCGATCTGCTGCTGTCAGATGTCGTGATGCCGAAACTCGGGGGGCTGGAGCTGGCATCGGCGCTGAAGAAGGAGCGCCCCGCCACCAGGGTGCTGCTGATGTCGGGGTATCCCGAGCGCGCGTCGGGCGAACGGGCCGAGGTTGGCGACACGCCGTTCCTCGCGAAGCCCTTTTCGCCGGCGCAGCTCCGCGACGCGGTGCACGACGCCCTGACCTAGTCGCCTGCCGTGCCGGGCTGGCCCCGCTGCCAGACGGCCCGCGACCTCAGGGAGGTCGCGGGCCGTCTGGCCATGCGCGGCGACGTGCGGAGCGCGCGACTACCTGCACCACCACGCGAAACCCGCCACTTTTTGCTTGGCGGTGCGGCCGCTCACCGAATCGGTGACGGTAAACATCACGGGGCGCGTGGCCTCGTCCTGCTGGGTCGTGGTGCAATCCAGATCCTTCACGAGCTTCAGACCGCCCTTGGCATCGGCTTGCAGCCGGCCGAAGTCAATCTCCGCCGCGGTGCCCGGCGCGGGCGTCCCGGTGAGAAAGACCACGCCGCTCGGCGTGAATTTCTTGCCCGACACGGTGATGCGTGCGTACTTGGGCACCTGCTCCGCCTCGACGCCGAACGACAGCTTCTCCACTTTCGGCGCGTCTTGCGCGTCGGCGCGTGCGGCGGCGAGCGTCAGCCCGGCGACGACCGCGAGGCCCGTGGCGGCAATGCGCTGGGCGAATATCCTGATCATTGAATAGCTCCGGCAAGGATGGGTGATCTCGGTCCTGCGAGGTTGATACTATATTTGTACGATGCCAAATCAAGAGCTGAGTTCCCTGCCTCTTCCCCTTCCTGCAAGGGGCGCGTCCCGCCCACCTGCTACCCCGTGCCCCAAGGGAAGGTGCCTCCCGTCCCGGGAGTCCGCGTGCTGACGTCTCGTGCGGCCGTCGCCGTCGTCATGGCCGCGCTCGCGCTCGTGACGCCGGCCGTGAGCCGGACACAGGGCGCTGCGCCCAGGTGCGACGCGGGCCTCACCGTGCCCGCAGGGTTCTGCGCGCAGGTGTTCGCCGAGCGCGTCGGCGCCGCGCGGCACGTGGTGGTGGCGCGCAATGGCGACGTGCTCGTCAACACCAACCCGTCTCGCGCCGGCGCCGAGAGTGGCACCGGGAGCGGCCCGGGGGGCGGCGTGGTGCTGCTGCGTGACACCAATGGCGACGGTCGGGCCGATCTGGTGAAGAAACTGGGCGGCTTCGGTGGCACGGGCATCGCCGTCGGCAATGGCCACCTGTGGGCCACGGACCGCAACAACGTCGTGCGCTACGCGTTCACCATTGGCGACACGGTGCTCGGCGCGGCCGACACCATCGTCAAGGACCTGCCGCTGGGTGGCCACAACGCCTACAACTTCGTCATCAATGGCAACGTGCTGTACCTGAACGTCGGGTCGCGCACGAACTCGTGCCAGGCGACCGATCGCCAGAACAACGTGCCGGGCGTCGACCCATGCGTGGAGCTCGAAACGCGCGCCGGCATCTGGACCTACGACGCCAACCGGCCGGGACAGACCGTCGCGAACGGCACGCGCTTCGCCACGGGCATCCGCAACTCAGTGGGGCTTGCCTGGAATGGCCCGGCCGGCGAACTGTGGACGATGCAGCACGGGCGCGACCAGCTGGCGCAGAATTGGGGGTTCTCGGCCGAGTACAACGCGGAGAATCCGGCGGAGGAGCTGCTGCAGATCAAGCAGGGAGACGACTTCGGCTGGCCCTATTGCTACTATTCGAACGAGGTGAATCGGCTGGTGCTGGCGCCGGAATACGGCGGCGACGGCAAGCAGGTGGGACGCTGTGCGGGCAAGAAGGGCCCGGTGGTGGCGTTTCCGGGACACTGGGCGCCCAATGGCCTGCTGTTCTACACGGGCAAGCAGTTCCCCGAACCGTGGCAGAGCGGGGCATTCGTCGTTTTTCACGGGTCGTGGAACCGCGCGCCGCTGGTGCAGGATGGGTTTCGCGTGTCGTTCGTGCCGTTGCGGGGCAGCCGGGCCACCGGAGCGGCGCGCACGTTCGCCGACGGCTTCGCGGCGGATTTCTTCAAGGGCAAGAAGGACGCACCGCCCCCGGCGGGCGACGTCCGCAACCATCGGCCGTCCGGCATTGCGCAGTCGCCCGACGGCGCGCTCTTCGTCACCGACGACCTGAGCGGCACCGTCTACAAGATCAGCTACCAGAGGAAGTAATCGCGTGAGCCAGACGTTTGCCCGCATCGACCAGTTGTCCCAGTTCGCCGGCCAGTCCGTGACGGTGCGCGGCTGGGTGACGCACCTGCGCTCGAGCGGCAAGGTGGCCTTCGTCGTGCTCCGCGACGGGTCGCCCGCGCTGCAGTGCGTGCTTGTGAAGAAACAGATGCCCGAGGCCGACTGGGGGCGTTTCGCCGAACTGACGCTCGAGACCAGCGTGGCGGTCACCGGCGAGGTGCGTGCGGACGACCGCGCCCCGGGCGGCTACGAGCTGGGCGTTTCGACGCTCGAGATCCTCGGCGCGAGCCCGCTGGATTATCCCATCCAGCCCAAGGAGCACGGCATCGACTTCCTGCTCGACAACCGGCACCTCTGGTTGCGGTCACCGAAGCAGGCCGCGATCGCGCGCGTGCGGCACGAGGTGGAGCAGGGCATTCACGACTTCTTCAACGAGCGTGGCTTCCTGCACGTGGACACGCCCATCCTGACGGCGGCCATCGGCGAGCGCTCGGGGCTGTTTGAAACGGAGTACTTCGACGAGGGCACGGCCTACCTGGCGCAGACCGGCCAGCTCTACGGCGAGGCGGCCGCGGCGGCCTTCGGGCGCATCTATACGTTCGGCCCGACCTTCCGCGCCGAGAAATCGAAGACGCGCCGGCACCTCACCGAGTTCTGGATGATCGAGCCGGAGATGGCGTGGTACGACCAGGCCATGAACCAGGACCTGCAGGAGGAGCTCGTGAGCTACCTCGTGCAGCGGTGCCTCGAGAAGCGCGCGGCCGAGCTGCAGGAGCTGGAGCGCGACGTGTCGAAGCTCCAGACGGTCAAGGCGCCGTTCCCGCGCATTCCGTACACCGAGGCCGTGACCATCCTGCAGGGAAAGGGCAGTGACATCACGTGGGGCGACGACCTGGGCGCCGAGGACGAGGCGCTGCTGGTCGCCGACTACGACCGGCCGGTCTTCGTCTGCAACTACCCGAAGGAAGCCAAGGCCTTCTACATGAAGGAGAACCCCGACGATCCCCGCACCGTGCTCTGCGCCGACCTGCTGGCGCACGAGGGGTACGGCGAGATGATCGGCGGCTCGCAGCGCGAGGACGACCACGACAAGCTCGCGGCGCGCATCGTGCACGAGGGGCTGCCGATGGACGCGTATGGCTGGTACCTCGACCTCCGCAAGTACGGCACCTTCGTGCACTCCGGCTTCGGCATCGGGCTCGAGCGCACGGTGGCGTGGATCTGCGGCGTGCCGCACATCCGCGAGTGCATCGCCTTTCCGCGGATGATGAACCGCGTGCGCCCGTGACCACGATCGCCCGGAATCCCGGCGAGCCGCTCGATCTGGAGCGCGTGCGCGCCATCCGCGTGAACAAGAGCGCGGCCGAGCGCCGCGCGGCGACCATCGGCACGCGCCGCACGGTGAAGAAGGAATGGCAGGCGGCGTGGCTGTTGCGCGCCATCACGCTCATGGACCTCACCACGCTGAGCGGCGACGACACGCCGGGCAACGTGCGACGGCTCTGCGCCAAGGCGCGGCACCCGCTGCGCCCCGACCTCGTCGAGGCGATGGGCGTCGGCCATCTGGCGCCGACGGTGGCGGCCGTCTGCGTCTACCACGAAATGGTCGCCACCGCCGTGGCGGCGCTCGCGGGAAGCGGCATTCCGGTGGCGGCCGTGTCCACGGGCTTTCCCGCGGGCCTCTCGCCCTTCAAGCAGCGCGTCGAGGAAATCGGCGCGTCGGTGAAGGCCGGCGCGCGCGAGATTGACGTCGTCATCACGCGCGGGCACGTGCTCACCGGGGAATGGGCGGCGCTGTACGACGAGGTGCAGGCCTTCCGCGATGCCTGCGGCGAGGCGCACCTGAAGGTGATTCTCGCCACCGGAGAACTGGCGACGCTCACCAACGTGGCGCGCGCCAGCTGGGTGGCCATGCAGACCGGCGCCGACTTCATCAAGACCTCCACGGGCAAGGAAGGCGTCAACGCCACGCTGCCGGTGTCGCTGGCGATGGTGCGGCAGATTCGCGAGTACCGTGAGCGCACTGGCTTCTGCGTGGGCTACAAGCCGGCCGGTGGCATTCGCACGGCCAAGCAGGCTCTCGAGTTCCTGCTCCTGATGAATGAAGAGCTGGGCCGCGAGTGGCTCGACCCGCACCTGTTCCGCTTCGGCGCGAGCAGCCTGCTCACCGACATTGAACGCCAGCTCGAGATGTTCGTGACGGGGCGCTACGCCGCGGCACACCACCACCCGATGCCCTGACCACCATGGCGACCGTAGCCGATATCTTCGAGACGATGGAATACGGGCCGGCGCCCGAGAGCGACGGGCCGGCCCGGGCGTGGCTCAAGGCGCACGACGGCACGTTCGGCCACTTCATCGGCGGTGCGTGGGCCAAGGCCGGCACGACGTTTGACGTCTTCGATCCTTCCACGGGCAAGAAGCTCGCCCGCGTGACGCAGGGGACCAAGAAGGACGTCAACGCCGCGGTGGCCGCGGCGCGCAAGGCCTTTCCCGCGTGGAGCAAACTCACGCCGCACGCGCGGGCGA
>JBBQZD010000094.1:0-9860 GCA_038208045.1 Gemmatimonadales bacterium | reverse complement strand
CGAAGGCGCGCAGCCGCTGCGCCAACGCCTCGAGGTCCCGGGCCCACTGCGCTGCCAGCCGCTGCTCGCCCATCACCACCTCCGGTCGTCGTTACCTCCTCGACGACCGGTCCGTCAGTCGTGCAACTGTAGTACTAGATCGAGTCGCGGCGCCAGGCGCCGCTAAGGTACCGCCACATGCGTGAGCGGCCCGTCGAGCCCTCGAACTGGATCGCGCGCAGCGCGTCGGCTCGGCCCGTCGGTACGCCGACGTACAGGTAGGCATCTCCGCTCGCCGAGCCGCTCGGATAGAACGTGATGGTCGGCCCGTTGGCGGTGGTGGTCACGCCTGGACCGGTGGCGTAGAACGCCGTCGCCCCGTCCACCGTGGTCGTCGGAATCGCGAACTTCGCCCCCTCCGCCAGTTGCCACGACGTCCAGGGTTCGTTGGAGTCCGCGGCGCCGTTCGCATTGGTGTCCTGGACGATGCGCATGCGCGACTGGGCGTAGTCCACCACGAACAGCACGTTGGTGGCCTTCCGCAACGCGGTCTGCTGCGCCATCAGCAGCTTCTGTTGCACCAGCCGCCCGTTCGCGTCCTGCCGAAAACGGAGGAACGAGAGCTTCGGCAAGGCCATCGCCGTCATGATGGCGATGAGCACGAGCACGAGGACGACCTCGATGATGGTATATCCGGTGCGGGGCTTCACGACGTGAATAGTTGCACGGGTGTGGTCTCCGGCGCCATCGTTCGCTGATGCGCGTCATCGGCCTTACCGGGAACATCGCCGCGGGCAAGTCGTCGGTCGCGCGGCTCTTCGCCGCGTGGGGCGCCACGCTCGTCGATGCCGACGCGCTGGCTCGCGAGGTCGTGCGGCCGGGCTCCGACGTCCTCGCGGCGATCGTCGGCCGCTGGGGCGCCGCGGTCACGCAACCGGACGGGGCGCTCGACCGCGCGGCGCTGCGCCGGATCGTCTTCGCCGATCCGGCCGAACGCGCCGCGCTCGACGCCATGGTGCATCCGGCCGTCGGCCGCCTGCGTGACGCGGCGGTGGCCGCCGCCCGTGCACGCGGCGACCGGCTGGTCGTGTGCGACATCCCGTTGCTCTTCGAGGCCGGCCTCGAGGGCACGGTTGACGCCATTGTGCTGGTCGACGCGCCCCGCGCCGTGCGGCGCGCGCGCCTGCTCCGCGACCGCGACCTCACGCCGGCCGAGGCCGACGCCATGCTCGACGCCCAGTGGCCCAGCGACGCCAAGCGCACCCGGGCCGACTGGGTAATCGACAACGACGGCGCGCCTGCGCAGCTCGAACGGCGTGCCCGCACCGTCTTCGACGCGCTGCCGGCCGCGCCGCCGTCCGCTTGACCCCCGGCCCGACCGACCGGTAAATTCGCAGCACACCACGATTCACCCGGAGTAGTCCGTGTCCTCGATTCCCGCTGACCTTCGCTATACCAGCGATCACGAATACTGCAAGCCGACCAGCGACGCCAGCGTCGTGATGATCGGCATCACCGACTACGCCCAGGGCGAGCTCGGTGACATCGTTTACCTCGAACTGCCGAAGCCCGGCGCCAAGTTCGCCGCGCACGACGCGTTCGGCACCGTGGAGGCCGTCAAGGCCGTCTCCGACCTCTACTGCCCGGTCGCCGGCGAAGTGGTCGAGGTGAATCCGCGCCTCGACGGCGAGCCCGCGCTGGTCAACAGCGATCCGTACGGCGACGGCTGGATGCTCAAGCTGAAGGTCAGCCCGGCCGACGTGGCCGCACTGATGGATGCGGCGGCGTACACAAAGCATGTGGGCGCCTAGCGGCGCCAGAGTACGACAGACGACGACAGCGTACGACAGAATGAGACAGAGGTCCGGGGAGAAAGCTCCGGACCTCTGTTCTGTCGTACTCTGTCGCATTCTGTCGCACTCTGCCCCTACACATACTCCGCAAGCGGCGGACAGGCGCACACCAGGTTGCGGTCGCCGAACGCATTGTCCACCCGCCCCACCGCCGGCCAGAACTTGTGCCCGCGCACCCACGCGACAGGAAACGCCGCGTCCTCGCGCGAATAGGGGTGGCTCCACGCGTCCGCCAGGCACTGCGCCAGCGTGTGCGGCGCGTTCACCAGCATGTTGTCGTCCCTGGGCAGGTCGCCCGACTCCACCCGGGCGGCCTCGGCGCGAATGGCGATGAGCGCGTCGATGAACCGGTCGAGCTCGGGTTTCGACTCGCTCTCCGTCGGCTCGATCATCAGCGTACCGGGCACCGGGAACGAGACCGTGGGGGCATGGAAACCGTAGTCCATCAGCCGCTTCGCGATGTCCTCGACGTCCACGCCTGCGCTCGCCTTGAGCGCGCGCGGGTCCACGATGCACTCGTGGGCAATGGTGCCGTGCTTGCCCTTGTACAACACGGGATACGTCGAGTCGAGCCGCTTCGCGATGTAGTTGGCGTTGAGGATGGCGTACTTGGTGGCCACCGTCAGCCCGTCCCCGCCCATCAGCATGATGTACATCATCGAGATGGGGAGGATGCTCGCGCTGCCCCAGGGGGCCGCGCTCACCGCGCCGATCGCCTGCGCGCCGCCGGTCGCCACCGTCACGTGCCCCGGCAGGAATGGCGCCAGGTGCTCGGCCACGCCGATCGGACCCACACCCGGTCCGCCGCCGCCGTGCGGAATGCAGAACGTCTTGTGCAGGTTCAAGTGACAGACGTCGCCGCCGATGTCGCCCGGACGGCACAGTCCGACCATGGCGTTCATGTTGGCGCCGTCGAGGTACACCTGCCCGCCGTGCTGGTGCACGACGCCGCAGATCTCGGTGATGGCCTCTTCGAAGACGCCGTGCGTGCTGGGATACGTCACCATCAGCGCGGCCAGGTTCGCCGAATGCTCGACGGCCTTCGCCTTCAGGTCGTCCACGTCAATGTTGCCGTGCGGGTCGGTCTTGACCACCACGACCTGCATGCCCGCCATCACGGCGCTGGCCGGGTTGGTGCCGTGTGCCGACTGCGGAATCAGGCAGATGTTGCGGTGCGTGTCCCCGCGCGACTCGTGCCACGCGCGGATCACGAGCAAGCCCGTGTACTCGCCCTGCGAGCCGGCATTCGGCTGCAGCGAGACGGCATGGAAGCCGGTGATCTCGGCCAGAGCGCCCTCGAGCTTGTCGAAGAGTGCCCGATAGCCGGGCGCCTGCTCCACCGGCGCGAAGGGATGGATGTTGCCAACCTCCGGCCACGTCACCGGGAACATCTCGGCCGCCGCGTTCAGCTTCATCGTGCAGCTGCCCAGCGCGATCATCGAGTGCACCAGCGACAGGTCCTTGGCTTCGAGCGACCGCACGTAGCGCTGAAAGTCGGTCTCCGAGCGGTGCTGGTGGAAGACGGGGTGCGTGAGGAACGGGCTCGTGCGCGCGAACCGCTCGTCAAAGCGGGCATCAACGCCCGTCACCGCGCCCGTCACCGCGTCGGCCGCGCCGCCGAAGATGGCCAGCAGGTCGGCGAGGTCCTCGACGGTCGTGGTCTCACCCATGGACACGCCGATGGTGCGGTCGTCGAAATACCGCAGGTTGATGCGCCGCTTCTCGGCGGCCTTCTTCACGCGCGCCACGCCCCCGGACGGCTTCACGCGCACCGTGTCAAAGAAGACGTCGTGCTTCACGGTGTGGCCCAGCGCCCGCACGCCGGCCGCGAAGGTCTCGGCCCGATGGTGCACGCGCTGGGCGATGCGCCGCAGGCCGTCGGGCCCGTGGAAGACGGCGTACATGCCGCTCATCACGGCCAGCAGCACCTGCGCCGTGCAGATGTTGCTGGTGGCCTTCTCGCGGCGGATGTGCTGCTCCCGCGTGCCCAGCGCCATGCGCAGCGCCGGGTTGCCGTGCACGTCGCGCGACAGGCCGATAATGCGCCCCGGCATCAGGCGCTTGAACTCTTCCCGCGTGGTGAGGAACGCCGCATGCGGACCGCCGTAGCCGAACGGCACGCCGAACCGTTGCGCGTTGCCGACCGCCACGTCAGCGCCCCATTCGCCCGGCGGAGCCAGCAGCGTGAGCGCCAGCAGGTCGGTGGCCGCCACGACCAGCGCGCCGGCCGCGTGCACCTTGTCGCAGAGCGCGCGATAGTCCGCGACCTCTCCAAAGGTGTTGGGGTACTGGATCAGCACGCCGCAGACGGTCTTGCCGAGCTTGAACCGGGCGGCCGGCTGCACCTGCACCGTAATGCCGCGCGCCGCGCCGCGCGCCTTCAGCACGTCAATCGTCTGCGGGTGGCAGTCGTCGGCGACGAGAAAGACGTCACGCCCGGTCGCGGCGGCATGCAGCATCTGCATGGCCTCGGCGGCCGCCGTCCCCTCGTCCAGCAGCGAGGCGCTCGCCAGCGGCAGGCCGGTGAGGTCGATGACCGTCGTCTGGAAGTTGAGCAGCGCCTCGAGGCGGCCTTGCGCGATCTCGGCCTGGTACGGCGTGTACGCCGTGTACCAGCCCGGGTTCTCGAGGATGTTGCGCTGGATCACGGCCGGCACGTGCGTGCCGTAATACCCTTGGCCGATGAAGCTGCGCCACACCTGGTTGGGCGCGACGAGCGCCTTGAATGCGGCGAGCGCGTCCTGCTCCGACATGCCCGGCGGCAACGCCAGCGGCCGGGGAAAACGGATGTTGGAGGGGACGGTCGCATCGATGAGGGCATCGAGCGAGGGGAAACCCATGGTCTGAAGCATGGCCTGAACGTCGGCATTCGACGGGCCGAGATGACGGGGGGCGAAAACGTCAGGCTGCGGAAGCGAAGACGAAGTCACGGTGCAATGGCTCCTGTGCGGCGCGCCGTTCCAGGTCCCCGGAAGCGGGGGCGCGGCGGCGCGCGACGTGGCAGTAATCTAACGCAGGATGCTGCGGCTCCGCTCACGGTGCAGTGGTCGTGCCGCGGACGTAGTTTCCGGTTAACATCCGCCTGGAGGTCAGCATGTCCGCCCGTCACGAAGCCACACGCGCCGGCATCAGCTTCGGCTCGGCCCTGGCCATCGCCATCTCGTGGAGTGCCAACCACTCCATCCTGTGGGCCATCCTCCACGGCATCCTGTCGTGGCTCTACGTGATCTACTTCGCCGTCACGCGCTGACGTGCCCGGCTGGCGCCTGCTCGACACCGGCGCGCACGACGGCGCCTGGAACATGGCCGCCGATACGGCGCTCATGGCGCGTGCGCGGCGCACCGGCGAAACCGTCTTTCGGGTCTACGCCTGGTCCCGCCCGACGCTCTCGTTCGGCCGGCACGAGGCCGCCCGCGGCCGCTTCGACCGCGCGCGCATCGCGGCGGCCGGCCTCGACGCGGTGCGCCGTCCCACCGGCGGGCGGGCGCTCCTGCACGACCGCGAGGTCACCTACTCGGTGACGGCCCCCGCGGACGCGACAGAGTCGGTGACCGAGAGCGTGCGCCGCATCAATGGCCTTTTGCTGCGGGCGCTGCGACGGCTCGGGGTCGACGCCATCGAGGCCGCCTCGCCGCGCGCGCTGCGCCCCGAGGGCGCCGCCTGCTTCGCCGTGCCCGCGCCGGGAGAGCTGACGCTGCACGGCCGAAAGCTCGCGGGCAGCGCGCAGGTGCGGCAGGACGGCGCCCTATTGCAGCACGGTTCGATCCTGCTGGACGACGACCAGGGACGCATTGCGGCGCTCGCCGACGGACCATTCCTGCCCGCCGAACCGGCGGCGTCGCTGCGCGAGGCACTCGGACCGACTGTCGGCTTCGCCGAGGTGCGTGACGCGCTCTTCCTGGAGGTCGCCGCACTCGCGGAACGCGAGCCGTCCTCGCTCGTCCTGTCGTTGAACGACGACGCGCTTTCGGCGCCGTCGCTCGAGGCACCGCTTGCCCAGTTCCGCGATGCCGCGTGGACGTGGCGCCGATGACGGTGCACCCATAACGTTTCCCACCGTGACCTCCCTGCCTGCGCGCCGCACCCTGCTCGTGCTCACCTGCCTCGTCGGCGCCTGCCGTGACCGCGATGCCGGCTCGGCCGGTGGCACGCTCGTCGTGTCGGCCGGCGCCGACGCCGAGACGCTCTTTCCTCCGCTCGCCATCGGCAACCAAGGGCGAGCCATCACGGAGCTCATCTACGACAAGCTGGCCGACATCGGGCCTGGCCTCAACACGATCGGCGACGCGGGCTTCGTGCCGCGCCTCGCGAAGTCGTGGACGTGGTCAGCCGACTCGCTGCAGATCACGTTCCACCTCGACCCCGCCGCGCGCTGGCACGACGGACGCGCCGTGTCGGCTCGCGATGTGCAGTACGCCTTCCGCGTCTGGACCGACAGCAGCGTCGGCGCCGCACAGCGCAGCTGGTTCAGCGGTGTCGATTCGGTGGCCGCCGCCGACTCGCTCACCGCGCGCGTGTACTTCAAGCAGCGCAGCCCGGAACAATTCTATTCGTTCGTGTACCTGCTCATCCCGTTGCCCGCGCACCGGCTCGCCGCCATCGCCGACACGGCACTGCACGACGCACCGGAAATTCGCGCACCGGTGGGCAGCGGGCCGTTCACGTTCGTCTCGTGGACGCCGCGCGCCCGCCTCGAGCTTGTCGCCAACGCCGCCTACTACCGCGGCCGTCCCCGGCTCGACGGCATCGTCTTCTCCGTAGCCGCGCAGGGTGCCACGGTCGCCGCCAAGCTGCTGTCGGGCGAGGCCGACTTCCTCGAGCAGCTCGCCCCGCCCGACTTCGCGCAGCTCGCCGCCAATCCCGACGTACGCGCGCTGCCGTACGGCGGCTTCGACTACGGCTTCCTGCAGTTCAACACGCGCGATCCGCGCAATGCCGCCGCCGCGCACCCGCTCTTCGCGGACGTCGCGCTGCGCCGCGCTCTCACGCTGGCCGTCGACCGCGCGACGCTCGTGCGCAGCGCGTTCGACACGCTGGCGCGGCCCGCCATCGGCCCGTTCTCGCGCACGCAGTGGACGGCCGACACCACGCTCACCGGCATCGGCTTCGACCGCGCGCACGCCGCCGCCCTGCTCGACTCGCTCGGCTGGCGCGCCGCGTCGCCGGGCGCGGTGCGCTCGCGCGGCGGGCGGGCGCTTCGCTTTGCGTTGCTCGTGCCCGCGTCCAGTCGCACGCGGCAGGCCGCCGCCGTGCTGCTCCAGGAACAGCTCAAGCAGGTCGACGTCGCCGTCACCATCGAGAACGCCGACTTCAATGCGTTCATCGACCGCGCGTCGCACGGCACGTTCGACGCGCTCATGGGCGGCGTGCGCACCACGGCGAGTCCGCGCGGTGTGCGTGACATCTGGGGCTCGCCCGGCCCGGGACGCGGTGCGAGCAACTGGGGCCGCTGGAGCAACACCGCCTTCGACGCCCACGTGGACAGCGGCCTCGCCGCCACCACGCCGGACGCCGTCCGCGCGCAGTTCCGCGCGGCCTACCAGGCCGCCATTGACGACGCGCCGGCCATCTGGCTCTACGAGCCGCGCATGTTCGCCGGCGTGCACCGGCGCGTGATCCTCACGCCGCTGCGCCCCGACGCGTGGTGGTCAGGCGTGGCCGAGTGGTCCATCGACCCCGCCCTCCGGCTGCCGCGCGATCGCCGCGCGGCCGCCACGCCCTGAGGCGTGGGCCGGCTCGTCCTCGCCCGGATGCTCCAGGCCGCGGCCGTCGTCGCGGCCGTCGTCACGGCGGTCTTCCTGCTGCTGCAGTTCGCGCCGGGCGATCCCTTCGCCGCCTCGCTCGAGGGCGCTGACATCCCGCCATCGGTTCGCGCGGAATGGCGTGGGCACTACGGATTCGAACTGCCACCCGCGCAGCGCTTCGCGCACTGGGTCGGCGCGCTCGCGCACGGGCAGCTGGGCTACGCGGCGTCGCAGCACCGGACCGTGGCCGAGGTGCTGCACGACGCGCTGCCGCGCACGTTGCTGCTCGTCGGCGTCGCGCTCGTCCTCGGCTTCGCGCTCGGCGTGCTCGCCGGCCTCCTGCAGGCCCGCCATCATCGGCGCTGGCCCGACCGCCTGCTCGGCGCGCTGACCTTCGGCGGCGTCGCGGTGCCCGAGTTCCTGCTCGGACTGATCGCGATGACCTGGCTGGCCGCACGGTGGCGGCTCTTCCCCGTGGCGGGACTCGCCAGCGAAGGCGACGTCGCCGCGTGGCCGCTGTGGGAACGCGCGCTCGACCACCTCTGGCACCTGGTGCTTCCCGCTGGCGTGCTCGCGGTGGCCGTCGCTGCGCGCGTGGCGCGTCACCAGCGCGCGGCGCTCCTCGGCGTGCTCAAGGAGGACTACATCCGCACGGCGCGCGCCAAGGGCGCCGGCGAGTGGCATGTGCTCTGGCACCACGCCATGCCCAACGCCATTGCGCCGGTCATCGCGCTGCTGGGCCTCGCCATGCCCTCGCTCGTCGGCGGCGCGGTGCTCATTGAGCGGATCTTCGGCTGGCCGGGCATGGGCCTCACGCTCTTCGATGCGCTGCTGGCGCGCGACTTTCCGCTCATCCTCGGCGCCACGCTCGTCGCCACCGTGGTCGTGATCGTCACACGGGCACTCGCCGACATCGCCGCCGCCGCGTTCGATCCGCGCGGGCTCCGGGTCACGTAGGTGGCCGCGCGCACCTGGCACCGGCTCTCGCGCGACCGCACGGCGCGCGTGGCCGCGCTCGTGCTCGGCGGCGCCGCGCTGGCGGCGCTGCTGGCGCCGTGGATCGCCCCGTTCGACCCGACCTTCCAGCCCGACCCGGTCGGCCTGCGCCTCGCGGCTCCGTCGTGGCAGCACCCGTTCGGCACGGATGCCTTCTCCCGCGACGTACTCAGCCGGCTGCTCTTCGGCGGGCAGGTCTCGCTCGGCGTCGCCGCGGGCGCGATGCTCCTGTCCGCCACGCTCGGCACCGCGTTCGGGGCGCTCGCCGCCGTCCTCGGCGGCTGGGTCGACGGCGTCGTCTCCGCGCTCGTCGACCTCCTGCTCGCCATGCCGCGCCTGCTCGTCGTCATTGCACTCGTCGCGACGTTCGGGGCCCTCTCGCCGTGGTGGCTCGTGCTGCTGCTCGGCGGCAGCGGCTGGCTGGCCACCGCGCGCATCGTGCGCGGCGAACTGCGCGACCAGCTGTCGCGCGAATACATCCTGGCGGCACGCGCGCTCGGCGCGTCACGCTGGCGCATCACCTGGCGTCACCTGCTGCCGGCCGTTGCGCCGCAGATCGCCGTGGCGGCCGCGCTGGCCCTGGCCGCGGTCATTCCCCTCGAGGCGGCGCTGAGTTACGTCGGCCTCGGCGTGCAGGCGCCGCTGCCCAGCTGGGGCAACATCCTGCTCGAAGGCGCCGACTACCTCACGACCGCCTGGTGGCTCGTCGTCTTTCCCGTCGCCGCCATCACCGGCACCGTCGGCGCCGCGCTGATCCTCGCCGACCGGCTGCGCGTGGCCGTGGCGGGCCACGAGGACGACCGGTGACCGCGCCGCTGCTTGCCATCGAGGCGCTCACGGTGCGCACGCGCCAGCGGTGCGTGCTCGACGACGTCAGCTTCGCCATCGGTGCGGGCGAGACGGTCGCCGTGGTCGGAGAGAGCGGCGGCGGCAAGACGACGCTCGCGCTCGCCGTGATGGGGCTGCTCCATCCCGCGCTGCACGTCAGCGGGCGCGTCGCGTTCGAGGGGCACGACCTCCTCTCGCTCGGCGGCGACGCGCGCCGCGCCCTGCGCGGCCGCCGCCTGTCGATGGTCTTCCAGGAACCGCTGACGGCGCTGAATCCGCGACAGCGCGCCGGCGCGCAGGTTGCAGAGGTGGCCCGCCTGCACGGCGAGCGCAACGCCGCCAAGGCGATGACCGATGCCGTGACGATGATGGAACGCCTCGGCCTGCGCGACGCCGCCGCCATCGCCGAGCGCTTCCCGCACGAACTGTCGGGGGGCGAGCGCCAGCGCGTGCTGCTGG
>JBBQZD010000093.1:0-9895 GCA_038208045.1 Gemmatimonadales bacterium | reverse complement strand
CGCCGCCGCCTCGGGGCGCTCGTGCAGCCACATCGCCAGCGCCACCACGCCCCACGTGGGCGCGAAGCCCATCACGCGCAGCAGGCGCGCCCAGTCGAGGTCGTAGACGTTCTTGTGGTAGACATGGTCGTAGACCCACCTGTCGGCCAGCATGGGCAGGGCGCCAAACACCAGCACGCAGCCGATGAGCCACATCGTGCGCTGGGCGGTGCCCCCACCCCACTGCGGGTTCGTCTCGCTCATCGGCAGAGTCTCTCCAGGTCGCGCAGGATGAATTCCGTCATGCCCCACACCACGTGCTCGCCCACATCAATCGCCTGCCGACGCAGGTGCGCGCCGCCGGGCAGAAGGATGGAGACCTCGCGGGCGCGCGCCGGGTCGAACAGCTCGGTGAGGGGCACCCAGAACGTGGCGGCGACCTCGTGGTTGAGCACCAGTTCCGGGCGTGCGGCGATGGAAAAGACATACGGGCGCACGATGATCGGCGGCAGCAGCGGCGAGCGTGGCCGCACTTCGTCGAGTTCACCGATGAGTTCACCGTGCGTCACGAGGTCGAGTCCGATCTCCTCGAGCGTCTCGCGCATCGCGGTGTCAGCCAGGGATGGTTCGCCCACGTGACGACGCCCCCCCGGCAGCGCGATCTGGCCGCTCCACGGATCGTCGTCGCGCGTCGCCCGCTTGATGAAGAGCGTCTCGAGGCCGCACGCGCCCGCGTGCAGCACCAGCGCCACGGCCGCCTCGCCGAACGGCTCGTCGCGCGCGGCGGGGGCCGGAGCGCGCGTGGCGAGGGCGCGCGCGATGCGCGCGACATCGGGATGCTGGACGTGGGACATTGCAACGGAATATCGCTCAGTCACGGGCCGCGTGCTTGCGCCCGGCCCGCGGGGGCGCGAGCATCCCCGGGTCACATATCCCGAGACCAACCATGAGTTCCCGGTTCCTGCTCGCCGCTGTCACGCTCACCTTCGTCGCCACCGGAGGCGCGCGCCCCGCGCGCGCGCAGGGAACGCCGCAGCCCGCGCTCACGCGCACCATCCTGCTCACGCGCCCCATGCCGACCGTGCCCGGGCACGAGGGCACCATGGCCGTCGCCGTGCTCGCCGTCGGCGGCACGGCGCCGCGCCACACGCACCCCGGTGAAGAGTTCGCCTACGTGCTCGAAGGCACGGCGACGTTCGAGGTAGCCGGCCAGCCGACCGTCTCGCTCAAGCCCGGCGACGCCTTTCTCATCCCCGCCAACACGCCGCACGTGGCCCGGAACACCGGCGCCGTGCCGCTGAAGCTCATCAGCACCTACATCATCGAGACCGGCAAGCCGCTGGCGACGCCCGCGCCGCTGCCGCAATCGCCGCCCCCGCAATAGCCACCGCCGCCCGCGCCCCGTAGCTTCCGCCCGTGCCCTTCGCCATCAAAGTCCTCCTCGGCCTGGCCGCCGGCTTCGCGGTCGGCCTGGCCATCGCCTCCGGCGATCCGGCCGCGTTCGCCCCGCTCACGCGCGTGCTCGATACGGTCGGCACGATGTTCATCGCCGCCATCCGGATGACGGTGATCCCGCTGGTGGTCAGCAGTCTCATCGCCGGCGTCAATCGCGCTCCCGATCCGGCGACGATCGGCCGACTGGGTGGCCGCGCCGTGACGTTCTTCGTCGTCGCGACCGCGCTCGCAGCGCTGATGGCGATCGTGCTCGGCGCGCCGCTCATGGCGCGCATCTCGCTCGATCCCGCCGCGGTGGACGCGCTGCGCGCCACGGCCAGCACCGTCGTGGCACCGACGGCGACGATGCCGAGCGTGTCGCAGTGGTTCATTGATCTCGTTCCGCTGAACCCCGTGAAGGCCATGGCCGACGGCGCGATGCTGCCGGTGATCGTCTTCACGCTCGCCTTCGCCATCGCGAGCACGCGCATCGACGACCAGTACCGGCTGCCCTTCATCGCGGTGGTCGAGGCGGTGCTGGAAACGACGCTGCGGCTCGTGCGGTGGGTCATCGATCTGGCGCCGTACGGCGTCTTCGCCCTCGCTGTGCCGCTCGCCGTCAAGCTGGGCGTCTCGGCCATCGGCGCACTCGCGAGCTATACGGTGATCGTCTGCGGCATCAGCGTGGTGTACGTCGCGACGGTGCTGTACCCGGCCGCGGCCTTCCTCGGCAATGTGCCGTTGAAGGTCTTCGCGCGCGCCTGGCTGGCGCCGCAGTCGGTGGCCTTCAGCGCGCGCTCGTCCATGGCGGCCCTGCCGGCGATGATCGAGGTGTCGCGCGATATCCTGAAGCTGCCGGCCTCCATCTACGGATTTCTCATTCCGCTCGCCGCCTCGACCTTCCGGCCCGGCGCCGGAGTCGGACAGATCCTCGGCGCGCTATTCATCGCCAAGCTGTACGGCGTGAGCATCGGCACCGGCGGACTGGCGGCCATCACGGCCACTGCGATCGTGACCTCGTTCTCGGTGCCAGGAATACCCGGCGGATCCATCGTGGCGATGGTTCCCGTGTTGATGGTCGTGAACCTGCCCGTCGAGGGCATCGGCATCCTGCTGGGGGTGGACACGATCCTCGACATGTTCCGCACGACGACCAACACCACCGGGCACCTGGCCTCCGCCGTCGTGCTGGCGCGCGGCGAACACGAGGCTGCCGGCACCGTACAGGCGCCGTGAACCATCGCGCGCGTCGCGGCGTTGAGCACGCTCCCCACTCCGTGCGCCCGTGCTGACTCCCCTGCTGTTCGCGCTGCCCTGGCTGCTGCTGCCGGGCATCATCCTCTGGCGCCTGTCGCGGTCCACCTACCTGCACGATGAGCCAGCCGCGGCGCCGGCGGACGCGCCGTTCGTGAGCGTCATCTGCCCGGCCCGTGACGAGGCACGCCACATCGAGGCGTTCGTGCGCGCGGCGCTGGCCAGCACATACCCGCGCTTCGAGCTCATCGTCGTGGACGATCATTCCAGCGACGGCACCGGCGCGCTGGCGCGTGCTGCGGCCCGCGATGACGCGCGCCTTGTCGTCATCGAGGCACCGTCGCTGCCCGACGGCTGGTTCGGCAAGCAGTGGGCCTGCCACGCCGGCGCCCAGCGTGCCCGCGGTGACGTGCTGCTGTTCACCGACGCCGACACGCGGCACGGCCCCGAGCTGCTGGCGCGCAGCGTCAACGCCATGCGGCGCCGCGCGAGCGACCTGCTGTCCGTGGCCGGGCGCCAGGAGCTGGGCAGCTTCTGGGAGCGCGTGGTGCAGCCCGCCATCTTCGCCGCGCTCTTTTCCACGTTCGGCGGCACCGAGGCCGTGAGCAACACCACCAACCCGCGCAACAAGATCGCCAACGGGCAGTTCCTGATGATGCGTGCCGACACCTACTACGCGCTCGGCGGCCACGACCCGGTGCGCGGGTATGCGGCCGAGGACCTGATGCTCGCCCAGCAGTGGTGCGCGGCGGGCAAGCACGTGCACCTGGTCGCCGGGCTCGATCACTTGTCTACGCGCATGTATGGGTCGCTTGCCGAGATCGTCGCGGGCTGGAGCAAGAACGCGTACGCCGCCGGGCGGCACATGATTCCCGACGTCGCGGTGCTGCGCGCCCTGATGCGACTGCTGATGCCCGTGCTGCCGGCGCTCGCCTGGTTCCCCGTGGTGGCGCTGCTTCTGGGAGCGGTCGGCCTCGCGCCGTCGTCGTGGACGGTCTTCGGCGCGGCGGCCTACGGCGTGAGCAGCGCGTACTGGCTGGTGCTCAGTCGGCTCATCGGCATGCCGCTCGGCTACGCCTTCCTGCACCCGCTCGGTGCAATGATCGCGTCGTACATCTATGGGAAAGCGGCGTGGCGGGGGGAGCGGGTGCGGTGGAAGGAGCGGGAGTATACGGCCCGGTGATCGGCGGCGCGAACACGCGGACTTCCCCGAGACCCCGTCGCATCCGGTAAGTTGAGTCGTGACCCAACCCGCCCTCCTCTTCGACCTCGATGGCACCGTCATCGATTCCATCGAACTCATCGTGCAAGGGGCCGAGCACGCCTACGACGGCCGCGAGGGCCCGCGCCCGACGCGCGCCGAGTGGATGGCGCTCATTGGCACCCCGCTGGGACCGATGCTCAGGCGCTGGGCCCACGACGACGACGACGTGCAGTTCCTGCTGGCGCGCTACCGCGCCTTTCAATTGGAGCACCACGACCGGCTGGTGACGCCGTATCCCGACGCCGTGGCGCTGATTAGGCGACTGCACGCGCGCGGGCACCCGATGGCCATCGTGAGTTCCAAGCTCGAGGCCGGCATTCGGCGCAGCATCGACTACATCGGTCTCAGCGACTGCTTCGGCACACTCATTGGCATTGACGCCACCGAGAAGCACAAGCCGGAGCCCGAGCCGGTACTGCTGGCGCTCGAGCGGCTGGGCGCGCGCGCCGACGAGGCCTGGTTCATCGGCGATTCGCCGTACGACATCTTGGCGGGCCGCGCCGCCGGCGTGCGCACCATTGGCGTGCTCACCGGGCCGTCGGATCGCGCCGCGCTCGCGGCGGCACAGCCGACGCACATCGTGGCGGCGCTGGCGGAGATCGAACCGCTCGTCTAGCCGGCAATTGATCGGCCGTACACGAAACAACACGATGACGGGTCCCGCGCCCGACGGCTGCATGGTGCGCGGGTGCTCACCATCACCGATGCCGCCGCGCTGCTGCAACGCGCCAACACCCGCTCCGGGCGTGCGGCGCTGCTGCGCACGCTCGGCTTCGCGCCGCCCGCCGGCGGTCTCGACGCCGGCACCACGGCCCGCCTGGGCCTCGACGACGGCCTCGTCCGCGCCGAAGTGGCTGGCGGCCCGGGCACCCTGCGCGCGCTGTTGATCGAAGTTCGTGCGGGCACGTCGTTGCGCGACGCCGTGGGCCGCGTGGCCCGGCGAGTCGCCGCACGCTCGCCGGAATTGCTCTGGCTGGTGCTCGTGCACGCCCCCGGGCGCGAGCTGGCACTCGCCGTCCCCGCCCCCGGCGGCGGGGCGGCTACCGGCGCGATGCTCGTGGAAGCCGCGCACGTCCGCCCCAGCGACGCGGAAACTCTCGCCGCACTGGCGGCGGCCTGCGGTGGACTGGACCTCGACACGCACCTGCGCTGGCGCGAAGTCCTCGGCCGCGATTCGCTGACGCGCCGTTTCTATCGTGATCTCGAACAGGCCGTGTCGGCGCTGGCCGCGGGCGCGCAGGGCAGCGCGCCGGCCGACGTCCGGCAGGCGCTCGCCCTGCGCTGCGTGTCGCGCCTGCTCTTCCTCTCGTTCCTCGAAGCCAAGGGATGGCTCGACGAAGACCGCGCGTTCCTCTCGCGGCAGGTCGCCACGCGCGAACGGCAGCTGCACCGCACGCTACTCGAACCGCTCTTCTTTGGCACACTGAACGCACCGTACGCGCGCCGCGCCCCGGCGGCGCGCGCGTTCGGACGGCTGCCGTTCCTCAACGGCGGGCTCTTCACGCGCGACACGCTCGAGAAGCGCCACCGGGCGCTGCGTTTCGCCGACGCTGACATCGCGCGCGTGGTCGGCACGCTGCTCGGCAGCTATCGCGTGACGGCGCACGAGGCCTCGGCGGAATTCAACGAGGCCGCCGTTGACCCGGAAATGCTGGGCCGCGCCTTCGAATCGCTGATGGCCTGTGACGATCGCCGGAACACGGGCGCGTTCTACACGCCTCCGGGCCTCATTGCCCACCTGTTCGACCAGGCGCTCGACGCCGCGATGCCGCACGACCTGGCGCCGTCCATCCTCGCCGAGGCGCGCGCGGGTCGCGTGGCCGATGCGGAAGACGCCGCGCGGCTACGCGCCGCGCTCGGCGACCTGCGACTGCTCGACCCGGCGTGCGGCACGGGGGCGTTTCTCGTGCACGCGCTGGTCGAGATCGCCCGGCTGCTCGAGAACGCGCACGATGCACGCGCCGAGCACCTGCGCCGCCGCGAGGTGCTGGCGCGCTCGATCTTCGGCGTGGATATCAACCCCACCGCGGTCTGGCTCTGCGAGCTGCGGCTCTGGCTGGCGGTCGTGGTGGACCTGCCCGAACGCGATCCGTTGCGCGTGCCGCCGCTGCCCAACCTCGACCGGAACATCCGCTGCGCCGACGCGCTGGCGGGTCCAGCGTTTGGCGAGTCGCGCACGACCGACGCTGGCACCGCTCGACTGCGCGAGCGGTATGCGCGCTCCACGGGCCCGCGCAAGCTCGCGTTGCAGTGCCAGCTCGACCGCGCCGAGCGTGAGCTCGCGGTGCGCGACGCGGGCGCGCGCTTGCTGCGCACGGTCGGGCGGCGGCGCGACCTCGTGTGCGCGCTGCGTGGTCAGGACCTGTTCGGGCGGCGACGGGTCGCCACCGCGACCGAGCGTACCGCGCTCGACATCTGGCGCACCGAGGGGCGCTCGCTGCGCCGCACTGTCGCGGCGTTGCGTGCCGGTGGCGCCGTGCCGTTCGGCTTCGCCACGCACTTCGGCGACGTGGCGCGGCGCGGCGGGTTTGATGTCGTCATTGGCAATCCGCCGTGGGTGCGCCTGCACCGCATTCCGCCGGCGGAGCGCGAGCGTCTGCGGGCCGCGTACGCATCGTTCCGGAACGCCGCGTGGCGAGCGGGGGCGGCAGCCAGCGGTGCGCTGACCGGATTTGCCATGCAGGCCGATCTCGCCGCGCTGTTCACCGAACGCGCGGTGGCGCTGGTCCGTCCGGCCGGCGCGGTGGCCCTGCTCATTCCCTCGAAGCTCTTCCGGAGTCTGGCCGGCGGCGGACTGCGTGCGACAATTCTCGAGACCACCGAACTGCTCGCGTGCGAGGACCACTCCGAGGGCCGCGCGATGTTCGACGCTGCGGTCTATCCCGCCGTCCTGGCGTTGCGGCGCCGGGATCTCGGCCGCGGCAATGCCAGCGGCGCAGCCAGCGGCGCTCCCGACGACGTGTCGTGCGCGGTCGTGCGCCGCGACACCGCCATCCGGTGGCGCACGCCGGCCGCCGCCCTGCCGCTCGACACGACGGTCGGGGCGCCGTGGATGCTGCTGCCTCAGCACGCGCGCAAGGCATTCGACGCACTCGTCGCGCGTGGTGAACCACTCGCCGACTCGCCGTTCGGCCGGCCACAACTCGGCGTGAAGACGGGCTGCAACGACGCGTTCGTGGTGCAGCCATCTGGCGACTGGCAGCAGCGCACGCACGGCGCCGTCTGCGACATCGAGGGCATCGGCCGCCGCGGCCAGGTCGAGCGCGCGTTGCTGCGTCCGGTGCTCCGCGGCGAGGATCTTGCCGACTTCACGCCGCGCCGGCCGGCCACGGCGATCATCTGGACGCACGACGCGGCGAAGTTGCCCCTGCCCTCGCTGCCGCCGCACGCGGCAAAGTGGCTGTCGCATTGGCGCGTGGCGCTCGGGCGGCGCGCCGATGCCCGCTCGCGCGACCGCTGGTGGTCCCTGTTCCGGCTCGAGGCCGCCGCGCCGCGGTGGCGTGTGGTCTGGGGTGACCTCGGCCGCACGCCGCGCGCCGCCGTGCTCGCGCCGGACGACCCGGTGGTGCCGCTCAACACCTGCTACGTGGTGCCAGCTCCCACGGCGCAGGACGCCGACGCGCTCGCCGCCTGGCTCAACGCGCCACTCGCCACGGCGTGGCTTGCCGTCGTCGCGGAACCCGCGCGCGGCGGCTACCGGCGGTTCCTCGGCTGGACCATGTCACGGCTGCCAGTGCCGCACGACTGGCCGGCCGCCCGCCGCCTGCTCGCGCCGGCCGGGGCGGCGGCGCGGCGCGGTGATGTGCCGTCGGCCGCAGAACTGCATGAACTTTCGCTGCGGGCGTTCCAATTGTCCGGTGCCACGGTGGAGCCGCTGTTCACGTGGATGCACTCGTAGCGGTACGCGCGCACATCGCTTCGGCTGTGCTCGCGCGCCGGATGCCGGTGGACGCCGCACTGGGCGCGGTCACGCTGAGGCCGCATCAGGTCGAGGCCGCCCATCGGTTGCTCGCCGCGCTCGACCAGTTCGGGGGCGCATTGCTGGCCGACGCGCCGGGGCTTGGCAAGACGTTCGTTGCACTCGCCGTGGCTCGCGCGCGGGGCGGCGCCATCGTGGCCGCGCCGGCCGCGCTGCGCGCGCAGTGGCTCTCCTCGGCGCGGCGCGCGGGCGTCGCTGTCCGGTTCGTCTCGCTGGAGGCGCTCAGCCGGCGCGCCGCATCGGTGCGCAACGAGCGCCTGCTGATCGTGGATGAGGCGCACCACCTGCGAAACCCGGGAGCCGCGCGCTACGGCCGTGCCGCGTCGCTCGCGCTTGGCCGCGAGGTACTGCTCATCTCGGCCACGCCCGTGCACAATCGCCGCGAAGACCGCGATGCCGTGCTCGCGCTGTTCCTGGGCGCGCGGGCGGCGGCGCTGCCGGATCGTGACGTTGCGCGACTGGTCGTGCGGCGCGATGCCGATGCGACGCTGGTGCCGATGCTCGCGCCGGTCGAGTGGGCGCGCCTGCCGCCCGCCCGCGGCATCGCGGCGGCCCTGCGCACCCTGCCGCCGCCGCTCCCGGCGCAGGACGGTCGCGTGGCCGCGGCGCTCACCCGGCAGGGACTCGCGCTCGCGTGGGCGTCGAGCGTGGCCGCGCTTGGTGCGACGGCGCGGCGTGCCGCGCACCGCGGCGCGGCACTGGACGACGCGCTGGCCGCGGGACGCTGGCCCACGCGCGCCGAGCTGCGCGCGTGGACCATCGGAGACGATGCGTCACAGCTGGTGATGGCCGGCCTGTTCGACGAGTCGGCCGACCGCGACCTGCCGCTGGCCCGGCAGCACCTGCTCGCCCATCGCGGTGCGCTCGACGCACTGCGCGCGGCGTGCAGGGCCCGCGAACGCGCCGACACCGACGCGCGCGCCGCGTGGCTCGTCCGGCTGATGCACCGGCATCGCAGCGAGTGCATCGTCGCCTTCTCGCGCTTCGAGGCGACCATCACGGCGCTGTGGCGCGCACTGCGACACCTGACGGGCGTGGTGGCGGTCAGTGCGCGGGGGGTGCGATCGGCGGGCGGCGGCATGGACCGCCGCACGTTGCTCGCGATGCTGGCCGAGTCCGAGCCGTTGGACGCGGCCTGCCCGCTGCACCTCGTGCTCGCTACCGACCTGCTTGGCGAAGGAGTGGACCTGCGACTGGCCTCGGTCATCGTGCATCTGGACCAGCCGTGGACGCCGGCGCGCGCGACGCAGCGCGAAGGCCGCGCCGCGCGGCTGGGCGCGCGGCATGCCCGCGTGGCCGTGTACGCGCTGCACCCGCCCGCTGCCGCCGAGCGGTTGCTCGCCATGCCGGCTCGACTCGCGCGCAAGCATGGTCAGATGATCGAGAGTCTGGCTCCCGCGGTGGCGCGCGAGGCGCTCGTGGATCTGGTGCGGCCGTGGGCGGACGCGCGGGGCGAGGCGTTGCACCGGCAGGGTGCGAGCAACGGCGCGAGGCTCGGTGCGGGGCTCGGCGCGAGGCGCGGCGCGAGGCGCGGCGCGAGGCTCGGTGCGAAACTCGGCGCGGGGCTCGGCGTCGCGAGCACCGATCGCTGGCCGCGCGACCGCGTGGCCGCGGTCCGTGGCGACCGGGCCGGATGGGTCGCGGCGATTCGCGCGCCCGATGGATCGGTGCAACTGCTGGCGGCGCACGCAGGGCATCAACCGCGCGACGACGATGCGGTCGCGGTGGCCCTGCTGCGTGGCGCGTCGAACGACGCGCTCGCGGTGGATGCGGCGCTCGTACGAGCTGCGCGTCGCGCCATCGCCGAGTGGTCGGCGCGCCAGTGGTCGAGGGCGCTCGCGGTGAGTGCCGATGAGCCCCAGCGCCGGCGCATCATCCGGCTGCTCGATCACCGGCTGGAGATGGCGCCACTGAACGAACGCGCCGCCCTTCAGTGGCGCGCGGCGCGGGTCCTGGCGGTGCTGTGCGGGTTGCGCGGAGCCGGC
>JBBQZD010000092.1:0-9905 GCA_038208045.1 Gemmatimonadales bacterium | reverse complement strand
CCACCACGACGGGTCGAGGAGGCCGCGCTCGAGTTGCGACTGCGCCTCGCTGGCCCGCAGCGCGCCAAGCGCCTGCGCCGCGGCCGCGCGCACGAAATCCTGCGGATCGTCGAGCAGCGCGATGGCCGCCGCCACCGACTCAGCATGGGGGTACCGGCGTAACGCGCGGGCTGCGGGTGCCCGCACCTCGGGGCTTGGATGGGTCGCGAGCGCCGTCACCCACTCCCGCAGGGATGGCAAGCCGAGCGACTCGGCAAGGTTGAGCCAGGCGGAGAGATCGTCGGGAGGTGCCTCCGACGCGAGCGCCGCCATCAATGGCTGCTCGGCCAGCCGCCACGCCGTCTTGAGTGTGCTCGTCATGAAGAAGCGCACGGCCAGCGCCTCCTCGGGATAGCGGGCAATCGCGAGCCGCACGAGTTCCGGATCGTCCACCGCCGCCAGCGCCTGCGCGCCGGCCAGCCGCACGGCGGGATGTTCGTCTTCGAGCAGCGGACGCAACCGCGCCGAGTCGGCGAGCGTGCCGGCGATGCGGAGCGCGCGCGCCGCGTCGAGCCGGCGCCACCACCGCAGGCTCGTGGCGCCACGCAGCGCCCAGAGCACCCACGGCTCCTGGCGCATGGTCTGGCCGAAGCCGGCGCGCATGGACACGGGGATGCGCGTGTCGAACAGCTCGGTGGCGAAGGCGAGCGCCGCGTCCGAGGGCATCACGCGCAGGGCGTCGGCGATGCGCCCCGCCGCGCCATCACCCGACAGCCAGTGCACCAGCGGCAGGCCGGTGCGCGCGCGCGCCTCGCGCACCCGCTCGGCGCGGCGTCCCATGCTGCCACGGCGCACGAGCACGAAAACCGACAGCAGCAGCACGAAGATGGCCTGCGCGACGGCGACGACGCCGAGCACGCCGAGCAGCGTCACCGGCCGCTCCGCGGCTGGCGCACCCAGCGGGGCAGCTTGGCCATCAGCACGCGCAGACTCACCGGCTTGGTGAGGTAGTCGGTGGCGCCGGCGCGCAGGGCGCGCACCTGGTCGGCGTCGCCGCCGTGCACGCTGACGAAGACCACCACGAAATCGCGCGGGCGCTCGATGCGCAACCGCTCGTGGATCGCGTGTCCGTCGAGTCCGGGCAGGTCGAGATCGAGCAGGATGAGCGGCTTGGTGGCGCCCACCGGCAGCGCCCGGAGCGCCTCGAGGGCCTCGGGCCCGGTGCGCAGCACCCGGAACGTGTAGCCGTCGTGGCGCAGGGCATACTCGAGCAGGTCCGACAGCGCCTCGTCGTCCTCGACGATGATCACGTCCGGGGCGCGCGTCGAGTCCTCGCGCGTCCAGCGGTGGGCCTCCTCGCCCTTGACGATGGCGGTGGCTGCGGCATCCGAGGCCGCATACCACAGTTCCTCCGCGTGCGGCGCACCCACGCTCGACGCCTCGGCGAACCCCGCGACCCACGGCGGATTGTCCGGCTCGTCGCGGCGCACCGTCTCGAGCGCCCGCAGCAACTCGTTGAACCCATCGCGCACCGTCGCCACGAGCGACACGTCGTCGAAGTGCGCCACCGCCGCGCCCGTCGCGTTCAGCGCGCGCGCAATGAGCGCGCAGAGAAACGGCCAGCGAAGGTCGTCGGCCGGATCCGCAAGACGGATCATCGCGGCACTCAGCGTGCCACCCTCGCGCCGCATCGCGCCGAACAGGCGATCGGCCTCGCGCAGTCCCATCTCGCGTTCCGGCAGTCCGGTCGCCGGACTGCGACCGCTGGCCAGGCGCAGCTGGCGCACCTGCTCAACGCGCGCCAGCAGCTGCGCACGCAGCTCGGCAGGCGCCACGGGCTTCGGGAGAAATCCGTCGGCGCCGGCGGCGACGGATTCCTCGCGCACGTCCTTGCCGGTGTCGCCGGAGAACAGGATAATGGGCAATCCGCTCCAGTCCGGATCGGCCCGCAGCATGCGCGTGAGCTCGAAGCCGGTAGTGCCCGGCAACTGCACGTCCATCAGCAGCACGCTCGGCCGCTCGCGCTCGAGCGTCTCGACCAACAGTGACGGATCGCCCAGCGTGACCGTCCGCAGGCCGGCGTCCTCGCTGATCGCCTTGGTGAGCAGCAGGATCATCGGGTCGTCGTCGAGCACGAGCACCGAACCGCCCACCACCGACGTGCGCTCGACGAGCCGCTGGATGATGATTTCGAGGTCGCCCGGCGCGATGTCCTGGTCAACCACGGTGACGGCGCCGAAGGACGTCCCCGGCGTCGTGATGGAGCGCAGCGGATCGGCCAGCAGCAGCAGCGGCAGGCCGTCGGGCACCTGCAGCGACCGTCCGACGTCGGCCGGTGCCATCACCGCCCAGGGCCGCTCGCGCTTGCGGATATGCGCTTGGAAGTCGGCGGCCGTCATGACGACGAAGCGCAAGCCCGTGGCCGGCGCGAACCGGCTCCAGTCAGCCACGTGGCCCGCGGGCGGATCGATGCACCAGACTTCACGGTCGGCCAGATTGGCCGCTGCGCCGGCCGCAGCGCCAAAATCCACCTTGAGCGCGTCGGCGAGCCGCCGCACCAGCGCCGACCGCAGCTCGGGCTCCAGCGCGGTGTCGACGATCCACGTGCCCACCCGCTGCTGCATCACGCCGAGTCGCTCGCCGGCGTCCGCGAAACCGTAGGAGCCGGCGCTGCCCCGCAACCGGTGCAGGTCGCGACGCAGCCCGTCGAGCACCCGCGCGTCGAGCGGATCGGCCTTGAGCTGGGTCGCGAATTCCCCGAGGCGCTCCACCGCGCCACGCGCGGAGGCTAGGAAACGTTCGCGCAGGGCGCTGGTCGGGGCGGTCACGGAAGGGCTCATCAGGTACGATGCTAGCGCTTGAGGAGTCGCGCGCGCAACGCCGCGGCGTCGGCGTTGCCCGGCTCCTTCACGTAGCCCGCGCCGAACTGCGACTCGTCCACGAAGCGGTCCACCCCCTGCCGCTCCATGAAGACGTCGATGTTGTCGAAGTGGCCGTTGCTGCCCGTGAAGTAGTTCGTGGTGTAGCCCTGCGCCTTCAGCACCGTCCCGAGCGTCTCGTGGTACGGCATGCCAGAGCCCAGCTCCATGAACCCGCTCTCGCCAAAGGGCAGCGAGCCAAGCAGCGAGGGCAGGATGCCGAAGGTGCGTCCCGACGTGCTGAGGAAGTTGTCCCAGCTCAGGCTGCGGCCGGCGAGCGAATCGAGGAAGGGGGTGAACCCGCCGTATTCGGCGTTGGGCCCCGTGAAGTCGCGGCCGAGGCCTTCCACGATGACGAAGACGAAGTTCGGCTTTTGCGCACCGAGCGTGAATCGCGGGCCCAGCACGTCGTCGTATGCCACGCGATGCATCAACGGGTAGCCCGCCAGCGTCGCGTCGCCGCTCCGCCACTGCGACGCCAGGTGCCTCGCAATGCTGCGGCCGAATGAAGCCGTCTTGTTGTCGGCCAGGTAGTAGCCGGTATCCGACACGAAGGCTGAGGGCGGAAGTGTCAGCAACGACGGGACGGCGGCGGCGATGACCGCGACCAGCCCGAATACCGCAGCGCCGACGCGCCCGATGGGCAGCCGTTGTGCCAGGCCGGTGATGATCCACGCGGCCGCCGCGGCCACCACAAAGGGCACGAGCGAGAGCAGCGACACACCGCTCGACGACATGGCCGTCTCGCGCACCTCGGTCCACGAGTAGCCCAGCAGGTCGGCACCGAGCGGCACGAGCGTGACCGCGAAGTACTGCGCCAGCGCGACGCCGAGCAGCGCCACGACCACGAGTGCGGCGCGGTGCATCGCTCGGCCCACACGGGGCGACCATTGCGCGACCGCCAGCACCGGCAGCGCAAGCGCGGCGGCGAGCCACAGCGTCAGAGCAACGTCGCTCTCGAGCGCACGCAACCACGCGCCGGCACTGCCCGGTGGCAGCAGGTGCGTCGCCCCCGCGGCAAAGCGCTCGTAGGCGCGGACGAGAAGCACCACCGGCAGGAACCCGATGCTCGTCCTGACGAACGCGATGGCGTTCCCGCCCAGACGTGCGACGCCCGGCGAGGCCGGCCGCGCGGTCTGGTCGGCCATGCTCAGAAGGTGAGCTTGAGGCCGGCGGACAGCGTCACGCTCGTGCGCGTCCGTCCGGGTGCCAGTTCCTCGCGGTCACGGCCCAGGGTCCAGGTGCCCAGCAGGTGGGGCGTCAGCCCCGTGAAGCCATTGAGCGACGCCGAGAAGGCCTGGGTGCGGCCGATGGCCTCGGGCGTGATGCGGTCGGTGGGACTGCTGCCGAAGCTCGCGGCGGCGCCCACCCAGTGGTCGCCGTCCTCGAAGTACCGGCGCGCCGTCAGTCCGGCCGAGGCCGACAGGCCGCTCTCCTTGGAGCGCACGTAGGGCCGCAGCGAGAACCAGTAGTTGCCCACGTACTTGCCCACCGCGCCGGTAAAGAGCGTCACCGGCGAGCCGCCGAAGCGCAGCTGCCGGAATCCGAGCGACGCTTCCCACGCCGAGGGCAGGCTGGTGAACGCCTCACCGCCGAACCGCCACGAGGGAAAGATGGAGGCATCGCTGTACCCCGCGTTGAGGTACAGGTAGACCTTCTCGCTGACGCGCGGGTAGGCGTCGGCCTCGACCTGCAGTCCGCTGATGGCGAACCGGTTGGCGTAGTTCACGCGCGCGATCAGCGAGCCGGCCGAGGTGCGACGCGACAGCGACACCGACGACAGGCGCCACGGGTCGGTGGAGTCGTCGAAGGAGACGTAGCTGAAGTCGCCTGAGACGGTCCTCGTGGCCGCGTCCTTGCGGCCGACGCTCGCGTCCTGTGCGGTGACGGCGGCGGGCAGGGCCACGGCCACCAATGCGGCGAGGACGAGCGTCCGGCGGGAACCCCGAGGGGAGAAGGTCATTCGTCGAATGTACGGGTGCGCCATCCCGGCGGGTAGCCGCGGGCGTGCCCATCAATTCTCCGGCCAATTCGTGTAACTTTCCCCGGCGCGGCGGTGCACCCTCCGCTACCGCATTTCCGCACCTCCAGGGACATCCGTGGCCAACATCCTCCAGCGACTGCCCGCCGGCGAAAAGGTCGGTATCGCCTTCTCCGGCGGGCTCGACACCAGCGCCGCGCTTCATTGGATGCGCGCCAAGGGTGCAATCCCGTACGCCTACACGGCCAATCTCGGCCAGCCCGACGAGACGGACTACGACGAGATCCCGCGGAAGGCCATGGAGTACGGCGCCGAGAAGGCGCGGCTGGTCGAGTGCCGGCACCAGTTGGTGGCCGAGGGCATCGCCGCCATCCAGAGCGGCGCCTTCCATATCTCCACCGGCGGGCAGACCTACTTCAACACCACGCCGCTCGGGCGCGCCGTCACCGGCACCATGCTGGTGGCCGCGATGCGCGCGGACGACGTCAACATCTGGGGCGACGGCAGCACGTTCAAGGGCAACGACATCGAGCGGTTCTATCGCTACGGACTGCTCACCAACCCCGGCTTGCGCATCTACAAGCCGTGGCTCGACCAGCAGTTCATTGACGAACTCGGCGGGCGCAAGGAGATGTCGGACTACCTCGCGGCCAACGACCTCGAGTACCACATGTCGGCGGACAAGGCGTACTCCACCGACAGCAACCTCCTGGGCGCCACGCACGAGGCCAAGGACCTGGAGTTCCTCGACAAGGGCATGCACATCGTGCAGCCCATCATGGGCGTGGCGTTCTGGAAGGACGACGTGAAGGTGAAGACCGAGACCGTGTCGGTGCGCTTCGAGGACGGCGTGCCGGTGGCGCTGAACGGCAAGTCATTCGAAAGTGTGCTGGCGCTGTTTCTCGAGGCCAACGCCATCGGCGGGCGCCACGGGCTCGGCATGACTGACCAGATCGAGAACCGCATCATCGAGGCCAAGAGTCGCGGCATCTACGAGGCGCCGGGCATGGCGTTGCTGCACATCTGCTACGAGCGGCTCGTCACGGGCATCCATAATGAAGACACCATCGAGCAGTACCGCCTGAACGGGCGCAAGCTCGGCCGCCTGCTCTACCAGGGGCGCTGGCTCGACTCGCAGGCCATGATGCTGCGCGACTCGGCGCAGCGCTGGGTGGCGCGCGCCGTCACGGGCGAAGTGACGCTCGAACTGCGCCGCGGCAACGACTACTCCGTCATGGACACGTCGAGCCCCAACCTGACGTACAAGCCCGAGCGGCTGACGATGGAGCGCGGCGAGGCCTTCTTCACGCCGGCCGACCGCATCGGCCAGCTGACCATGCGCAACCTCGACATCATGGACACGCGCGACAAGCTGATGATCTACACGCAGGTCGGGCTGCTGCGCGCGCCGAAGGATGCGGGCGTACCGCAGCTGCCGACGGGGGACGAGAAGAAGTAGCCGTTCCGCGGCCGAATGCACGAAGGGCAGCCGGTGTCGGCTGCCCTTCGTGTTTCCGTCGGGCGTCTCAGGGTGTCTTGCCGCGCGTTCGCCCGCGCATCGCGAACGCGAACATCACCACGCCGAAGACGAGCAGCACGAGGCCCCACCAAAGATTCATGTTGATGCCGAGCGACTGCTGGTTCGCGGACGCCGGTGCCAGGAGGCCGGTGCCGATGAGGATGGCGCCAAAGAGCGAAAACAGGATGCCGATGGGAAGCCGGAGGTCGAGTCGCATGGCGCCTCCTAGGCGAAGACGAGGTTGAGGGCGGTGACGGCCAGGAGGATCAGCACGCCGAGGTAGGCCGGGCGCTGGTACCAGGCCAGGTGGCTTTCACTGTGACGTTCGGTAAGACTGTACACCAGCCCGCGCAGCTCCTCGTCGCTCTTCGTGCGGCGCGTCAGCAGGCTGATGAGGATCGTGACGGTGAAGCAGGTGGTCCACGACCAGATGGCGGTCCAGAAGTTTTGCGCCATCTCGCTGGGATAGGTGTGCAGCAGGGGCCCGATCCATCCGCCCTTGAACAGACTCTCCGCGCCGACGGGGGCGGTGAGGCCGTGGTGCAGTGCCGCCGCCAGCGTGCCCGCGAGCAGGCCCGTGAAGGCACCGTGGCCCGTGGTGCGTTTCCAGAACATGCCCAGCAGGAAGGTGGCGAACAGCGGGGCGTTCACGAAGGCGAACACCAGCTGCAGCATGTCCATGATGTTGTTGAAGTGCGCCGCCATGTACGCTGTCAGGATGGACAGCACGACGCCGAACACGGTGGCCATGCGCCCCATCCACAGGTAGTGCGCATCGCTCCGGTTCCGCGCGATGTGGCTCTGGTAGATGTCGTAGGTCCAGACCGTGTTGAACGCCGTCACGTTGCCGGCCATGCCGCTCATGAACGACGCCATGAGCGCCGTGAGCCCCAGGCCCAGCATGCCTGTCGGGAAGTACTGCTTGAGCATCAGCGGGATGGTCATGTCGTAGTCGTACGCGTTGCCCTTCACCGGCAGGGCGAAGCCCGACTGCCCCGCCTTGGCCGTGAGCGCGATGGCGATCATGCCTGGCAGGATGACGAGGAACGGAAAGAGCATCTTCGGCACCGCGGCGATGAGCGGCACCTTGCGCGCCGCCGTCTCGTTTTCGGCGACCATCGCGCGCTGCACGACCAGGAAGTCGGTGCACCAGTAGCCGAACGAGAGCACGAAGCCGAGCCCCATCACCATCCCGAACCACTCCACGCCCATCGGGTTGCTCGCGGGGGATCCCATGTGGTGCCAGGTGCTCACCCAGGCGCCGGGCGCATAGGCGTTGCCGGCGAGGTTGTGGCTCGACGTCGCCACCAGGTCGAGCCGCTGCACCAGCCCCGACCAGCCGCCCGCGTCGCGCAGCCCCAGAAAGACGAGCGGCGCGAAGCCGAGCACGATGAGGAAGAACTGGATCACTTCGTTGTAGATGGCCGACGTGAGGCCGCCGAGGAAGACGTACGCCAGCACGATGGCGGCGCTGGCCCAAAGCGAGACGTCGAAGTTCCAGCCGAGCAGCAGGTTCAGCAGCTTCGCCATGGCGTACATGGAGATGCCGCTGGAGAAGATCGTCATGACGGCGAAGCTGAACGCGTTGAACGTTCGCGTCTTTTCGTCGTAGCGCAGCTTCAGGTATTCCGGGACGCTGCGCGCCTTGGAGCCGTAGTAGAACGGCATCATGAAGACGCCGACGAAGACCATGGCTGGCACCGCGCCCACCCAATAGAAGTGGGCCGTCATCATGCCGTACTTCGCGCCCGAGGCCGCCATGCCCATCACTTCCTGCGCACCCAGGTTCGCGCTGAGGAAGGCCAGCCCCGAGATCCAGGCCGGGATGTTGCGGCCCGACATGAAGAAGTCGTTGGAGCTCTTCATGCCTCGCTTCAGCATGGCGCCGATGCCGATGACGAAGGCGAAGTAGATGCCGAGGATCGCCCAGTCTACGGCGCCGAGGTGAATGCTGCCTTGCAGCGGCATGCGGGGTCCTGTGTGAGCGAGTCGGTGGTGGAGCGAGCGTTACCGGAACGTGGCGATGGTCGCGAGCGGCTTGCGGCGCAGGTCGGGGACGATGGCGTCGGGCGCGGGGTAGCCCGCGACCACCAGCATGACCGCGCGTTCGTTGGCTGGGCGTTCGAGCAGCGTGTTCAGGAAGCTCATCGGGTTCGGGGTATGCGTGAGCGTGGCCAGGCCCGCGTGGTGCAGCGCGGCGATGAGGAAGCCCGTGGCGATGCCCACCGATTCGTTGACGTAGTAGCGCTTGTCGTGCGTGCCGTCCGCGCGCACGCCGTATTTCTCGGCGAAGATGGCGATGACCCAGGGGGCGGTGTCGAGGTACGGCTTGTGTTCGTCGGTGCCGAGCGGGGCGAGGGCGGCCAGCCAGTCGGCGGGGGCGGTGGCGTAAAACTCTGCTTCGGCAGTTTCCGCGGCTTTGCGGATGGCGTGCTTGGTCGAAGAGTCGCCGATGGCGACGAAGTGCCACGGCTGCTGGTGTGCGCCACTCGGTGCGGTGCCTGCCGTTTCGATGCAAGATTCAATGATTGTGCGCGCAACGGCGCGGGCGCTGAAGCGCCGGACTGTGCGCCGCCGCTGCATGTCGGCGGCGAAGTCGCGGCTGCGCGCGAGCATTTCGTCGGCCGGGTACTCGTGGTACGACGCGAGGGGCATGAAGCCCGGCGGCATGGCGGGAGAGGACACAGGTGCTCCGATGCATCAGCGGTCGAGGCGCCGCGGGTCTGGCCGGCGCAGCGTGGCGGTCGGTTGGGCGCTCAAACGTACCGCATTCCTGGCCGGTCGGGCGACAGGAGATGCCCCGTTTACACGGCACCGCCTGCAGCCTAACGCCATAACTACGCCCGAGCGGGCGCACGCGGAGGTCGTTTCTGGTCTTGCGGTTACCGAGCGGACGCCGGAGCTTGGATGGGATTAGGCAGACTTCAGAAAACGGTTATTGCAGTCTATGACTGCTGTACAATTCTCGTTAGCCAGAGGCGGCCGGTTTCTGCGTGTGGCGCTTTTGAGAGAAACGGCACGGCCGTGCAGTGCGCACGCCGCATAACGCGTTCCGCGTTGGGGCGACGACGTTCTCGGCGGCCGGGGAACGCGTTACGCGGACGACGGCGAGTGTCGTGCGCGGTGTGGGCCCTGGCTAACTATGCTTGGTGCTGACACGGTGCGTGCGCGCAGGTTGGGCTGGCGTGTTCGGCCTCGGTGCGCCAGCATCAATGGGTGCGGCCCCGTGGCCGCGCAGCACAAGCTTTGTCGTTAGACAACCACGATCTCCTTCTACGATGATACGCAATTCCGGCGCCTTATATGTGGTCGTGGCGATCTGGAGTCTCCTCGCAGCCGTCATCGCGACACCCGCTACCGGCAGCGCGCAAGCAACAATGGCAGCAACGCGTGTCGTATTGGACTCATCGGCGCACCGTGAGCGCTTCATCCACGTGAACGGTGCGCGCCTCGAACTTCTGGAATGGGGCGGGAAGGGGCCGCTCATGATATTCCTTCCAGGCTTTGG
>JBBQZD010000091.1:0-9949 GCA_038208045.1 Gemmatimonadales bacterium | reverse complement strand
CTGATCACCGTCATCGGCGGGGAAGACTACGAGTTCGGCGCGTTCTCCCTGCGGGTCATTCCGAACATCCACAGCGCGCTCGACCAGAAGCACTACTACAACAATGGCCGGGGCATCACGGGCAATGCGCCGCGCGGGCTGCGGGCGCCGCTGCACGTGAAGGATTACGTCGAAGGCGGCAACATGGCGTACCTGCTGCGCATGGCGGGGCACGAGGTGCTGATCATGGGCTCGATGAACTACATCGAGCGCGAAATGACCGGCCTGCGCCCCGACATCGCGCTCGTGGGCGCCAACGACCAGCGACGCGAGATCTACGACTACACCGGGCGCTTGTTGCGCGCGCTGGGCCTGCCCGCGCTGGTGATCCCGACCCACGCGGACAACTACGGCAACCCGAATCCTCCCCCGGCGTCGGTCGCAAGCAGCCAGCGCTTTCTCGCCGAGGTGGCCGCCGCGTCACCGAAGAGCCGCGTGATCGTTCCGAAGTGGTTTGAGCCGATCGTCGTGCCGGCGGCGACGTCCGCCGTGGAGTATCCGCGCTACGACCGCGCGCTGCTCCTCGAGACGACGTCGGAGACCTCCGCCAACGCGAGCTTCGGCGATCTGGACGGCGACGGCAACCTCGACATCGTGCTGGCCAAGGGACGGCACTGGCCGCTTGTGGACCGCGTGCTGCTCGGCGATGGCAAGGGCGGCATTCGCCGGTCGTTCGACCTGGGCGTCGCTTCCGACAAATCGTATTCGGGCCGGCTCGTGGATCTTGACGGCGATGGCGATCTGGATGTGGTAATCAGCAATGACGCGCCGAGTCCCAAGCTCGTGTACTTGAATGACGGCACGGGGCACTTTGCGGTCGGGTCAACATACGGCTCGCCCGACTGGCCGATGCGCAACGCGACGGTCGCCGACATGAATGGCGACGGGCGGCCCGACATCATCGCCGCCAATCGCACCGGGCGCGCGCCAGGATTCAACTACATCTGCCTCAACCGAGGGCAGGGGAAGTTCGACGCCGACTGCGTCGCGTTTTCGCCGGAACCGGCCACGACCATCACCGCGGCGGACTTCAACGGCGACGATTTCATTGACCTGCTGGTGCCGCATCGCAATGGCGGCCAGAGCCGGCTGTACTTTGGCGCCAGGAACGCCGACCTCGCGCACCTGCGCAGCGTGCCGTTCGGGCCGGCGGATGCGCGGATCCGCGTAGCCGAGGCGGCCGACTTCAATCGGGATGGCATCCTCGACGTGGTCGCGATTGATGAAGGGAGTGGCATTGCGATCTACACAGGCAACGGCGACGGGACCTTTGCCGCGCCGGTGCGCATTGGCGACGGGTCGATTATTCCGTACGCGCTGACGGTCGGCGACCTCGACTGTGATGGGACTGCCGATTTTGTCGTTGGCAATGTCACGGCGCCGTCCACGGTGTACTTCAACGACGGCACGGGACGGCGCTTCACGCCGGTGATGTTCGGCGACTCCCAGGGCACGGCCTACGGCATTGCCGTGGGCGACTTCGACACGGATGGGCGCCGGGACATTGCCGTGGCGCGGTCGGAAGCGCCCAATGAGCTGTACTTTGCGTCGGGGCCGGCGGGGCGCTGCAAGTAGGCACGTGTCGGATGACGACAGGCAACAGGCGAGACCACGCTTCATTAGAGGAATGGCACCGATGACTCGAACGCTCATGATGCTTGGCGCCCTGCTCATCGGTGGCGCGGCGCACCTGGAAGGGCAGGGCGCGGCGCCGCCGACGAAGCGCGTGATACAGCCGCCGGATTACAAGCCGACGCCGTCGCCGCTGTCGCCGGCCATTCTCGTCGGCAACACCCTGTACATGTCGGGCGCGACCGGCGGCGATCCGGTGACCGGGAAGCTGGTGGCCGGTGGATTCGAGCCGGAGATGCGGCAGGTGATGGCCAATCTCCAGGTGGTGCTCAAGGCGGCCGACATGGACCTCAGCAACGTGGTGGCGGTCACGGCGTACCTGGCCGACATGCAGGACTACGCGCGCTTCAACGAGATCTATCGCGAGTTCTTCACGGTGGCGCCGTTGCCGACGCGTTCGACGGTAGCCGTGCGGGAGCTGGCGCGTGGCGCGCGCATGGAGATGACGATGACGGCGGTGCGCACGGCCAAGTGATGACACTGCGGCCGGCCGTGGACCGGGGGTCGCAGGGGGGCTTCGCCGCAGGCGGAACAGGCATGTGGCATGCGGGTGGCCGCCCATAGGTGGCTCGCTGGTCGGACCTCTCGGCCATTGCCAGCCCCCCGCACCCGCGCTCAATTCATGCCCATGCCCCTTTGCCACAAGTGCGGTAAGGAAAGCAACAACCTGCGGGTCTGTCCGTTCTGTATCACGGACTACCGGCCGCAGGACCTCGCGTCGCGGAAGTCGGGTGGGCTATTTGGCACACGCGACGTCATGGGCGCGTTGCGGCACCCGTCACCGGCGGTGAAGTGGGGCGTGCTCGCGTTGCTGGCCGGCTTCATCGTGCTGGTCTACACGAGGGGGCGCGAGAAGGGCATTCCCGTTGGCGTGGTCGTGGCGGAGGTCATGCCCGGGGCGATGACGCAGCTCGAGGCCGAGACGCTGGTTCGACAGACGAAGGAGACGGGCAAGGTCGAGACGCGCGGTACCGCGATGGTCGTCACGTTCGCCGCGGCGACCTGGCCCGAGCGGCGTGCCGGGCAGCTGGCATTGGCACAGCGCTACGCCCGCGCCGTGGAGATGATCGAGGGCGCGAAGCGCGACATCGACTTCCACGAGCCGTCCGGGGCGCAGTACGCACAGGCGAGCGCGGCCGGCGTGATGCTGGTGAAATAGCGCGGTCGTTCGTGGGGCGTGGGCGCATGGACGCCGCGTCCCGCCGCTAGTTCGCCAGCTCCCGTTGGATCAACGCCAGCGCGTCCGCGACCGCCGCGAAGTCGGGGCGTCCGCGCCGATGCAGCAGCGTGTCGAGCCGGTCGCGCGCGGCTTCGACGTCGGGCGTGATGCCGGGCATCGCGAGCAGCAGGGCGAGCGACTCGCGGGAGCGCACACCGGCAAAGAATCCGATGTCACCGGCCGCCGCGGCCACGCGCGACGCCTGCAGCCAGGCGCCGACGCCCATGGGCGCGGCGCGCACCAGCGGGGCCAGCTTGTGCCGCGCCTCGGGCGAGCGGGCCTCGCGGCCGCCACCGGCGAAGATGCCCGCCACCTCGGCGCCGTCGACCTCGTTCACCAGCAGCGCGGCGATGCCTTCGGCCGCCGGCTGCGCGGTCGAGTCGTCGCGCACCGAGGCGCGCTCAAACTCGACCAGCAGGGCGCCGATGCGCACGGCCCGAGCGCGCTCGCCGAGCGACTCCGAGGCGCCGCGCACGGCGTCCCAGTCGGGGGCGAGGCCGGGCGTGGCGACCGTGCGCGGCGACAGCGCCGCCACGAGCTCCACGGGGTCGCTGGGCACCGGCGGCGTGCGATGCACGAGACGCAACCCCACCCAGATGGCGACGCCAATGGCGATGGCGAGAAAGACGTACGATCCGCGCTTGCGATCAATCACCATCACCGGCGGCGCATCGCTGCTGTACTGCCGGCGCGGTCCGCGACTGGCCTCGATGGCCGCCACGGCGGCGGCGGCGAGTTGATCGACCGACTCGGGCTTGCGACGCGGCGCGGCGATCTGGTGCACGAACTCGTCGCCATCGGCGGATGCCTGCGGCTGGCCGACGAGCTCCTTCAGTCGTTCGATGTCGAGCGGCTTGTCGGGCATCCGGTTCTCTCTACGACGCGCGGTGGCGAAACTGGGCGGCAGTGGTCCGCCAAGCGCCATAAGGTAACGCGTGCGGGGAAGGGGCGCCCGGCGTTACTTTCTTCCCCACCATGCCCACGCTCACTTCCCGCCTGCCCGCCGTCGGCACCACGATCTTCACCGTGATGTCGCAACTCGCCGCCGAGACGCGGGCCATCAACCTCGGCCAGGGCTTTCCCGACTTCGACGTGCCCACGGCGCTCGGCGAGCTGCTGGCGCGCGCGGTACGCGACGGGCGCAACCAGTACGCGCCGATGGCCGGCCTGCTGTCGCTGCGCGAGGCGATCGCCGCCAAGACCGAGGCCGACTACGGGCGGCGCGTGGACCCGGCGGCGGAGGTCACGGTCACGAGCGGCGCCACCGAGGCGATCTTCGACGCGATCCTTGCGGTGGTGCAGCCGGGCGACGAGGCGATCGTGCTCGACCCGTGCTACGACAGCTACGACCCGGGCGTCGCGATGGCCGGCGGGCGGTGCGTGCACGTGCCGCTGCGGGCCACCGACTTCTCGGTGGACTGGGAGGCCGTGGCCGCCGCGGTGACGCCGCGCACGCGGCTGATCGTCGTGAACTCGCCGCACAATCCGTCGGGGGCGGTCTGGACGGCCGACGACGTCGCGGCACTGGCCGCGCTGACCCGCGCGCACGACCTGTTCGTCATTTCCGACGAGGTGTACGAACACATCGTCTTCGACGGCGTGCGCCACGAGAGCGTGCTGCGTGCTCCGGAGCTGGCCGCCCGATCGTTCGTGGTGTCGAGCTTCGGCAAGACGTACCACTGCACGGGGTGGAAGGTGGGGTACTGCATTGCCCCCGCGGCGCTGACGGCGGAGTTCCGGAAGGTGCACCAGTACAACACCTTCGCGACCTTCACGCCGGCGCAATGGGCGTTCGGCGAGATGCTGCGCGCACACCCTGCGCATCACGCGGAGCTCGGCGCCTTCTACGAGGCCAAGCGTGACGCGTTCCGCACGCAGCTCGGCCGCACACGGCTGCGCCCGCTGGCGGTACGCGGAAGTTATTTTCAGCTTGTGGACTACTCCGCCATCTCCGACCTGCCCGACGCCGAGTTCGCGCGCTGGCTCTGCACCGCGCACGGCGTGGCGTCCATTCCGCTGTCGCCGTTCTACGCCGCGCCGCCCGCGGGCCAGCGCCTCGTGCGGCTCTGCTTTGCCAAGGACGACGTTACCCTCGACGCCGCCGTCGCGCGGCTGGAGCGCGCATGAGCACCGCCGACCTGCGCGTCACGCTGGTGCAGGCCGACACGGTCTGGCACGACCCGGCGGCCAACCGCGCGCAGCTTGCCGACGCGGTGCGGGCCGACGTGACGGGCGCGGACCTGATCGTCCTGCCGGAGGCGTTCACGACCGGCTTCTCCAACGACGCGGCGGCGCGCGCGGAGACGATGGACGGCGAGACCGTGGCGTGGATGCAGGGCCTCGCGCGCGCACGTGATGCGGCGGTGGCGGGGAGCCTGCCGATTCGCGAGGGCGACGCGGTGTTCAACCGCCTGATCTTCGCCATGCCGGACGGAAGCGTGCGGCACTACGACAAGCGGCACCTGTTCCGCATGGCGCGCGAGCAGGAGTGGTACGCGGGCGGGCGTGATCGCCTCATCGTGGAGCACCGCGGCTGGCGCATCTGCCCGCTGGTCTGCTACGACCTGCGCTTTCCGGTCTTCTCGCGCAACCGCGCCGACGCGGCGCGCGGCGGCGAGCTGGACTACGACCTGCTGCTCTACGTGGCCAACTGGCCCGCGCCGCGCCACGAGGCCTGGCGCACGCTGCTGCGCGCGCGCGCCATGGAGAACCTCTGCTGCGTGGTCGGCGTGAACCGCGCGGGAACGGACGGCAACGGGCATCCGTATCTGGGCGGGAGTCTCGCGACCGATCCGCTCGGTGGCGCGGTGGCAGAGTGCGACGCCGAGCCGCAGGTGGCGCACGCCGTGCTGTCCCTGGAGCGGCTGCAGGAGCATCGGCGGCGGTTTCCCGCGCACCTCGACGCCGACGGGTTCACGATGGACTTGGGGTGAGGCGCGCGCATGGCGGTGCCGCATGCTGCCCGAATGTCGCGGTGTACGTCAACGGCGCGATCTTCTCCGAGGGATTCGCGGGTCTCGATGCGGTGCTGCAGATGCACGAGGTGCTGGCCATCGAGACGTACCCGGACGTGCTCTTCGCGCCCGTGCAGTGGCGGGGCAATCTGGGGCTCGATGCGACGTCCCGCACGGGGAAGAGCCCACACGTATGTGCTGTCGTCGTGGTGTGGACCAAGCACCAGGCGGGCGTGCCGCGCCACGTGGACGTCGCGCCGTTCTGCACTGAAATTCGCGCAGACGTCCCCAATGTGACTATCATTAGAGAGGTGGATCGGCCCCGCCGGTCCTTGAAGGGCAGGTTGCGTAACCACTGAACGGGAGTGCACATGGCTGGAATGAAGAAGACCACGGATGCAATCAAGAAGTCGGCGAAGAACGCGATCAAGGTGGGTCGTGAGACCGCCGTACGCGCGGGCAAGGTGGCGAAGTCCGCGACCGTCGTCGCGGCGAAGGCCGGCAAGAAGGAACTCGAGCGCGGCTGGAAGGCGACGACGCCCGCTCAGGTCAAGCGCCGCAAGATCGTGAAGGCGGCGGGGGCAGTGGCCGGTGCGGCCGCGCTGTTGGCCGCCGGCGTGGCCGTTGCGCGCTCGCGCAAGTCTGCCGCGAAGCCGAAGGCGAAGACGACGCGCGCCAAGAAGTCCAAGTAGCACACGACCCGTGCACCGCGCGCCAGTGGCGCGCGGGCGCGCAGGGTTCGTCAGCGGGAGTTACGCATGGACAGCCGGTTCCCATGCCCGCCCGCGCGCGCCCTCAGAGGTGCGCGTGATCGTCCGGCCGCGGGCCCGGGTCGGCGCGCGGCTCGGGGAACTGCCGGTCGAGCCAGCGGCGCGCCACCGGCCCGCCGCCAATGCCGATCGCGATGGCCACGCCGAGCATGACCGCGCCGAAGGCGATGGCGAAGGCCGTGAGCATGATCGTCTTGGCCACGCCGATCTGCTCGAGCGCCATGGCGACGCTGAGCGCGATGATGAGCCAGCGGGCCGCGGCGCTGAGCAGGCGCGCCGACGGCACGTCGGCATTGACCGCCGCGATGAGCGCCGCGCGCCAGGCGAAGTTCGCCGTGAGCAGGCCGACCACGAGAATCACGACGCCCACGCCGAGCCGCGGAATGAACGCGACGAAGTCGGCGGTGAGGGTGTCAATGCCGGCAAAGCCGAGCGCGCCCAGGCCCGAGAGCATGAAGGCGGCCCACACCAGCCAGAAGATGGCCGACGCCGCCACCGACGAGGCGGCCGGCAGTGCCACCTTCTTGAGCAGCGCGGTGGCGCCCGTGCGGTCGGCCAGCGCGTCGAGCCGCACCCAGCGCAGCACGTAGCGCGCGGCGACGCTCAGCACCCACGCAATCAGCCAGCCCACGAGGATCAGCGAGACCATCGCGAGCAGGTGCGGCAGGAAGTGGCGCAGCCCGCCGAGGAAGTCCTGCCACGCCGTGCCGAGCACGTCCATGATCGAGTCGAGCATCGTTACCTCCTGCCATCCGTGGTCCAGCGCTCCACGAGATACGGGCGCTGGCGTTCGAACTCACGTTCGAGTTCCGAAAGTCGATTCATGCACACCTCGTCGGTCACGGAGGCGATCTCCGTCCAGTACGAAGCGGTGCGGCCCAGATAGAGCGGGATCAGCGCCCGGATCAGGTGATCGCGCGGCATGACGCCGCGGTGCGCGGCGGCCACGAACTCGTACACGGTGGTCACCCAGAGCGAATCCGGAATCCGCGCGGGTCCGTCGCCCGGCAGCGCGGCCGCCTGCAGCCGCGCCAGCGTCTCCGGCGCGATGATGTCACGCAGCAGCGGGGAGAGGTCGCGCACGGCCGAACGAAAGCGATCGGCCATGGACGTGACGTCGGCGTGCGGCACTGGGGCGCCGAGGCCGGCGGGCGTGCCCGTGGCGGGGACGTCCACCACGTCCGCGCGCGACGTCCACGTGGCGTCGTGGCGCTGGAGGCTGGCGAGTGCGGCCCCGACAACCTGTCTGAACAGGTCGCCGAGCGCGGGCGGCGCGGCGCGCCGGGCGTGCAGGCAGGGGCCGAGGTGCACCTGCACGAGCCGCAGGTCGTCACTCATCGCGTCGGCGATGAGCGACACGTTGAGCGCCGGCACCGTCGGCTCGTCGTGCCACACCTGGTGGCCGACGTGGCGCGCGGCGAAGCGACCCGAGCAACCGAAATCGCCGACGACGTTGGAGTGCAGCCGGCGTGCATAGGCCGTGCCGATGAGCGGCCGCACGAGCTGGCTCAGCAGCGGGCTCTCGAAGCGGTGGCGCGGATGCACGGGGAGTACCAGGTCGGCCTCGTCTTTCCAGATCGGGCGCGCGATCTCGCCCACCCAGTCGGGCGTCATGCTGGTCACGGTCGGGTCGACGAGCATGACCGCGCGCGCGCGCAGGAGATCGGCGGCCGCAAAGACGGTGCGAATGCCCGCCGCACCGCCCGGCAGGCCGGCGTGGCCGGCGCTCACCCGGTGCGTGGTGCGCAGCGACGCGGAGCCGCGCATCTCCTCGTCGGCCATCGGCGCGTCGCGCACGGCGTCGAGCGTGCCGTCGTCGGAGCCGCCATCCACGTTGATGAGCACCGTGCGTTCGCGCGGGAAGTGCCGCGCGAGGCCGACGTGCAGCGTCGTGATCACGGGGCCGACCGTCGCCGCGTTGTTGAACGTCGGCACGCCGACGAGAATGTCCACCTGTCCGACCGCCACCAGCTGACGGACGAGGCCGTCGGACAGGATGCTCGATCGTGCCATCAGACCATCCCGGGGTGTGACGCGAGGCGGTCCATCTACAACCAGCGCAGACGAAACCAATAGAACGAGTACGGCGCAAGCGTCAGGAAATAGGGCAGCTCCCCGATGCGCGGGAAGGGACTCTCACCGAACATCTCGACGGGAATGGCTCCCGACAAGTGCTGCAGGTCCAGTTCCACGGCCTGCGCCGACCCGGAGAGGTTGTTCACCACCAGAATCTGCTCGTCGCCCAGCGTGCGGATGTACGCCAGCACGCGGTGGTTGACCGGGTGCAGGAACTCAATGCCGCCGCGGCCGAACACCTGGGTGGACTGCCGCACCTCGATGAGCCGGCGCATCCAGTTGAGCAGGGAGTGGTCGTGGCCGCGCTGCGTCTCGACGTTCACGGCCTGGTAGCCGTACACTGGGTCGGAGATGGCGGGGAGGTAGAGCCGCTCGGGATCGGCGGCGGAGAAGTCGCCGTTCTTGTTGCCGCTCCACTGCATGGGGGTGCGCACGCCGTTGCGGTCGCCGAGGAAGATGTTGTCGCCCATGCCGATCTCGTCGCCGTAGTAGATCACGGGGCTGCCGGGGAGCGAGAAGAGCATGGCGTTCATGACTTCGATGCGCCGCCGGTCGCCGTCGAGCAGGGGGGCGAGGCGGCGACGGATGCCGAGGTTGATGCGCGCCACGGGGTCCTTGGCGTACGAGTCGTACATGTAGTCACGCTCGGCGTCGGTCACCATCTCGAGCGTCAGCTCGTCGTGGTTGCGCAGGAAGAGCGCCCACTGGCAGTTGTCGGGGATCACGGGCGTGCGCTCGATGATCTCGACGAGCGGCTTGCGGTCCTCGAGGCGCAGGGCCATGAACATGCGCGGCATGATGGGGAAGTGGAACGCCATCTCGAACTCGTCGCCGTCGCCGAAATACGGCCGCACCTCCTCGGGCCACATGTTCGCCTCTGCGAGGAGCATGCGGCCGGGGAACTGCGCGTCCACACGCGCGCGCAGGAACTTCAGCACGTCGTGGGTCTCGGGCAGGTTCTCGCACGACGTGCCTTCGCGCTCGATGAGGTAGGGCACCGCGTCCACGCGAAAGCCGTCCACGCCGAGGTCGAGCCAGAACTTCATGACCTTCCAGATCTCCTCGCGCACCTCGGGATTGTCGAAGTTCAGGTCGGGCTGATGGCTGAAGAACCGGTGCCAGTAGTACGCCTTGGAAACCGGGTCCCAGGCCCAGTTCGACAGTTCGGTGTCCACGAAAATGATGCGGACGCCCTTGTACTTGGTGTCAGTATCGCTCCAGACGTACCAATCCCGCTTGGGATTGTCCTGAGACTTGCG
>JBBQZD010000090.1:0-10135 GCA_038208045.1 Gemmatimonadales bacterium | reverse complement strand
AAGTCCGTATAGTACAGGGCACTGGCGCCCTTGATCTTGTCGCGGAGCTCGGTAACGAGCCGTTCCTTGTCTGTGCGCTTCATGGCGGATTACCGGTAGGGGGTGGTGTCGACCTTCACCCCGGGGCCCATCGTCGACGAGACCGACAGATTCCTGACGTACACGCCCTTGGCGGCCGCCGGCTTGGACCGGATGATCTGGTCCATGAACGCCGAGAAGTTCGTCTCGAGCGCTTCGAGCCCGAACGAGACCTTGCCGATCATGGCGTGCACGTTGCCGCCCTTGTCGACCCGGAACTCGATCTTGCCGGCCTTGGTCTCCTTCACGGCCTGCCCGACATTCATCGTGACGGTGCCCGCCTTCGGATTCGGCATCAGGCCACGCGGGCCGAGCACGCGACCGAGCTGGCCCACCTGGCCCATCTGGTCGGGGGTGGCGATCATCACGTCGAAATCGGTCCAGCCTTCCTTGATCTTCGCGACGTACTCGGTGCCGACGAAGTCGGCGCCGGCCGCCTCGGCCTCGCGGGCCTTGTCGCCGACCGCGATGACGAGCACGCGGACCGACTTGCCGGTGCCGGCGGGCAGCACCACGGTCCCACGCACCACCTGGTCGGCGTGCCGGGGATCGACGCCCAGACGCACCACCACCTCGACGGTCTCGTCGAACTTGGCGAACGCCCCGCTCTTGACCAGCTCCAGCGCCTTGGGGGCCGCGTACGCCGTCTCAAGGACGCGCTTCGTGGCCGCGGCGCGGTAGCTCTTGCCGTGGAGGTGCTTCATTCCTTGACCTCCACGCCCATCGAGCGCGCGGCGCCGGCGACCATCGCCATGGCCGACTCGATGGAATCGCAGTTGAGGTCGGGCATCTTCAGCTCGGCGATCTGCTTGACCTGCGCCTTGGTGATGGTGCCCACCTTGTTGCGATTCGGCTGACCCGACCCCTTCTCCAGTCCCAGTGCCTTCTTGATGAGGATCGCCGCGGGCGGCGTCTTCAGGATGAAGGCAAAGGACTTGTCGGCAAAAATCGTGATCTCGACCGGAAGGATCGTATCCTGGCCCTGCGTGCGGGAGTTGAACTCCTTGCAGAATGCCATGATGTTGATTCCCTGCGGGCCGAGCGCGGTGCCGACCGGAGGGGCCGGGTTCGCCTTGCCTGCAGGAATCTGCAGTTTGACGAATCCGATAACCTTTTTTGCCATGATGCTCCTCTGACGTTCAGGCCGGGCGCCCATCGCCCAGCCGACTCCCACGGTGTGATTGGCGAGGTCGTGGTAGCCCTCGGACACGCAAGGACAATCGGCGTGTCGGCGATATCGTGCGGAGATGATGGATGGCCGATGGCGGATGGCCGATGGCGGATGCCTTCATCCGCCGTCCGCCTTCTGCCCTCTGCCTTCAGTCATCGCCTTGGCGGCAATCGGTCGGCGCGGTGAGGAACCACGCCGCCGCGGGCGCTCCGCCTAGTGCGCCCTCAACTGCAGATAATCCAGCTCGACGGACGTCGGACGCCCGAACAGCGACACCGACACCCGCACCTTGCCCTTGTCGGGCATCACATCCTCGACGACCCCGTTGAAGTCCGTGAACGGACCATCGGTAATCGCCACCGCCTGCCCCACGAGGAACGGGATCTCCTCCTTGGCCGGCGCTTCCTCCGCCTCGTCGGCAATGCCGAGGAGGCGGCGCACTTCATCATCACGCAGCGGCTGCGGGTCGCGCTCCTTGCCGACGAACTTGATGACCCCCTGCAGGCCGCCGATCGTGTGGAGCGAGTCTTCGCTGACCTGCATCTCCACCAGCACGTAGCCCGGGTACACCTTGCGCTCGACGGTGACCTTCTTGCCGGCCTTGATCTCGACGACATTCTCCGTCGGCACGAGCGCCTGCCGGATGGCACGCGCGTCGGGTGCCGCCGGATCCGCGTCAATCTTCCGCTGGATCAGGTTCCGCACCTTGTTCTCGTGCCCCGACGTCGTCTGGACGGCGTAAAACCGATGCGACACGAAAGCTCCTAGAACGCCGAAGGAAGGCGCACCAGCAACTGCTGGAGCACCACGTCCATCAGCGCAATCACGCCCCCGATGAACAACGACAACAGCACCACGCCGACCGAGAGCTGCCGCACCTGCGGCAGGTCGGGCCAGGTGACGCGCTTCATCTCGGCCATCACGTCGTGGTAGAACGTGATCCCCTTCTGGAGCGGACCCTGGGGCACCACTTCGACGGCCATGATTACTTCGTCTCCTTGTGGATCACGTGCTTGTTGCAGCGCGGGCAGTACTTCTTCCACTCGACGCGCTCGGGGTGCAGGCGCTTGTTCTTCGTCGTGAAGTAGTTGCGGTTCTTGCAGTCGTTGCAGGCAAGAATGATTTTGTCGCGGGGCATTGCTCGACCTCTCTAGCGTCCTGCGTATTGACGGTTCACGGTTGACCGTCCCCGTGGCGCACTCGCGCCATGCACTGAGTTCCCTGCCTCTTCCCCTGCACCATCAGAGCTGACGATCGGGATTGAACCGATGACCTCACCCTTACCAAGGGTGTGCTCTACCGACTGAGCTACGTCAGCAGCTGCCCTGCCCTGCACCCGCCGGGACACAAAAACCGCCGCTGTCACGTCCATCGCGGCGATACCATCCATACGCCCGCCCCTCACCCGCTGTCGTGCGCTGTCGTTCTCTGTCGTCCTCTGCCTCTCAGAGCGGGAGACGGGGCTCGAACCCGCGACATCAAGCTTGGAAGGCTTGCGCTCTACCAGCTGAGCTACTCCCGCGTCTCGTGCCTACCGCCGCCATCATCTGCATTCCCTGCCGTCACTGCACGCTGCTCAGTGGTGGGGGAAGGATTCGAACCTTCGAAGGCATACGCCGGCAGATTTACAGTCTGCTCCCGTTGGCCACTTGGGTACCCCACCAATTGCCCTGCCCCTTCCCCTGCCCAACGTGGCCCTGCCCCATCTGCACGACCAGCCACCGCACGAGAGCTGACGGCGAGAGTCGAACTCGCAACCGCTTGATTACAAATCAAGTGCTCTGCCAGTTGAGCTACGTCAGCGACTGGCCGTTTTTCGCGAGACTCTTACAATACTCAGCTCGCCGCCACGTGTCAAGCCGTTGCAATTGCTGGCTTTAGGGCGGCTCGCCGGCGCCTCAGCGCACCTTCTTCCAACGCGCGCCCTGCGGGGTGTCCTCGACCACTATCCCCTTTTCTTCCAACGCGTTGCGTATCGCGTCGGCCGCGGCAAAGTCCCGCCGGCCGCGCGCCGCCTTCCGGTCGGCGATCTGCTGCTCGACCCACCGGCCGAGCGCCGCGTCCACGTCCGCCCGGTCCGGCACGATGTCGAGCACGCCGTTGGCCCGCGCGAACGCCGCGCGCGCCGCCGCCAGCGCCGCCTCGTCGCTGCCGCGCTTGTCGAATTCCGCGTTCGCCTGGGTGATGAAGACGAACAGCGCCGCCTGCGCCCGCGGCGCGTTCAGGTCGTCATGCAGCGCAAGATCGAATTCCTGGCGAAAGACCTCGGCCGCCTCGCCCAGCGCCGGCGTTCCCGCCAGCTCGGCCGCGAGCCGCTCCGAAAAATCGCCGACGCGCCGCACGGCCTCGGTGCTCGCCTCGAGCGCCGCGCCCGACAAGTTGAGCTGCTTGCGATAGTGCGTCGAGAAGACGAAGTGCCGCACCGCCGCCGCACTCACCTGCTGGTCGCGCAGGTCCTGCACGCTCGCCACGTTGCCCACGCGCTTGGCCATCTTCGCGCCGTCGGTCAGCAGGAACTCGCCGTGACACCAGAAGCGCGCAAACGGCTTGCCGGTGGCCGCCTCGCTCTGCGCGATCTCGTCCTCGTGGTGCGGAAACTGCAGGTCAATGCCGCCGGTGTGAATGTCGAGCGTCTCGCCGAGGATGCTCATGGCCATCGCCGAGCACTCGAGGTGCCAGCCCGGCCGCCCGCGCCCCCACGGCGAGTCCCACGCCGCGCCGCACGCCTCGTCCTCGGGCGTTGCCTTCTTCCAGAGCGCGAAGTCCTGCGCGTTCTCCTTGGCGTAATCGTCCTGCGACACGCGCGCACCGCTCTTGAGCTCGCGCGTGTCGAGCCGCGACAGGCGCCCGTAGCCCGGGAACTTGTCGATCGCGAAGTAGACCGAGCCGTCCTCGGCCTGATACGCCACGCCTTTCTGCTCGAGGCGTCGCACGAGGTCCACCATCTCGACGATGAAGTCGGTGGCGCGCGGATAATGCTCCGCCCCTTCGATGCGCAGGTAGTCGCGGTCGGCGAAGAACGTGCCGACCACCGGGTCGGTCACCTCACGGATCGTCTTGCCCTGCTCCGTCGCGCGCTTGATGATCTTGTCGTCGACGTCGGTGAGGTTCATCACCTGGTTCATGCGCCAGCCCGCGAGCTTGAGCGCGCGGCGCAGCAGGTCGCCAAACAGGAACGTGCGGAAGTTTCCGAGGTGCGCCGGGTTGTACACGGTGGGGCCGCACGCGTACAGCCGCACGGTCTCGCCGTCGGCGGGCGTGAAGGACTCGAGCGAGCGCGTGAGCGAATTGTAGAGGCGGAACTCGGGCATCCGCTAAAGCTAGCCGGGAGTTGGTGGCACCGTCCACCGCCCGGGCGTTTCGGTGACCACCCGCGACCGGAGCACACGGATGCCCTCGGCCCGGCAGAGGGCCAGCACATCCTCGGCGCTGCGGTCGGCCAGCGGTACGCGCACCGCACCGTCGCGGCGGCAGGCCGCGGCGACGTGGCGGCGGAGGCGGGCGGCGGCCGTGCGCGGGGCGCCGACCGCCAGTTCGAGCGCGCTGGCCGGTGCCGCGTGCCGGGGGTCGATCCACGCGACGATGCGGCCGGCGCGCAGCAGTGCGCCGCGGTGGGCGACGCCGGCCAGCAGGCCCAGGTCGGCGGCGGCCATGAGAATGCCGATACCGCTGGCCGCCACCAGGTGCAGCACGCGCCGTACGTCACGCCGCGCCGCGGGGTCGAGGCCGTCGAGGATGCCGTCGAGCACGAGCAGCTCGGGCGCGGCCTGGAGCGCGGCGGCCAGCGCCACGACGCGGCGCACGGCGAGCGGGAGTTCGCCGAGCCGCCGGTCGAAGTGCTGCAGCAGGTCGAGCCGCGCCGGCCAGAGCTCCTCGCGCACCCGCTGCGGTGCATCGCGCAGTTCGCGCTGCACTGCCGCGTAGCGCAGCGCCTCGCGGACTGAGAGAAAGTCATGTGATGCGGCGTCGGCGGGGATGAAGGCGGCGGCGTGCCGCGGGCTGGCGACGGACGCGTGCCAGCGGACCGCGCCACGGTCGGCGCACAGCAGGCCGACGGCGACACGCAGCAGCGTGCTCTTGCCCGCGCCGCGCGCGCCGGCCACACCGACGATCTCCGACGCGCCCACCGCGAGCGTCACGCCGTCGAGCGCAACGACGGCTCGGCGCGTGCCCGAAAGCCCCGCGCCGAAGGTCTTGCCGACTTCATCAAGGAACAGCAGGGCATCGGGCACGTGCGCACTCCGGCGGAGGACGCGCCGAGTGTCGGGCCGGATCAATCGGTGAGTGTCACCGAACGGGTGCGGGGCGGCGCGAAAGCGCGCGGGTGCCTGGGGGGCGAGTGCCGCGAACGGCTCTCAATCAAGAGGCTCGTTCGTGACCCGTCGTCGGTCTGAAGTTGACCACAGGTAGCCCAGCCCAGCTGCGCAGACAGCGTCGGCCCGGCGGTGGATCTCGCAGCGAGCACCACTGCTCCGGCGACCGGCGGCACCGCCTCCGGCCCGTGCCCATGGACCCGAACGCGACCCTCCCCCCTACCGAGTCGGAGGCGTGTAGGGGTGCGCCCGAACCCATTCGTTCATCCGGATCCCCTGGTCAACGCAGTGGGCTGCACTCACGACGATCGCGGGCGCCGTTGAACCGTGCAGTATGGTCTGCGCGGCACGGCGCGTACGCTCTTCAGCATCAGAGGGCAACGGCCCACCATGGGAGACGATACGACCGGCCACGCTACCGGTTCGGCAGATGTCCAATGATTTCGTACTGGAAAAGAACTCATACGTTGGGTCCTGAGCGTCAAACAACAGGGACACGAGCAACATGGCGCTGTAGACCCGGCCTTGAGGGCTTGCCACTGCATCGGCGAAGATGCCGTGTGCCGCATTGAAGAGCGCGCTGTCGCGAAAGCTCCAGAGCCGGCTGTAGAGTTCCTCAAGCGATCTGGTGTCGACTTCGGTTCGCGCCTGCATCCACGCGTCGCGCGCGGCCACGCCTCCTGCAGCGCCGCAGCCCAACACGGTCGCCCATGCCCATTCCTCCTTCTTGTCCGGCTTCCCGCGTGCAACAATCTGTATCGCCTTCTTGCAGTCGTGTTGGTCCTTGTCCGACTGCGCGTTGGCCTTCGGTACGCCGACACCGATGCTGGCGATCGCCAAGGCGATTGAGAAGTACCTGAACGTGGTGCGCACGATGTGCCCCATTAGTCCTTGAGGTAGATACTGCATCCCAACGCGGCAAGCATCGCCGGTACATCCTTCGCGTCAAACGCTCTCTGCAAAATCCACAAATATGCGTCCTCGCGACTCCATTCCTGCATCAGTTCTAGTGCCATTTGGCGACGGATCTGATCCGGCGAACCTGCCACATTGCTGACATGCGCGCCTATGAAGGCGCCGAGTTTGACCCTTCGCAGGAACGCTTGGTCGAGCCCGTAGTGAGAGTTCGATGCGAGAGTCACGCCTTCGTGTCGTTCGGCCTGCAACCGAAGGTCATCGATCTTGCTTCTGGTGCAGATTAGTACTCCAGCGTCGTTGAGCGGACCAGGCTGAACAGGGTGTGCCTCGTACCATGGATCGCCCGGAAAGATTGCGAACGTCAGGTTGATCAGCGACGCCGGAATACCTGGAACCGACACAACGTACGAAAGACCCCTATTCGGTCCGGTTGCTGCCGTGGCAATCTGAAGGCTATCGAATAGCGGTGGTTGACGCCGGTACAGGCCCAAGGTGCTCCCACCACGGTTGGTACTCGGGAACTTCGTGGTCCGACCTGGTCCGTCTGCCTTCGGCGCGAGCGTCATCACATATTCGTCCAGTTCTCGTGGCCGTTCTTTGACGACGAAGGAGGTCGAGCCAACAAGGTTGAGAGTCTGGCCTCTCCACGCGACGGTTCCCTTTGCGGACAACCGAGTCGTTGCGACGGCCGGTCCTTCCATTCGATACACTGCGCCAGCTGCGATTGGTCCCGGGGCGCTGAGCACAATGGAGAACCCAGACGTACCGGAGGTCGCGTAGACTTCGACCTCAGACACGCTAAAGACCAATGTCGCATCAGAAAGCCGCAACTCGCACGCGATCTTCTCACCGCGAGTGCTCGATGACGGACACTCAAGTTTCAGTGTGGGAGGTGCAGGCGGCTCACATGCCGCCGCCAACGACCGCCCAGCGGCGCGCAGGCCGGACACCCCTGCCACGCCGCACGCCAACGCCGGCGTAGCCCGTGCGCCGAGCACGCGTCCATCCGCCAACGTGGCCATCGCCACCACCGCTCCCGCCGCCGGCGCCTGATACCGACACGTCACCTGCGTCGCGCACTCCGTGAGTTCGACCACCGTCGTCCGTTGCGCGTCCGGATAGCGCGGCACGGGCAGCGTGAAGGTGGACGGCGGCGGCTCACGTACGAACGGAATCGAGTCCCCGTTGAACGTGTTCGCCATTGGCTGCATGAACCACCACCGCACATTCGAGAGCAGACCTCCGTCGACTGCCGACAGCGTGAAGTCGGCAGGCGCCGCCATCGGTGCGTCCGTGCGCTCACCGGTCAGCTGCAGCACGGCGGGCACGCCCGCCTCCGGGCGGCCGCCATCGTCCATCACCACGCCAAACCGCCAGCGCCCGTCGTACGTCTCCCACGCGTCGGTGCCGCTGCGCGGCAGGTAGAAGCAGCAACCGGCCGCTCGCGTGAAGTACAACTCGGCGTATTCGGCAAGTGAGTCCGGCGGCGGGATGACCCCGCGGAAGAATTCGGGCGACGGATACGGCGCGGCAGATGCCGAACCCAGCCGCTTCCATCTCACACTCAACCCGGTCGAGAGCTCGTACGGGTACGTGACGTTGATCCCAGGCGCGCGATGCCATGGACCGTGTACGTGTACGACGACGCCGCGCAGATGGTGTCCATGGCCCCGTACAGCGCGCAGTATGCCGACGCAAACGCCGCCGTCGGGCGCGAGGTCACCCCGCCTTCGGCGAGCACACGCACGGGCAGTCCGACGGGCAGTGCGATACCCGTCGGATAGTTCCGTATGGGATTGGCGTACAGCAAGCGCTCGCTCGGACGCGGGTACGAGAGGCCCGAGAATCCACTGACCGGCAGCACGGTGTAAACCCCACCCACCGTCAGGGAGTCAAGCAGCGTGGTGACGGCGACCGGCGGCGCGGCATCGGCGCGGCGCGGCATCGCCGTGCCCACTGCCCGCTCCCCACCGATGTCGAGCGGAGTGCGTTCGCACGCGACCACGGTCAGCAACAGACCGGCGAGCATTGCCGGCAGTCGCCACGTCACGTGCCGGCGCGATGCGCGTTGCCACGCAACGAAAGACCATCCGAGATCTGCCCGTTCGTGTCGTAACGTCAGATGCACCGTCGCCCCTCCGCTTTAGTGGCGCACACTGTCGTCGCGCATGAGTGGAGGTGGGAACCGCTCGCCGCAAGACCAAATTGTGCGCGCGCGACGATGTGCGGGGACGTTCGCTATTACGCCATGTAACGTCCTGTTACGCCACGTAACGTTGCGACGGGCGCCGGCGGCCGACGGTGGCTCTTGCAGGCGGTGGCTCTTGCAGGCGGTGGCTCTTGCAGGCGGCGGCACTGCTCAGGCCAGCGGCGGCTCCGGCGCGGGCCCGTAGCTGCGTTCCACCAGCAGCTTGCGCACGACCACCAGCAGCACCGCCAGGCCCGGCACCGCGACGAGCAGGCCGAGCGGCCCCAGCAGCTTGCCGCAGATGAGCACGCTCATGATGGTCAGCACGGGCGGCAGGTCCGCGTGCTTCTGCATGATGAGCGGGTTCACGACGTTGTTCTCGAGGAAGTGGATCACGAAGCCGAGCGCCACCACCAGCAGCGCGCGCACGCCATCGCCGTCCACGAGTACGAACAGCGCCGGCAGCAGCGAGGAAATCAGCGTGCCGAAGAACGGCACCAGCGCGACGATGCCGGTGAAGATGCCGAAGGTCAGCCAGAACGGGACGCCGAGCGCCCAGAGCCCCAGCGCCGTGAGTGTACCGAGCACGAACATGGACAGCAGCTGCGCAAAGGTCCACGCGCGGAGCGCGAGCGTGGTGCCGACGATCACGTCGCGTGCGGCCTCGCGGTGGCGTGGCGGCACAAGCGTTACGAACAGGTCCTGATAGGTGTCGGGATGCAGCGCGAGATACAGCGCCATCACGAGGATCGAGACGAGGTTGATGGCGCCATGCAGGATGCCGAAGACACGCGGCACGATCTCGTCGGCAAAGCCCTGGGCTTCGTTGAGGGCGAGCGCGACAATCTGGTGCTCGCCGGGGTGCACGGTCTCGCCCACGCCGGGGATCCTGATGAGCAGCTCCTCGAGCCGCGACTCCCAGACCGGGACGTAGTGGGGCAGCACGTTGATGAGCTCGCGCGTCTGCTGCACCACCGGCCCGGCGAGCAGCGACCCGATGCCGACAACCACGGCGAGCGTGCCGCCCATCGCGAGGGCAAAGGCCATCGGGCGCGTCAATCGCGTGCGGGCGGCCAGAAAGTCGGTGACCGCACCGAGATAGACGGCGAGCAGGATGGCGAGAAAGAGCAACAGCAGCAGGTCGGCGACGCGCCCCGCCATCCAGACGATCAGCGCCGCCACCGCCAAGCCGGCGAGCGCCGCCCCCACGGAACGGCGCGGCGCCTCGTGACCGGTCAACTACTTCTTCCCGTCTCGCGGGTCCTCGACCTCGGCGTTCACCGTCTCCTCGCCCGCCCCGATCTGCCGCGGCGGCCCCGCACTGGCGCCAAGCAGGCCCATCTTCTGCTTGAGCGCCAGCAGCTGCTGGTCGGCGTTGGCCACACCCGCCACGCGCTCGAGCTGCTTGAAGTCGTGCGACAGGCGATCGCCCGTGAACTCCTCTTCGAGCTCGGTGCTCGCCTTCAG
>JBBQZD010000089.1:0-10166 GCA_038208045.1 Gemmatimonadales bacterium | reverse complement strand
TCCGCCCTCCGCCCTCCGCCCTCCGCCGTACCCTAGCCGAGTTCCTGCACCGCACGCTCGTAGTCCACACCCTCGGTCATCCGCTGGTACACCTGGCCGATGACCTCGGCGCTCCCCAGCAGGAACCGGCAGCGCGGCGCGCCGTTCGAGCGGCACTCGACCTCGTAGCAGGCCAGCGCCGAGCCGGCCAGGCGTCCGAAGAAGTCGGCGAGCAGTCCCATCGAGTAGTAGCAGGCGGGAAAGCCGATGTTGAGCGTCGGATCGGCCTCGGCCCAGTCGGCGCTGTCGAGCGTGATCACCACGTCGTTCAGGGTGCCGACTTCCATCGTGCCCCAGCCGGCGTCGCGGAAGAACTCCGCGGCCAGTTCCTGGAACTCGACGAAACTCACCGTGCCCGCATCTCCTCCCCGGCCGGCGAGCCAGGTCTGGAACGCGGCGAAGACCGCTTCGCCGCCGGCATAGCCCGCTTCCTGCAGGTAGGTGGCGTAGCCGCCGCCGAGGTCGCGCATGAGCGCGGAGCGCAGCGCGGCCAGGGACTGGCGCGGCAGCGCGACGAGGGACGTGGAGTCGAGAGCGAAGGAAGTGGCCATATGGATCAAAGAAGGGGTCAACGACCCGTGCGGCGCAAGAGTTCGGCTTCGTCAATCACCTCGACCCCCAGCGCCGCCGCCTTGTCGAGCTTGCTGCCCGCGTCGGCGCCCGCGACCACGAAATCGGTGTTCTTCGACACGGAATCGGTCACCTTGCCGCCGGCGCGCTCGATCAGCTCTTTCGCCTCGCCGCGCGCCAGTGTCGGCAGGGTCCCGGTGAGGACGATCTTCTGGCCGAGCAGGACACCTTCGGCCTCGGCGTGCCGCGGCTCGGTGGCGTTGACGCCCCGTGCGGCCAGCGCCTCGAGCAGCGCGCGGTTCTCCGTGCGCCCGAACCACGCGGTGACCGACGCGACGATGGACGGCCCGATGCCGTGGATACCCTCGATCTCCTCGGCGCTGGCGGCGGCGAGTGCCGACACGGAGCCGAAGCGGCGTGCCAGCAGCTTGGCCGTCTCCTCGCCGACGTCGGGGATGCCAAGCCCGAACAGCAGCCGCGAGAGCGGCTGCGCCTTGGACGCCTCGATGGCCGCCACCAGCGCGCCGGCGCTCTTGTCGCCCAGGCGGGGCAGTGCCGACAGCACCGCGGTGGAGAGGTCGTACAGCGAGGCCGGATTGCTGATGAGTCCCGCCTCGAGCAGTTGCCGGACCCGCTGTTCCGAGAGCCCGCGAATGTCCATCGCCGCGCGCGCCGTGAAGTGTGTCAGCTCCTCGAGGTGGCGCGCGGGGCATCGGTCGTTGGGGCAGCGCACCGCGACCTCCCCCTCCAGTCGCACCACCGCCGTGCTGCACTCGGGGCACGTGGTGGGTGCGCGGTACGGCGCGAGCGGGGCCTTCGCGTCACGCCGGTCGGGCACCGGCCCCAGCACCTGCGGAATCACGTCGCCCGCGCGCTTCACCTGCACGATGTCGCCGACGCGCAGGTCCTTCTCGGCGATGAGGTCGAAATTATGCAGCGTCGCGTAGGTCACCGTGGTGCCGCCGATTTCCACCGGGTCGAGCACGGCGCGCGGCGTGAGCACGCCGGTTCGTCCCACCTGGATTTCGATGGCCACGAGCCGCGTCTCGGCGATGTCGGGCGCGAACTTGCGCGCGATCGCCCAACGCGGCTCCCGGCCGCCGGCCGTCGCGCCGAGGTCGGCCTGCGTGGCCAACGCGTTCACCTTCACTACGCCGCCGTCAATGGCGAACGCCAGCGTCGCCCGCTGCGTCGTTTCCACCTCGTCGGCCCAGGCGTGCACGTCGGCCATCGTGGCGCACTGCCGGCGCGCCGGCGCCACCGGGATGCCCCAGCGCACGAGCGTCTCCAGCAGGTCCCACTGCGTGGCGAAGGGCAGGGACGCGGTGCCCGGCACCGCGAAGGCGTACCCGAAGAAACGCAGCGGCCGCTTCGCCGTCACCGCGGGATCCTTCTGCCGCAGCGCACCGGCGGCCGAATTGCGCGGGTTGGCGAACACCGGCTCGCCCGCCGCCGCGCGCTCAGCGTTCATCTGTTCGAAGCCGTCGAACGGCATGTACACCTCGCCGCGCAGCTCGATGAGGGCCGGCCAGCCCGACTCCTGCAGGCGCAGCGGGATGTCGCGGATGGTCCGCACGTTGGCCGTGACGTCTTCGCCGACGCTGCCGTTGCCCCGGGTCGCGCCCGTCACGAGCACGCCGTCGCGGTACGTGAGACTGATGGCGGCGCCGTCGATCTTCAGTTCGCAGCAGAAGCCCGAGCGGTCGAAGTCGGCGCCCGCGACGTCGCGGCCGCTCGCGGCCCAGGCCTCGAGCTCCGCGTCGCTGAACGCGTTGTTCAGCGACCCCATCGGCACGAGGTGTGCGTGCTTGGCCAGGTGGCTTGCACCCACCTCGGCGCCCACACGCTGCGTTGGCGAGTCGGCCGTGCGCAGCGCCGGGTCGTCGCGCTCGAGTTGCTGCAGCTCGCGGAACAGCGCGTCGTACTCGGCGTCGGACAGCGACGGCCGGTCGAGCAGGTAATACGCGTGCGACGCGCGCGCGAGCTGCGCGCGCAGGGCTGCCGCGCGCGCGGCGCTCGCCGACGGGCCGCTCACGAGCGCGCCGCCCCGCGCCAGCGCGCCGGGCTCACCGGGCTAGGCCTCGGCGTCCTTCGCGCCGGCTTCCTCGGACAACCCGCCCTGCAGCAGGAAGTTCTCGACGAAGAACAGGCCACTCTCGCCGGCGCGCTTCACCATGCGCAACAGCGTGTCCATCGACGCCATCTCCTCGCGCTGCTCGTTCACGAACCACTCCAGCGCGTTCTTGTTGCCGTGGTCCTTGTCGGCGATGGCCTGGTCCATCAGCGCGTTGATCTGGCCGGTCACGCGGATCTCCGAGTCGAGCGCGAGCTTTACCGCGTCGGCCGCGTTCTTGAAGCCCGTCTTCGGCGCGGCAATCGACGGCACGCGCACGTCGGCGCCCGCGTCGAGCAGCAGCCGCACGAAGCGCATGGCATGATCGCGCTCCTCGAGCGACTGCTTGTAGAAATGCTGGGCCAGCGCCGGCAGGCCTTCGGCATCGAAGTACGTGGCAATGGCGATGTACTGGTGCGACGCGCCCAGTTCGTTCCCGACCTGCGCATTCACGCCAGTGGTCAGTTTTTTCGAAATCATGGTGTTCCCATCCTCTTGAAAGGTCAGCCCTTGGCCTCTTCGGCCACGACGTTGAGTGCCACTTCGACGAGGCGCTCGAGTTCCTCGTCCGACGCCTTCGGCAGCAGCGTCTCGGCCCACATGTGATTCTGCGATCCGGCGTACCGGTCCAGCAGGCGCCGCAGGAACGCCACCAGCGCGATGCGCTCGAGATCGCCGCGGTGCGAGTCGGCCTGCTGGCTCTCCGTCGACTTCAGCAGCGCCTCGAACCGGTGCGCATTGCGCAGCGCCTTGGCCGTCAGTTCCGCGACCACCTGCGTGAACCGCACGTCGGCATCCGAGAACGGCACGGCCTCCCGCTCCGTCCGGAGAAAAATCGCCCCGATCACGTCCTGGCGCCACCGGATCGGCACCACCACGATGGACCGCACGTTGCGCGCGTCCAGCGCCGAGCGGACGTTGCGGTACGCCACGTCGTTGACGGCGTCTGGAATGAAGACCGTCTCGCCGCTGGCAAAGGCGCGCTTCAGCTCGGGATAACGCTCGAGGTCCACCACGAGATTCCGGATGGACGGATCCTCGTAGCTCGCCACCAGCCGGACGCCCTCCTGCTCCCCGGCGAGGAAGATGGAGCACCGGTCCAGGCCGTACATCTGCCCGAGCTTGCGCGCGATGGCCTGCAGGATGTCGACGAAATGCAGCGAGCTCGACACCTCCTGCAGGATGTCCACCACCGCCACCAGGTGCTCCTTTTCACGCGTCAGTTCCCGGACGCGGGCCTGCAGTCGGCTGATTTCCTCCCCGGCATCCACCGGGTTGGCCGTCGGGCTGGTCACAGCGTCCTCCGTTCGTTGGCTGCGGATTCCTTGTAGTGCCCGTCATTGTAGTCCGTCACGGGCGCCTGCGCGATCCAGTCGAATTGCGCACGTGCCCCCAGCCGGTCGCCGCGCTCCGCCAGAATCTTCCCGAGGTCGAGGTGATGCACGATGCGGCCGGGCTCGACCGCCACCGCGAGCTCCAGGTTCCGCTGCGCCGCCTCCCAGCTGGCCTCGCCGAAGACCTCGCCCCCGAGGAACTGCCTTGCGATGAAGCGAAGGATGGCGGGCAGCCGCATCACCTCGGCGTTCCAGACGCCGAGGACGTGCAGGGCGCCCGCGTGCCTCGGGTTCGCGGCCAGGGCCAGCAGGGTCTCGCTCCGGACGATCTTCCCGTAGTTGATCCGCTGCCGGGACGGGACGGTGAGCGCGGCGCGCCCCGTGGCCCGGCCCATCGCGAAGTGGCCCTCGGCGTCACGCGGGTTCACCGCGATCGCCCGGCTGGCGTACTCGCGAGCCCTGGTGTAGTAGTCCGTCCGCACCTCCTCCCGGGGGTCGAACTCCCCGAGGTCGATGGCGCTCCGTGACGCTTTGCAGAGTGCTTCGTAGTTCTTGGGATCGACCGAGAGCACCGCGTCGTAGGCACGCAACGCCCCCGTGGCATCGCGTGCCGCGAAGCGGCGGTCGCCGTCGGCCATCTGCTCGGCTGTCCCCTGCGCCCAGGCGCCGGAGGCAGTCACCAGCGACATCAGCACCACCAGACGTCCCACACGCATCCACCTCTCCCCGGCTGATTGCCACCCTCGTACACGGGCCGTCGAACGTTCGGTTCGCCCGCCCCACGGAACGTACGGGACGCGTCGCCACACGGTCAATGCACCTCATCGATCTGATTGCTCGCAAGCGCGACGGCGGCCGCATCGCCCCCGACGAATGGCGCACCTTCGCCGTGGACTACGCCGCCGAAAAGCTGCCCGACTACCAGGTGGCCGCGCTCCTCATGGCCATCTTCTTCCGCGGTCTCGACGACGAGGAGACCTTCGCCCTCACCGAAGCCATGCTCGACAGCGGCGGCCGGATGGACTTCTCGGGCCTCGGCCGCCCCTGCATCGACAAGCACTCCACGGGGGGCGTGGGCGACAAGGTCTCGATCATCCTCGCCCCGCTGGTCGCCACCTGTGGCGTGGCCGTGCCCATGATGAGCGGACGCGGTCTGGGACACACCGGGGGAACGCTCGACAAGCTCGAATCGATCCCGGGCTTCAACACCCGCCTCTCGCTCGCCGAGGCCGAGGCCCAGGTGCAACGGCTGGGCTGCGCGCTGATTGGCCAGACCGGCGAGATCGCGCCGGCCGACAAGAAGCTCTACGCCCTGCGCGACGCGACGGCCACCGTGGAGGCCATCCCGCTGATCGCCGCGTCCATCATGAGCAAGAAGCTCTCCGAGGGCCTGAGCGGCCTGGTGCTCGACGTGAAGACCGGCTCGGGCGCGTTCATGCCCGAGCTCGACCGCGCCATCGCCCTGGCGCAGGCCATGGTCCAGATCGGCGCGCGCCGCGATTGCCCCGTGGTCGCCCTGCTCACCAACATGGACCAGCCGCTGGGCGTGGCCTGCGGCAACGCCATCGAGATCGAGGAGAGTTTGCTTGTCCTGCGCGGCGGCGGCCCGCTGCAGACGCGCGAGGTGACGCTGGCCCTGGGCGCCGAGATGCTCGTGCTCGCCCGCCTCGCACCCGACACCGGGGCGGCCCGTGCCGTGCTCGAGGCCGCGCTCGACGATGGCCGCGCCCTCGAGAAGTTCCGCGAGATCGTCGCCGCGCAGGGCGGCGATCCGCGCGTCGTGGACGAACCCGAGCAGGTGCTGCCGCAGGCCGCCATGATGGAGCTCGTGACGTCGCATCGCGCGGGTTTCGTGCAGCGCGTGGACCCGCGCACGATCGGCCGCGGCATCATCGAGCTCGGGGGCGGCCGGCGGACCATGGACGACGTCGTCGATCCCTCGGTCGGGTTCCGCATCGTCGTCAACCTCGGCGACCGCGTGATGCGCGGGCAGCCGCTGGCCACCGTGCTCGCCGCCGACGCGGCCGGCATCGCGGCGGGCAAGGCCTGCATTGCAGAGGCCGTGGTCATCGGCGACGACGATCTGGGCGCGCCGCCGCTGCTCTCGCATCGCATCACGGCCAGCGGGGTGGAGACGCTGTAGCGGTGGGCACTCCGGGGGAAATCAGGTAGGTTGTACGGGTCCCTTCCCGGATCCCCCATGCGCTCGCTCCTCCTCGCGGTCCTCGCGGTCCTCGCGGCCGTCGTCGGCACTGCGCCTGTGGCCGCCCAGCGCGCCACGCCCGACTCCGCGGTCCTCGCCATCCTCAAGGAGCGCGTGGACGCCGGGCGCTTTGCCGGCATCGCCGTCGGGCTCGTGACGCGCGACGGGTCGCGCCGAGTGATCGCCTATGGTCCCCGTGCCGGCGTGGTGCCCTTTGACGGCACCACCGTCTTCGAGATCGGTTCCATCACCAAGACGTTCACGGCCGCCATTCTCGCCGACATGGTGGCCAAGGGCGAGGTGTCGCTCGACGACCCCGTGGTGAAGTACCTGCCGCCCGGCACGGTCATCCCCGCGCGCGACGGCCGCCAGATCACGTTGCTCGACCTGGCCACCCAGACGTCCGGCCTGCCGCGCATGCCCACGAACTTCGCCCCGAAGGACGCGGACAATCCCTACGCCGACTACACGCCGGAGCAGATGTACCAGTTCCTCGGCGGCTACACGCTCACGCGCGGCATTGGCGAGAAGTACGAGTACTCCAACCTCGGCGTCGGCTTGCTGGGCCAGGCGCTCGCGCGCCGCGCGGGGACAGACTACGAAACGGTCGTCACCAACCGCGTGCTGAAGCCGCTCGGCATGACCGACACGCGCATCACGCTTACGGCGTCCATGCAGCGGCGCCTCGCGCCGGGACATGCGGAGGACGGCACGCCGGCCATGAACTGGGACCTGCCGACCTTCGCCGGGGCGGGCGCCTTGCGCTCGACCGTCAACGACATGCTCCGCTACATCCGCGCCAACGCCGACTCCGCCAGCCGGCCGCTGGGACCAACCCTCGCGATGACGCACGTCGAGCGCCGGCCGGCCGGCTCGCCGGTCATGACCATCGGCCTCAACTGGCACCGGCTCCGGACGCCCTCGGGTGCGGTCCTCGTCTGGCACAACGGCGGCACGGGCGGCTACCGCACGTTCACGGGCTACAGCGAGGCCACCGGCGATGGCGTGGTCGTGCTGGCCAACACCAGCCAGGGTGTGGACGACATCGGCTTCCACCTGCTCGACGCCTCGATGCCGCTCGCGCCGCTGCCCAAGGTGCGCCGCGAGACCACGCTTCCGGCCGACCTGCTCGGCCAGTACGAAGGCAGCTACGCGCTGTCGCCCGCCTTCAGCCTCGTCATCACGCGGGAGGGCGCGCAGCTCTTCGCGCAGGCCACCGACCAGCCGCGTTTTCCCCTCTTCGCCGAGCGGAAGGACGAGTTCTTCCTGAAGATCGTGGACGCGCAGCTCTCGTTCACGCGCGACTCCACGGGCACGGTCACCGGGCTGGTCCTGCACCAGAACGGCGCTCACATGCCCGGGAAAAAGCGGTGAGCGTGCCGTCTGCGAATGGCCGCGCCCCCCGCTTTCCCTGGGCGCGGTGGACGCAGGAGCGCCTGCTTGACGTGCGCCTCAAGGACCTTGGGCTCCGCGTGGAAGGCACCTGGCTCGCCGACGCGGTTGGCGCGCTGCACGCCGAGCTTGAGCGGCGCGCGGTCCGCGTGCGGCCGCACGTCTGGCTGTCGCACGACTGGTATTCCCCCGGCGGCGTCCCTGGCATCGCCATCCCGTTCTTCCTCGCGCACCCGCGCCTCGTCCGGCTCGAGCGCCAGCAGATGCTCGAGGTCGAGGGCGGCACGTGGGAGGACTGTCTGCGCATCCTGCGCCACGAGACGGGACACGCCATCCAGCACGCCTACGGCCTGCACCGGCGGCGCAAGTGGCAGGAGCACTTCGGACACTCCTCGACGCCGTATCCCGAGGTGTATCGCCCCAATCCGGCGAGCCGCCGGTACGTGCAGCACCTGCGCCTGTACTACGCGCAGAGCCATCCCGACGAAGACTTCGCCGAGACCTTCGCGGTCTGGCTGCAGCCGCGCGCCATCTGGCGCAAGCGGTACGCGGGATGGCCGGCGCTCCGGAAGCTCGAGTACGTGGACGAGCTGATGGCCGAGCTCTCGGTCGTCACGCCATCGGTGCGCACGCGCCGCCACGTCGATCCGGTGAACAAGCTCGGCATGACGCTGCGCGAATACTATGCGACGAAGAAGGAGCAGTACGCCGTCTCCTTCCCCGACGTCTACGACCGCGAGCTGCGCCGCGTCTTCTCCGACGATCCGAAGCACGGGCGTCGCGAGCGCGCCTCGCATTTTATCCGGCGGCATCGCACCGAGATCCGGCGCACCGTGGCCCGGTGGACGGGCGAGTACGAGTTTGCCGTCGATCTTGTGCTCAACGACATGATCGGCCGCTGTCGCGAGCTCAAGCTTCGCGCCGTCGGCCCCGACCGGCAGCTCCTGCTCGACTTCTCGGGCATGCTGGCGGTGAAGACGGTGCATTTCCTGTACAGCCGCCGCGCCTGGATCGCCCTGTGAGCGGCCCCCGGAAGCTTCGCATTCTGGTGCTGCTGCACCCGACGCTCGTGCCGCCCGAGGACACCGCGGGCCTCGGCGAGCGTGACGCGTTCGAGATGAAGACCGAGTTCGACGTCGTCTCGACGCTCCGCGCCTCGGGCCACGACGTGCGCACGCTCGGCGTGCTCGACGAGCTTCTGCCCATCCGCCGCGCGGTCGAAGACTGGCACCCGCACGTGGTCTTCAATCTGCTCGAGGAGTTCCTCGGGCGGCGGGAGTTCGACCAGCACGTGGTGAGCTACCTCGAGTTGCTGGGCGTGCCCTACACCGGCTGCGGGCCCCGCGGCCTGATGCTCGCCCGCGACAAGTCGCTGGCCAAGCAGATCCTTGCCTACCATCGCATCCGCTCGCCCCGCTTCTTCGTCGCCCGGCGCAAGCACCGCGTGCGGCGCCCGCGCGCCCTCGGCTTTCCGCTCATCGTCAAGAGTCTCACCGAGGAGGCGTCCATGGGCATTTCGCAGGCCTCGGTGGTCGACTCGGACGAGCGGCTGGTGGAGCGCGTCGGCTTCATCCACGACACCATCGGCAGCGACGCGATCGTCGAGCAGTTCATTGCCGGTCGCGAGCTGTACGTTGGCATCTTCGGGTTCGAGCGCCCGGTGGTCTTTCCGCCGTGGGAGCTGCTCTTCGAGAACCTGGCGCCGGGCGCGCTGGCCATCGCGACCGCCAAGGTGAAGCACGACCCGCGCTACCAGGAGGAGCGCGGCATCTTCCAGGAGGAGTCGCAACTCCCGACGGAGGTCGTCACGCGCATCGCGCACACCACCCGGCGCATCTACCGCGTCCTGGCGCTCGACGGCTATGCCCGCATCGACTACCGGCTCGCGCCGGACGGATCGCTGTACTTCCTCGAGGCCAACCCGAATCCCGACATCGCCCGCAGCGAGGAGTTTGCCTCGGCGGCGGAGGCGCGCGGGATCGGCTACGAAGCACTGCTCGACCGGCTCGTGCGGCAGGGAATGCGCGCCCAGCGCTAGCCGGGGGTCGCGTCGCCGGGGGTCGCGTCGCCGGGGGTCCGGCTCGTTGACTCATGCCCGGAATTGGCTTAAGTTAGTTCGATGCTTCCGGGACGCTCCCTGTGCGAGTCGACGATGCTCGGCCGTGCGAGTGACCCGGACCGCCAAGCGGCGAACCGCGAGGAGCGAACGACACTGTCCAGGCAGCGTGCAGGAATGCCGGTTCTCGCGCGACGTGCGCGACGTGCGCCGTGGCGCCATCTGGCCGCCGTGGCTGGGCTCGCGGTCGCGGTCGTCAGTTGCTCGCGGGACACGCCGCTCTCCAACGTGTCCGAGTTCGCGGAGCTGGGCGACTCCCTCATCCTGCACCCGGTCGGCGCGACGCCGATGGTGCTCGGCCTGTCGACCTACGACGGCTCCGGACAGACGGTCCATCCCGATTTCGTGGCGCCCGGCGCGCCGTGGGCGCAGCGGCTCATGTACCTGGCCGTGACGCCG
>JBBQZD010000088.1:0-10192 GCA_038208045.1 Gemmatimonadales bacterium | reverse complement strand
CGCGGCATTCGCATGCGCGGCGCGCCGCTCATCGTGGGGCGCGTGGACGGCCGCTTCCAGGAGATCTACGTCGCCGACGAGGACCACTCATACTACGATGCGGTGTTCGTCGGCCAGCACATCTTCCGCCGCGACCTCATCAGCGGCGACTCGGCCGAACTGCTCTCCGACGGCGAGGTGGGCACGCTGGCCGCGCGCTTCGCGCGCGAGCACCCCGATGAGCACCCGCTGGGGTCGGACGAGGAGGGCGCCGAGCATCCGCGCACCTATGCCGCGGCCGAGCTGCGCGTGCTCGAGGTGCACGGCCCGTATGCGTCGTACGAGCATCTCACCGACATCGACATTACCGGCGGGCTGAGCCGGCATGCGGCGCACCGCGGCGTGATCGACCTGCGCGACGGCAGCGAACTGACGGTGGCGGAACTCTTCGGCAGGGTCGAGGGTGCGCGCGCCGAGGCGCTGGGGCTCGCGGCCTGGCAGGCGGTGCAGGATTCGCTGCAACTGCTGGCGGGGACTCCGCGCGGCAACGCGGCACTGCGTGCGCTCGAGCACTTCGCGTTCAATGCCGGCAGCTTTTCCATCGCGGCGCGGGAGCGCCTGCCACAGGTGCGATTCGCGGTGCCCGGTTCGGGCGGCCGCGCCGGCGGGCTCACGCTGCCGCTGCCCCCGGTGAGCGTCGAGACGCCCACGTGGTGGGGCGAGGTGAGCGACGGACTGCCGCTCGGTCCAGACGTCGCGCTTCGGTGGCCGCGCGAACGCGTTGAGCTGGTGGCGCGCACGGATACGTCCAGCGGCAACCGCGCCACCCTCGCCCTGCGCGACGGCTCCCGCGAGTGGCCCGTGGGCGTGGTGCAGGGTCCGCTGCGGCGAGTCTACTGGCTGGAGGGGCCGACGTTTTCGGGCGAGGCCCGCAAGGCGCTGAGCCGCGCCTTCGACGCGGCGGCACTTTACTCGGAGGAGACGCGCATCGTGCAGGGGCCTCGCCATCGTCTGGAGCCCGCCGGCGTCGCGCGCGAGGCGACGCGGCGCAGTGCGCGCCCGCTGCCGCCGCGGCGCGGGCGTCCGCCGTCGCATCGCGACGCATGAGGCCCCACGCACCGCGGGCCGCTAAGGAACACTGTCACCGGGAGGAATGGTGAGCGCATTACGCGGGGAACCGACGCTGAAGGTGCCGCTGCCGTACACGGCGGCACAGGCCAACAACGCGTTGCCGCTCGTGCGCCGCATCGTGACCGACGTCGTCGCGCACTTCGGGCACTGGGAGGACGCGGTGCGCCACGTGGACCTGTCGGCGCACGACAACAGTCTCGAGAATCCCGAGTCGGAGCGCTGGCAGCGGGAGGCGCAGCGCCTGGCCGCCGAAGTCGAGGCCTGTGTGCGCGAACTGTCGGAGCTTGGCGTCGAAGTGAAGGCGCTCGACACCGGACTCGTCGACTTCCCGGGAACGCTCGACGGCCGCGACGTCTACTTCTGCTGGCTGCTCGGCGAGCGCGCGGTGACGCACTGGCACGAACGCGACGCGGGCTTCAGCGGGCGACAGCCGGTGCCGGTGGCGGCGCTGGCGGAGCACGGGTGACGGGAGACGGGAGATGGTCGACGTCCGAGGTTCATCCGCCATCCACCATCCGCCATCCGCCATCCACCATCCACCATCCACCATCCGCCATCCACCTACGCGGCCTCGTCCCCAAACGGAACGTCCACTTCCATGCCGTCGCGCGCGATCGTCACATTGGCGAACACTTCCTTCGCCTCGCGGTCGAGGTCCGACGGGTCGCGGGAGTAGCGCGCGGAGAAGTGCGTCAACACCAGGCGCCGCACACCGGCCTGCGCCGCCACCTGCGCCGCTTCCCGCGCCGTGCTGTGTCCCGTCTCGACGGCGCGCTCAGCTTCCTCGTCGCCAAAGGTCGACTCGTGCACCAGCGGGTCGGCGCCGGCCGACAGCGCGACGGTGGACGCGCAGGGACGGGTGTCACCCGAGATCACCAGCGTGCGACCGCGGCGTGTCGGGCCGACGAGCGTCGCGGGTTCGATGACGCGGCCGTCCCCGAGCGTGATGGGCTCGCCCTTGTGGATCTTCCCCCACTCGGGTCCCTCGGGAATGCCGAGTTCGCGTGCCAGCTCCGGGTTGAACCGGCCGCGCCGTTCCTCCTCGACCAGCGCGTAGCCCACGGCGACGGCGCCCCGATGATCCACGGGGAAGGGAAGGATCACGTACTCCTTGCGCTGGATCGGGGTGCCCGGCGTCACCTCGGCGATCTCCACGGGGTAGCTGAGGCGCTCGCCGCCCAAGGCATCGGCGCGCTTCATCACCTGGGCGACGCCCCGCGGGCCCCAGATACGCAGCGGCTCCGTGCGCCCCTGCAGCGACATCGTGCGCATCAGCCCCACGGCGCCGATGACGTGGTCGCTGTGGAAATGCGTGAACAGCAGGTCTCCGAAGTTGAACGACACGCCGTAGCGCATCATCTGGCGCTGCGTCCCCTCGCCACAGTCCACGAGCATCGTCTCGCCCTCGCGCACGACCGCGACGGCCGACACGCCGCGCTCGACGGTAGGGCGCGACGCACTGGTGCCGAGGAAGGTGACGGAGAGGGTCATGGCGGGTTCAGAAGGCGGAGTGCGTACAGCGTAACGCGAGGGGAAGGAAGCTCTATGCTTTACGCCCTACGTATTACGCCGTACGAAAAGCTAATCGAAGGGCGGGAGCCCGTTCAGGAGTGCGCGGCGAGGAGCGCGTCGAGTCGTGCCTGGTCGATGTTCCGGCCGCTGACGATCGCGACGATCGGCGGCGTCAGGTGACGCAGCTTGCCGCTGCGCAGGGCCGCCACGCACACCGCCCCCGAACCCTCGGCGCGCACGCCCTCGGCCAGCCAGAGCCAGGCAATGGCACCGGCGATCTCCGCCTCGGTCACGGTGACGATCGATTCAAGCGTCGCCTGGCCGATGGCCAGCGCGTCGTCGTCGATCTGGCCCGCCAGGCCGTCGGCCAGCGTGGGGTAGTTCTCGATCTCCACCACGCGCCCCGCCTCGATGGCGCGCGCCATGGCATCGGTGTTGACGCTCTGCGCCCCCACCACGCGCACCTGCGGCGCCTCGGAGAGCAGGAAGGCGCCGACCCCGCCCAGCAGTCCGCCGCCGCCAACACAGACGATGATCGTCTGCAGGCCAGGCAGTTCGTCGAGCACCTCGGACGCGACCGTACCCTGGCCGGCGAGCAGCGGCACGCCGAGGCACGGATGCACGAAGGTGGCCCCGGTGTCCGCGGCAAAGGCGCGGGCGCGCACCATGGCGTCGTCGTAGTCGCTCGCCTCGTCAATCACGCGCGCCCCGCGCGCGGCGATGCCCTCCTTCTTCACCGCGGGCGCGTTGGACGGCACGAAGACCGTGGCCGCGATGCCGAGCCGCTGCGCCGCCTCGGCCACGCCGAGCCCGTGGTTGCCCGCGCTCGACGCCACGATGCCGTGCGCGCGCTGCTCGTCGCTGAGCAGCGCGAGCGCGTTGAACGCGCCGCGCACCTTGAACGACCCCGTGAGCTGCTCCGACTCGAGCTTCAGGTAGACGTCGCCGCCCGCGAGTTCGGAGAGCGCGGCCGAGCGGCGCAGCGGAGTGCGGACGGCGATGCCCGCGAGGCGCGCGGCGGCTTCTCGGATTTCTGGGGCGCTGGGGAGGAGACGAGTCATGCTGCTGAAGATGCTGCGGCGCGCCTTTCTGGGGAACTCCTGCTCTATGCTCTACGCCGTACGCGGTAGGCCGTATGCCTTCGGCGTACAACGTACGGCGTAGAGCTTAAAGCAGCAGTTCCCCGCCGTTCCATTGTCTCTCGTACGCGCGCGCATCGAACTTCTTGTACGCCCGCTCCAGCGACATCGACCGGATCGTCCCCCAGACGGGCCGCTCGCCCCACGGCCGGTCGAACTTGCCGAAGCACCACTGGATGCCGCCGTAGCTCGACGGGTCGCGTCCGTCGAGCGCCCACTTGTCGTTCAGGTGGATCAGGTGCCGCAAGGCATCGCCATAGGTGGCGCTCCACGTGAGCACGCTCTTGCCCCAGTACATCCGCATCACGTTGTGGATGACGCCCGTAGCCACCAACTCGCGCTGCGCGGCGTTCCACAGCGGTTGGTGCGTCTCGGCGCGCTCGAGTTGCTCGAGCGAATAGACCGCCTCGCGCTGGTCGCCCGCATGCTTGTCCATGGTCCGGTGCACCCAGTCGGGGAGTGCGCGCAGGTCGCGGAAATGCGGGTTCCGCAGGCAGAAGTTGAGCGACAGTTCGCGCCACGTGACGAGTTCGTCGAGGAACTTGTCGGCGGCAGGACGGCCGACGGCGGCGATGGCCGCGCGCGCCACCTCCGCCGCGCTGAGCTGCCCGAAATGCAGATACGGCGAGAGTCGCGACGATCCGTCAGGGTCAGCCGGGTCACTCCGCCGGGTGTCGTACGCCGGCAGGGACCCGGCGCAGAAGGCACTAAGGCGCGCCAGCGCGGCGTCGCGCCCGCTCACCAGCGGCGCGGGCGGCACCGTGTGGTCGATGTCGCAGCGCGCGATGTCGGCGGCCAGGTCGCCCTCGAGGTCGAGACGCTCCACCTCGAGTGACCGCCAGAGCGACTCCGGCATCGCCGTCTTCGGCCCCGCGTCCGACACCTCCTCGAGCGCGTGCTCGAGGTGCGCGAAAATCTTCGGGCGAAGGGTGCGCGCGGCCCACTCCTCCTTCATGAACAGCGCCGCCGGCACGATGGCGTGCGATTCCACCGTCATCACGCGACAGTCGACGCGCTCGGCGACGCGTGCGGTGCGCTCGGCGATGCCCGCGGTGGGACAGGCGTCGGTGACCACGAGCGCCGCGCGTTTGGCGAGCCCGTCCACCGTGCGCCGGTCATCCACGGGCCGCCGGCGCAGGACAAACTGGTACCGCAAGCCGCGCCGCGCCGCGTGCCGCGAGAGCTCGCGCGCGTTGTGCAGGATGAACGAGTGAATCCGGTCGTTGGCGTGCTCGTAGGTCGGGTCGAGTCCCTGGTGGATGAGCAGGGGCAGGCGCAGCCGGTCGGCCTCTCGCGTGGCGAAACGCAGCGCCCAGTTCTCCTCGAGGCGATGCGTGCCCTGCATCCAGTACATCACGTACTCGCCGCCGGGCCGGTCGCGCCGCCGGTTTGCCGGCGTGGCGCGGAGTGCGAGCTGGGCGTCGGCGAAGGGGGAGGAGAGTGAGTGCACGGTGGGCGGACGGATGGCGGATGGCGGATGGCGGATGGCAGATGGCAGACGGTGGACCGTCGTGAGGAGGACCCTGCCGGGCGAACGCCGGCGGATGGCAGTCGGTTCCGCGCCCCGGAGGATATCTTCAAGCGCTGCAATAATTTGCCTCCACAGCGTGCGTGCTGCTTTCGGCGCGCTGGCGCTTGACTTTCCGCGCCATCCGACTAGGTTCCCCTTGTCTGTAGGGGCCCCGCCTCTGGCGGGGCTCGTTCTATTTTGGAAAACCCGGTGCGACGGGTTCGAGCAGCTGACCGTCGCAATCCCGTACTCGGGGCTGTAGCTCAGCTGGGAGAGCGCTGCACTCGCACTGCAGAGGTCAGGGGTTCGATCCCCCTCAGCTCCACTTGGCATTGCAATTGATTTGCCCGCCGCCGTTCGGTAGGACGTAGAGTTCCAATGACGGCGCGCGTGGCAGCTTTCATACGAAGGCCGCACCCAAGGGTGCGGCCTTTTGCGTTGGCGGCGTTTCCGCGCGGAAACCGACCCGGAACGGGCGATTGACTGCTTCCGGATCATGACCAGATTGCACGCCATGTCCGGAGCGTTCGCCCCAACGCCGCCGCGCGCCCTCCGCGCGGCCTTTCTCTGCTCGGCCGACTCGTATCGCGGGTCGGCGGTGAGCCTCGAGCACATCGCGCATGGACTCGCGGCGCGGGGCGGGGCTGTCCGCGTCTTCACCGGCGCGAGTGTCGTGACCGAGCCGCTGCGGGCGGCCGGCGTGGACGTGGTCCAGCTCGATGTGGCATCCACGAATTGGAAAACGGCGCGGCAGCTGCGGCGACAGCTCGGCGCGTTCGACGCCGACGTGCTGGTCGTGGACCGGCCGCGCGACCTGCGCCTGGGCCTGCTCGCGACCATCCGCTCTCGCGTGGGGCTCGTGAACCGTTACAACACGCATGCGGCACGCCCGCCGTCCGACATCCTCACGCGGCTCGCGTACTTGGCCGGCGTGCGACAGACGATCTTCCTCACGCGGGAGATGGCGGAGCGCATCCTGCGCCTGGCGCCGTGGATGCGCCGGGCGCCGCACCGGGTGATCGCCGAGGGCGTGGATCTCGAAGCATTCGCAGCGGACCCGGCCGCGGCGAGCGCGTTTCGCGCGGCGCACGGCTTGGCCGCCGATGAGCCCTTTCTGCTGGTCGTCGGCGCGCTGACGCGTGAAAAGCGTGGCGACTTCCTGCTCGACGCGGTGCGACTGGTGCACGGCGCACCCACGCTCGTCGTTTGCGGCGAAGGACCCATGGATGCGTCGTTGCGCGCGCAGGCGACGCGACTCGGCGTGTCGGCACGCTTCCTCGGCCGCGTGGACCGCGGCGCGCTTCGCGGTGCGTACAGCGCGGCCACGCTGCTCGTGCACGCCTGCCGGGTGGAGACCTTTGGCCTGAGCGTGCTCGAGGCCATGGCGTGCGGCTGTCCGGTGGTGGGGATGCGGGCCGGCGGGTTGCTTGAGGTGGTGGGTGACGACGGCGCCGCGGGAGTGCTCGTGAATCCGGACGATCCCGCGGCGATGGCCAGCGCGATCCGCCATCTGCTGACCGATCAGGAGCAGGCGGCACGTGTAGGATCAGCCGCGCGCGACCGCGCGCGACGTCTCTTTTCGCTCGACCGGATGGCGGCGGGATACGAGGACGCGTTGCGCGCGGCGCTCGCACTGCACGCCTGAGCCGAGTGGAACGCGCGGCGTGGAACGCGCGGCGTGGAACGCGCGGCAATGAAAAGGCCGCCCGGGGGAGGGCGGCCTTCGCTGCTGCTACCAGTTCTCGCGACTCCGCAGCTCCGTCAGGTGCGCCACGTGGTGGCGGCAGTGCCAGGCGTACATGGCGGTGAAGAACTCGACCGAGAGCATCCGGCCGTGCTCGGGGTGCACCACGGTGCGCGCAAAAGCGTCGTCATCGAGCGTGCCGAGCAGTGCCACCCACCGCTGGTGCACGCCGTCGAGGATCGCCAGTGACTGCTCGACGGCCATTGCCCTGGCGTCGGGCAGTTCCGCCCACGCCTGCTCGGAATACGGCTTGATGGTCGGGTTGTCCTCGGTCAGTGCCAACCGCACGCGCGCGTAGGCATTGAGGTGCGAATCGGCCAGGTGGTGCACGACCTGGCGCACCGTCCAGCCCTCGGGGCGATACGGCGTGTCGAGCTGCGCGTCGTCGAGGCCGGCGATGGCCGCGCGCAGGGTGGCCGGCAGGGCGGCGAGGTCGGCGATGGCCGCCGCGCGCGAGGCCGCGGTGATGGGCGCCTTGGAATCGAACTTTCCGACGGGATAGCGGATGTCAGTCATTTGGGGGCAGAGGCGGGGCTTGGGAAGGGGGAGAGTTGGGAAGGGGAAGGGGCAGGGCTTGGGAAGGGGAAGGGGAAGGGGCTCAGGCGGTTGATGCGGCGGCAAACCAGTCGTGCACTCTTTGCCTCAGCGCGCCGTCGCCGTCGCGATGGGCGTACTCGTTGGTGACGTTCGAATATGCGTAATCGCGGCTCCATTCGCGCGCGTTGCGGACGACCTCGGCCACGGCGTGCAGCGCATGGTCGATGTCGGCCGTCGTCGTGCTCGGGTGGAACGACAGGCGCACCCAGCCCGGCTTGGCGGACAGGTCGCCGTGGTCGATCTGGTCGGTGATGGCCTTGGAGCGCTTCGGATCGACGTGCAGCAGGTAGTGGCCGTAGGTGCCCGCGCAGGAACAGCCGCCGCGCGATTGCACGCCGAACCGGTCGTTGAGCAGGCGTACCACGAGGTTGTAGTGCATGTCCTCCACATAGAAGGACAGGATCGGCAGGCGATGGCGCGCTCCCGGGGCCAGCAGGTGCACGCCGGGAATGGCTTGCAGCTTGTCCATGGCGTACGGGGCGATGGTCGCTTCGCGACGCTCCATCGCGTCGACAGTCATCGTCTCCTTGAGCTGCACGGCCATGGCGGCCTTGATGGTCTGCAGGAAGCCGGGCGTGCCTGCGTCTTCACGCGCCTCGATGTCGTCGAGGAAGGCGTACTGGCCCCACGGATTCGTCCACGCCACGGTGCCGCCGCCGGCTTCGTCGGGGACGGTGTTGTGGTACATCGCCGTGCTGAAGATCATGACGCCCGAGGCGCCCGGGCCGCCGAGGAACTTGTGCGGCGAGAAGAGCACGGCGTCGAGGGCGGCCTCCGGGTCGCCGACCGGGTGCATGTCGATGGCGACGTACGGGGCGGAGGCGGAGTAATCAATGATCGAGATGCCACCCGCGCGTCGCATCAGGCGCGCCATCTCGTGGACCGGGGTGCGAATGCCCGTGACGTTGGAGCAGGCGCTGAAGGCGCCGATCTTCACCTGACGGTCACGGTAGGTGTGCAGCAGTTCCTCGAGGGCCGGGAGGCTGACGATGCCCTCGTCGTCGGGCGGCACGACCACGACCTCGGCGATGGTCTCGTACCAGGAGGTGTGGTTCGAGTGGTGCTCCATGTGGGTGACGAAGACGACGGGGCGATCGCGTTCCGGCATGGTGATGAACCGGCGCAGTCCCTCGGGCGCCTTGAGGCCGAGGATGCGCTGCAACTTGTTGACAGCGCCGGTCATGCCCGAGCCACAGGTGACGATGAGGTCGTCCGGCCCTGCGTTGACCTGGCGCTTGAGGATGGCGTGGGCCTCGTGGTAGGCGATGGTCATCGCCGAGCCGGTGACGGAGGCCTCGCTGTGCGTGTTGCCGACGAAGGGCCCGAACCGTTCGATGAGCGCCTGCTCGATGGGGCGGTAGAGGCGGCCGCTGGCCGTCCAGTCGGCGTAGACCAGGCGCTGTTCGCCGTAGGGCGAGCGGAAGGTCTGATCGTGACCGATCGTATGGGCGCGAAAGGGATCGAAATGGCGCTCGAAATCGAGCATCTGCGGTTCTCCGGGGGCGCGAATTGCTCTGGAGTAAGGTAGCGGGTGCGTGCGGCGACGGTGACGCTGGTGAGTTGCCGAGGACGAATTCACCCCGCGAGGGGTTGAATCGGTCCTCGTGGCGGGTATAATTCGATCTCCCGGCGCGAATCGGGAGTACTGCCCCATAGTGTAACTGGCAACACGTCTGATTCTGGATCAGAAGAGTCTAGGTTCGAGCCCTAGTGGGGCAACTGCGGTAGAGCTTCGATGTTCAGTGGTGCGCGGCGCCCGGGACCATTGGTTCCGGGCGCCGCGGCGTTTCGAGCCTTGCACCGGAGACTTTGAGCCCGAGAGGCCTCGTCACCTGGCGTCAGATAGGTCGGTGCAGCACTTTGCCGCAGTCTGGTCCAGGCTCCAAGGGCAGGGCGGGCAATAGGTTCGTTCGTTGGCTGGCGGGTCTGGCGCTTGGCGCGCGGATAAACCATGTTTGCCGCCTAATATCGCGACGCTGTTCAGATTTACCCGGGCGGCCATGAGGGTCGTCCGGGCCCCTGTTTGTTGCGTCGCGACACAATTGGAGCCCCCCACGATGAACCACGACTTCCGCAAGTTCGCGGTGCTCGCCGCGGTCTGCGCGTTCGGCCTGGTTGCCTGCGACCAAACCGGTTCCACGACGCCGATCGGTGAATCGCCCATTGCGGCCTCGACGCCGGCTCGCAGCGCGCAGGCCACCCTTGATGCTGAAATCCGGTCCCTCGTCACCAGCGGGTTTCCGAAGGGACACGCGACGTCCATCCTGGCCAAGTGGGACCAGGTCCTGAAGTCGCTCGCCAAGGATCCCAAGACGACGCTGAAGGGCAAGGTCGTGCCGGGCTCCGGCGGCCGCACCGAGCTGACGCGGACCATTTCGTTCATCGGGTTGAAGGCGGCCGAGGTCACGCCGCCTGCCGGTGAAACGAAGGCGCACTTCGTCGCGCGGCTGATCCTCGACATGTCGCTGTACGTGTACGGTGGGCCGTCCACGCCGGTGCCGTCGTTCTCGTCGACCAGCGACGTCGCGTACAAGCTGGTGCAGCCGACGTCGGCGGATACGGTCGTGGCGCCCCCCCAAC
>JBBQZD010000087.1:0-10205 GCA_038208045.1 Gemmatimonadales bacterium | reverse complement strand
CCTGCTCCTCGACAACGGCGAGGACGACGCGCTGGCTCGTCACGTGCCGCCCGACGCGCTCGAGGACGCGCACCTGCTGGCCCGGCGTCTCGACGAGTTCTCACCGGGATGGCGGGGAGGCGACGTCGCCGGACGGTACGAGGCCATCGGGACGTTGCTGAAAGAAGCGGTCCTCGCCCCGGGCGAACGCGGCGACCGGCGGCGCGAGGCGATCGACCGCGTGCTGACGCACCAGGTCTGGGGCCCGTTGATCTTCGTCCTGATGATGGGCGCGGTCTTCCAGTCGGTGTTTGCGTGGGCGCAGCCGGCCATGGACGGCATCGACTTCCTGGTCAACCGGTTCGGCAACCTCGTGATGCATGCCATGCCGGCCGGGCCGCTGCGCTCCCTGCTGGTGGACGGCGTCATCGCGGGCGTCGGCACGACGCTCACCTTCGTGCCGCAGATCGCCGTCCTGTTCCTTTTTCTCTCGCTGCTCGAGGACAGCGGCTACATGGCGCGCGCCGCGTTCATCATGGACCGCGTGATGGGCCGGGTCGGCCTGTCCGGACGCTCGTTCATTCCGCTTCTCTCGTCGTTTGCCTGCGCCATTCCGGGCATCATGGCCACGCGCAGCATCGACAACCGGCGAGACCGCTTCACGACCATCATGATCGCGCCCTTCATGTCGTGCAGTGCGCGCCTTCCGGTGTACGCGCTCCTCATCGGGGCCTTCATCCCGAATCGCTGGGTGGGCTTCCTGACGCTGCCGGGCATTGTGCTGTTCGCGCTGTACTTCCTCGGCATCGTCGCCGCGGTGGTGGTGGCCTGGGCGCTCAAGCGTACCGTCCTGGCGGGCGGACGGCCGCTGTACGTCATGGAGCTGCCGCCGTACCGCATGCCCTCGTGGCGCTCGGTGGCCACGACGGTGCGCGAGCGCAGTCTGATCTTCCTCAAGCAGGCCGGCACGGTGATCCTGGCCATCTCGGTGGTGCTCTGGTTCCTCGCGAGCTATCCGAAGGGCGGGGCGGCCGAGCGCGCGCTCGAGACGGAGCGCACGGCGGCGGTGGTTGCGGGCAACGCGACCCGCGTGGAAGCGCTCGACCGTCGCATCGCTGGCACCGCCCTCGAGCACTCGTTTGCCGGGCAGGCGGGCCGGTTCCTCGAACCGGCCATCCGGCCGCTCGGTTTCGACTGGCGCATCGGCATCGGGCTCATCACCTCGCTGGCGGCGCGCGAGGTGATGGTCTCGACGATGGCCACGGTGTTCAACTTGGGCGACAGCGACCGCGACGTGCAGCCGTTGCGCTCCAGCTTCCGCGAGGCCATCGACAGCCGGACCGGCGAGCGGGCCTACACGCCGCTCACCGGCGTGAGCCTGATGGTGTTCTACGCGCTGGCCTGCCAGTGCATGTCCACGCTCGCCGTCGTGCGCCGCGAGACCCGGTCGTGGCGGTGGCCCATCTTCATGCTCGTGATGATGAATGCCATGGCGTGGCTCGCGTCGTTCGCCGTCTTCCAGGGCGGGCGTCTGCTCGGGTACGGCTCGTGAGCGGATTCGGCTGGCAGGACGTGGTCGTCGCAGCGCTGGTGGTGGCCGCGCTCGCGTATCTCGTCTGGCGCAAGCGCAAGCGGCCCGCCAAGACGCCGCTGGTTACCCTTGGGCGTGCGCCGCGGCGCGACGGCACGCCGTTCAAGCAGCCACGGGTGCGGGGCGGGGCAGTGGAGGACGACCGGAACCCGTAGGGGGAATCGGAATTCGGATTTCGGAATTGGAATGCGAATTCGGAATTCGAAGCGGATGGTGGAATTGGACGAGGAAGGCCGCCCTTGCGGGCGGCCTTCTTTCCATCGGTGGATCTCCGTCGGGTCAGGTCAGCTCGTCCACGGTGGCGGTCAGCACGCGTTCCGTGAGCGGGCCGTGATCCGGGAAGCCGGGCAGGGGATCGGTGATCTTCACGATCGCTTCCTTTGGGCGCCCGGCCTTCATCTGGTCGCGCACGAAGCCGAGTAGCGCCGTGAGGTAGTCGCGCATGTACAGCACGTCGGCCTTGCCGCCCGTCGTCTTGAAGGCGGGGCCGGCGTGCCCGAAGATGTAGATGGTGTCGCCGTCGTGATCGGCGGCGGTCCCTTCGAGGACGGTGATCCAGTTGGCGATGGAGGCGCCGGCCGGACGGTCGATCACCGGATGCCGCCGGCTGAAGACGAGGTCGCCCACATGCGCAATATTCGCCTTCTCGAACGTGATGACGGCATCGCCGCTCGTGTGGGCCGGGCCGTAGTATCGGAGCCCGATGGTTTCGTCTCCCACGCGCTCGCGCCAGATCTTGTCGAACGTCGTGTCGGCCACGACCGGCGTGGGGGGCGGGGGCGCGCCGGGCGCCGCGGCCTTGGCGGCGCGCGCGGCCGCTTCCATCTGGAGTCGGGGCACGTTCGCCTGTGCGAGAATCTTCTTGGCCACCGGGCGGAACACCCCGTTGCCGCCGGTGTGGTCGCCGTGATGGTGCGTGTTGATCAGGTAGTCGAGCGGCCGCCCCGCCGTGCGCGCATTCACCGCCTCGAGGCAGGTCGTCGCCGACGCCGGAAACTGCGAGTCCACCACGACCACGCTCTTGCCGTCGATGTGCCAGCCGATGGTGCCGCCCTGCCCGGTGAACGTGCCGACCGATCCGCGCAGGGGCTCCAGCCCATCCAGATGCGTGGTGCTGGCGCCTTGGGCGAGCAGGGTCCGCCAGTCCAGGGCGGAACCGGCGAGGAGGAGCGACGAGGTCGTCAGGAAGGAACGGCGGTTGATCGGCATGGCGAAGGTCCTGGAGCGAAGTGAAGGAGTGCGCGGCGCCTGCCTACCGGTGCGGCTCGGGCCGCACGGTGAAGCTCTGCGTGAGGGCGGCGCCATTGACCGTCAAGCGCGCGGTGAAGGTCCCGGTGAATGGCGCGGGTGCTGCGCCGCGCCCACCGCCGAAGCCACCGCGCCGACCGCTCGTGTTCCAGATCACCCGGTGCATGCCGGCGGCCGCGGAGAACGGCTCGGCGTCCGGCCGCCAGAGGGGCGACGTGTTGGGGATGCCGGCGACGGCGCTGCGGCCCGGCGCCGTCGCGGGAGCCCCGCTCCCGGCACTGGAGAACGAGCCGACCACGGCGCCGCCCGCGTCGAGGATCTCCAGCGTGACCGCCGGGGTCACCGGCGACTTCAGGTAGTAGTCTATGGCCACGCCCGACGACGGGTTCTGTGCCTGCGGTTCGTCCTTCTGCAGCGGCGTGCCGTTGTCGCCGCCCTGCGAGTAGTTGGTGCTGTCGGCCGGCTTGAACAGCCAGGCGTCGGCGGCAAGCACGGCGTCATTGAGCTGGCGCAGCGGGCTGATATCGTCGATCACCCAGAACCCGCGTCCGTGGGTTGCCACGAGCAGGTCGGCCTCGTGAAACGCGAAGTCGCGCACCGAGGTCGCCGGCAGGTTGAGCTGCAGCGACTGCCAGTTGTCGCCGTCATCGAGCGAGATGAACGCACCGCGTTCCGTGCCGGCAATGAGCATGCCCTGCCGCTGCGGATCCTCCTTGACGACGTGCACGTACACGCCGCCGGGCAGCCCCTTGGTGATCTTCTGCCAGCTCTTCCCCTGGTCGCGCGTCCGGTACAGGTACGGCTCGAAGTCCTGCAGCTGGTGCCGGTCGACGCTGAGGTACGCGGTGCCGAAATCGAAATGCGACGCCTCGACGCACGTCACGCGGCTCCACGCGGTGACGGTCGGCGGCGTGACGTTCGCCCACGACGTGCCGTCGTTCAGCGTCACGTGGACGAGGCCGTCGTCCGTGCCCACCCAGACCATCGGCACGAGCAACGGCGACGGGCACACGGCGTAGATCACGCCGCGCTGGCCATTGCGATCGGTGTCAGCCGCCGCGGCCGCGTCGAGTGTGGCCGGCACGCCCGGCGCAGCGCGCGTGAGGTCGGGACTCACCTGTTTCCAGGTGGCAGCGCCGTCGCTCGACTTGAACAGGAATTGCGCCGCGTAATACAGGTTGCGCGGGTCGGCGGCCGACAGCACGAGCGGCTGCGACCAATCGGCGCGCAGCGGTTCGGGTCCCTGGGGTGACGTGGTGCCCGGCAGGTCCGCGTTGGCCTCGAGGTCGAACCGACTGCCCATGCCACCGTAGATGATGCCCGGATGCAGGGGATCGCCCGCCGTATAGCCGCTCTCGCCGCCGGCGCCGATCGGTTCCCAGTCGCGCATCGAGATCTCTCCGAACTTGCCGCGCGACCGCACGGCCACCGCGCCGCTGTCCTGCTGCGCCCCCGTCACCCAGTACGGAGAGCGGTAGTCCACCGACATGTGGTAGATCTGCGCCGTCGGCTGGTTGAGCCACGAACTCCACGTGACGGCCTTGGGGTCGTCGGCCGTGGCATTGCGCGTCACGATGGCGCCCTGGTCGCTGGCAACGATCATCGTGTCGGAATCGTCCGGCGATATCCACGTCTGATGGTAGTCGTCGCCGCCCGGCGAACCCCGCAAGGTCGCCCACGTCTTGCCGCCATCCATGGTGCGGCTGACGGCGACATTCGGCACGTACACGATGTCGGCATTGCGGGGATCGACCGTCAGCTTCTCGAAGTACCAGCCCCGCCCCCACAACGCCTGGTCGCTCGACACGCGCGTCCAGGTGGCGCCCGCATCATCCGAGCGGAAGAAGCCGCCCTGGCGGGGCACCTGCGGCGGCCGCGCGCCGAATCCGCCGGGCGCGGCGGGCGCCGTTGCCGGCGCCGCTGCTGGCGCGGCCGCGCCGGGTTCGGGCAGCAGGTCGTCGATGACGGCGTACACGCGACGCGGATCGCTCGCCGCAATCGCGATGCCGCTGCGTCCGATGCCCTCGGCGGGCAGGCCGGTGGTCATCGGCGTCCAGGTGGAGCCGCCGTCGGTGGACTTGAAGAGGCCGCCGCCCGGTCCGTTGGTCGGCTGGTACGTGTACCACGGCGGCCGTCGCGTATTCCAGAGGCACGCATAGACGATGCGCGAGTCGCTCGGATCGATGGCCACGTCCACGGCGCCGACGTCGTTGTTCTTGAACAGCACCTTCTGCCAGTTCTTGCCGCCGTCGCGCGACCGAAACAGGCCGCGCTCCGGATTGGGCGCGTACAGGTGCCCGATGGCCGCGACGAACACGATGTTCGCGTTCTTCGGGTCCACGGCGATCTTGCCGATGTGGTGCGTCTCCACGAGGCCGAGGTGCGTCCAGCTCTTGCCCGCGTCCGTCGTCTTGTACACGCCGTTGCCGAAGCCCATCGAGTCCCGCAGCGTTGACTCGCCGGTGCCCACGTAGAGCGTGTCGGGTGCCGACGGCGCCACGGCGATGGCCCCGATGGAGGCGACTGGCTGTCCGTCGAAGAGGGGCGTCCACACGCGCCCCGCATCAATGGACTTCCACACCCCGCCGTTGACCGCGCCGAAGTAGAACTCGTTCGGCCGTCCCGGCACGCCGGTGACGGCAGCCACGCGACCGCCGCGGAACGGCCCGAGCATGCGCCAGCGCAGGCCGAGGTCGAGAGACGAAAGCCGGCGCGTCAGCGGGGCGCGAATGCCGGTTCCGAACGTCGAATCGCCGATGGCGTCGGACGGCGGCGGCGCGGTCGCGCTCTCGGCGAAGGCGGGACGCGCCGCGGCGACGGCAAGTCCCGCCGCGCCCGCCTGTAGGAGAAAACTGCGCCGGGAGAAGCCGGGCTCTGGCGCTCCGTCCTGCGCCGCTGGAGCGGAGTGGTCGTGGTCAGCGGCGCGTGGCATCCGGCGTTTCGACACGGGGTCTCCCAAGGCGGATCGTGGTTGGTTCCGGAGAGTATGGAGCGCGTGCCCGCCGCGCACCAGCCAGTCCCGGCCGTCGTATATTTGTTGGCGTTGGAACTGCACGCCGACCACCGTCTACCGGACCGACTGGCCATGCGCCTCTCTCGCCTGTTCTGCCTTGCCGCCCTCCTTCCCGCCGCCCTCAGTGCGCAGGGCACCTCCGCCGCCGCGAGTTCCACCGGCCGTTTCGACCTCGGCCGCATGTGGACCTTCGAGTACGCGCCCGCGGAGTACTTCTCCACCACCTACGGCTTCTCCGCCGACTCGGCCTGGTTCGACCGCGCCCGCATGGCCGCCCTGCGCATTCCCGGGTGCTCGGCGGCGTTCGTGTCGCGCGACGGTCTCATCATCACCAATCATCACTGCGTGCGCGGGTCGGTGAACGCCATCAGCAAGCGCGGCGAGAGCCTGCTCGACTCGGGCTTCGTGGCGGCCACGCTCGCCGATGAGCGGCGCCTGCCGAACATGATCGCCGATCAGCTGCTGGCCGCCCTTGACGTGTCGGACGAAGTCAACAAGGCGGGCGACGCCGCGCCCGAGGGCAAGGCACGCGACGACGCGCGGCGAACCGCCACGGCGGCGGTCCAGGCACGGCTCCGGGCGCAGTACGCCAGCACCGGCGACTCGATCGTGGTGCAGGCCGTGCCGCTCTACAATGGCGCGCGGACGTCGGCGTATGTCTTTCGCCGCTACACCGACGTTCGGCTGGTCGTCGCCGCGGAACTCGGCGTGGCCAACCTCGGCGGTGACTGGGACAACTTCACGTATCCGCGGTACGCGCTCGACTTCGCGGTGATGCGCGCCTACGGCGCCGACGGCAAGCCGGTGGCGAGTCCGCACTTCTTCACCTGGGGCGGCACGACCGGCGTGAAGGCGGGGGACGCGGTCTTCGTCATCGGCAATCCCGGCGCGACGCGCCGCCTCACCACCATCAGTCAGCTCGAGTACCAGCGCGACCTGGCGTTGCCGCTGCAGGGCCGCTTTCTCGCGTCGCGCATTGACGCGCTCAAGGCCTTCCGCGATGCCAGCCACGACGACGACCAGCGCCGCGACGTGCTCGTGCAGATGCTCGGGCTCTCGAACTCGTGGAAGCCCATCGGCGGACGGCTCGACGGACTGCGCGATCCGGCCATCATGGGACGCCGCGCCGCGATCGAGCGTGCGCTCGCCGATTCCATCCGGGCCACGCCGGCGCTGCGCGCCGCGTACAGCAAGCTCTTCGACCAGATGGCCGAGTTGCAGCGCCAGCGCGCGAAGACAGCCACCGCGCTGGCCGCCGTTTCCCAGATGACGAGTACGGCCGCGGGAAGCACCACGCTGCAGGCGGCGTACTGGGCGTGGCGTGTGCAGCACGGCCCAGCAGACTCGGCCGCGGCGTTCCGCCAACGGCTCGCCCGCGTGCGCGTCTGGCCGCGCGACCTCGAGCGGCGGCTGCTCGCGTTGTCGCTCGACGACATCGTCCGCGCCTATGGCCCGACCCACGCGTTCACGCGCGCGGCACTTGGCGGCCGCACCGCCGACGCGGCCGCCGAGGCGATGCTCGCGGCGACCGCCCTGGGCGATACTGCGGCGCAACGGCGCGCCGCAGCCGGGGAACTCAACGGCGAACCCGTCTTCAAGCTGATGGACGTCGTGATGCCGACGGTGCTGGCGTTCGACGCCGAGCAGGCACGCATTGGCGTGGAGGAAGCGGCCCTGTCGGCGCAGATCGGCCGGGCGCGCTTCGCCGTGTACGGACCGAGCATCCCACCGGACGGTTCGTCCTCGCCGCGCATCGCCGACGGCGTCGTGCAGGGCTACGAATACAATGGTTCGCTTGCGCCGCCGTACACCACGTTCTTCGGCGTCTACGATCGCAACCGCAGCTTCGGCGACCAGAGTGACTGGGAGCTTCCGTACCGGTGGCGCACGCCGCCCGCCGGGCTCGACCTCGGCACGCCGCTGAATTTCGTATCCACGGTGGACAGTTACGGCGGCAACTCCGGCTCGCCGGCGGTGACGAAGGACCTGCGCGTCGTCGGCCTCAACTTCGACCGCAACATCAACGCGCTCGTGCGCGACTACATCTACCTTCCCGAACGGGGCCGCAACGTGATGGTGGACGTGCGGGCCATTCAGGCGGCGCTCGGTGCGGTCTATCACGCGGAGCGCATCGTGCGGGAGCTGATGGCGGGGCGGATGTAGCGCAGGCCGTGCCCGACATTGATGGCAAGGGCCGCCTGGGCAGGCGGCCCTTGTCGTCTCCGATGACCCGCAGAGGGCGGGCGGAACGGGTGTGGAGGACATCGGGGCGTGGCCGGCGCTGGCGCGCGGCGCGGCGCGGTGAGATCATCCGGGTGCTGCCCGCGCGCACGGATCTCCTTCAATACCGGACGTTGCCACCAATGATCATCGCCGATGTGATCTCACCCACGTCGTCACCGCGCCTGCGCGCCCTTCTCGCGGTGCTCGCCGTTGCCGCCCTGAGCGCCGTCTCCGGCGCCCAGGCCCCCGTGCGCGCCGTCCCGGTCTTCGTCGCGGGCCAGGCGCAGGTGGTGCCTGCATTCCAGGACTCCAGTCAATGGATTCGCCAGGAACTGTGGGTGGAGACGGAGTTCGATTCCGACGGCGACGGCCGACGCGACCGCATGCACGTGGACGTCACGCGGCAGCAGCAGACCGAGACCGAGGGCCTGAAGGTCGCCGTCGTGTACGAGTCCAGTCCGTACTTCGCCGGCACGTCGGGCGCGCGCGACTATCTCTGGAACGTGCGGCAGGAAGTCGGGGCCGACCCGGGCACGCGGGCCTCGCAACCCCCAATCCCGTTTCAGGGCACGCGCGCGCGCATCTCCAATTCGGAGGTCGCCACGTGGGTGCCGCGTGGCTTCGCCGTCGTGCACTCCGAGGCGCCGGGCACCGGGCTCTCGCAGGGGTGCCCAACCATCGGCGGGCCGCCCGAGCGGCTCGCACCGAAGGCGGTCATCGACTGGCTCAACGGCCGGGCGAAGGGTTTCACGACGGCCACTGGCGCGGACGAGGTCACCGCGACGTGGACCACGGGCAAGGTCGGCATGACCGGCACCTCGTACAACGGCACGATTCCCCTGGCCGCCGCGGTCACCGGTGTGCAGGGCCTCGAAGCCATCATCCCGATCGCGCCCAACACGTCGTACTACCATTACTACCGCTCCAACGGGCTCGTGCGGCATCCGGGTGGCTGGCTGGGCGAGGACATCGACTTCCTCTACGACTTCATCAGCAGCGGCGACACCGCGCGGCGCGAGTACTGCAATCGCACTGTGCGCGACGGGGAATTCGTCCGGGGCCGCGACCGCGCGAGCGGCGACTACAATGCGTTCTGGGCCTCGCGCGACCTGCTGCCGCTGGTGCCGAACATTCGGGCGGCCGTGCTGATGGCGCACGGGTTCAACGACTGGAACGTGGTGCCGGAGCACAGCGTGCGCATCTACGAGGCGCTGAAGGCGCTGCCCGTCGCGCATCAGGCGTACTATCACCAGGGCGGCCACGGCGGCCCGCCACCGCTCGAGATGCGCAACAAGTGGTTCTCGCGATTTCTGTACGGCGTGGACAACGGCGTGGAACGGGAACCCAAGGCGTGGATCGTGCGCGAGGATGCGGACCGCAACAGCCCGACGCCGTACGCGGAGTACCCGAACCCGGACGCGTCGCCGGTGACGCTCCATCTCTCGGCGGGCGGGGCACGTCGAGGAGGGCTCACGCCGGCCGTGCCGACCGCGCAGGGCGCCGAGCCACTCACGGATGACGTGTCGCTCGGCGGCGCCGATCTCGCGCAGCGGGAGCAGTCCTCGGCGCGCCTGATCTACGCGACGCCGGAACTCGCCGCGCCCGTGCACCTCTCCGGGTGGACCACCGTCACCGTCCGACTCGCGTCGAGCAAGCCCGCCGCCAATCTCTCCGTCTGGCTCGTGGCGCTGCCCTGGACCGGTGCGTCGACGAGCAGTGCCAGCGTCATCACGCGCGGCTGGGCCGACGCGCAGAACGCTGCGTCGCTCACCGGCAGTCGCAACTACGACGCGATGGCAACGGGCACGCCGCTGGCACCCGGCCAATTCGTGACACTCACCTTCAGCCTGCAACCGACGGACAAGATGATCCCGGCGGGCAAGCGCCTCGCCCTGATGGTGATGTCGAGCGACCGCGACTTCACGCTCTGGCCGGCGCCGGGCACGCAGCTCACCATCGACCTCGACGGCACCTCGGTGACGCTGCCCGTGGTGGGCGGGGTGTCGGCCCTGGCGAGCGCCATCGGCGAGGGCGGGCATTGAGACCCTCCGCCGCCATGATCACGGTCCTGATGGCCTGCGCCGCGACCGTCGGCGCCGCTCCGGGATCCGCGAGCGCCGCGCGATCGCAGGCGATGACCGCAGTGCGCCC
>JBBQZD010000086.1:0-10294 GCA_038208045.1 Gemmatimonadales bacterium | reverse complement strand
CGCCCAGTGCGTGTTGGCGTTGTGGTGCAGCAGGTAGTCGCTCATGGCGTCGGCCACCTGACGCGGCACCTGCGTGCCGCCCGGGCCGTCGAAATACGCCACGCGCTGGCCGCGGTGCAGGCGCTGCAGCGCAGGAAAGTGCGAACGGATCTCGTCGACGCCCGGCAGTGCCGAGCCAGCCTTCGTCGTCGCCGTCGTCGTCGTCGTCGTGGTCATCGGATCTCGCCTCCCGCCATCTGCTCGAGGTACTTCACCGCCTCCACGTGGTCGGCCTCCTCGCCCAACGCCACGTGCGACGCGCGGAACAGCTCGGCCGTCAGCTGCATCAACGGCGACGGCACCTTCTGGTCGCGCGCCACCTGCGCCGCGATGCCGACGTCCTTGTCGAGCAGCGCCAGGCGGAACGTGCGCGGGAAGGCCCGCGTCAGCACCCGCTCGGGGAACAGATTCATCGAGGCGTTGGACCGGCCGCTCGACGCATTGATGACGTCGAGTGCGACGTCGGGCTTCACGCCCGCGCGCGAAAGCGCCAGCAGGCCCTCGGCGGCCGACCAGATGTGCACGGCCAGCAGGGCGTTGTTCACCGCCTTCAGCGCGTCGCCGGCGCCGACACCGCCGCAGTGCACGATCTTCTGACCGAACGCGTTGAGCACCGGCATCGCGCGCGCGAGCAAGGCCGCGTCGCCGCCGACCATGACGGTCAGCGCTCCCTTCTCGGCGCCCGCGACGCCGCCCGACACCGGCGCGTCGATGAATCCCACGCCGTGTTCGGCGAGCCGCGCCGCGATGCGCTGCGAGGTGGCCGGGTCGCCCGACGTGCAGTCCACCAGCAGCGTTCCCTTGGCGAGCCCGGCGAGCAGGCCGTCAGGCCCGTCGAGCAGCGATTCCACGTCGCGCGAGACGGGCAGGCAGGTGACTACGATGCTCGCGCCGCGCGCGGCATCGGCAGGCGTCGCCGCGGCGCGGACGCCGTGACTCGCCGCGAAGCTGGCGGACGTGGTGGCCGTGCGATTCCACACCGCAAGCGTGAAGTCGGGGCCGGCCAGGTGCCGCGCCATCGGGGTTCCGATGGCGCCGAGGCCAAGAAAGGCGACTGGAATGGTCATGGAGTGCTCAGCGGGCTACAGGGTTGGCAGGCTCCGCTCGGCCCGGGCCGAGCGAATGGTGAGCCCCACGACGGCGAGCGCCTCGGCGCAGCGTGCGCGATCCGCGCGACCATCGTGTTCCACCCAGGCGGTGCCGCGCTCCATCTCGACGCTGGCAACGCCGTCAATGGCGGCGAGCGCCGTGTACGCCGCGCGGGCGGCGTGCACGGCCACAAGGCCATCGAGATCGAGTCGCAGGCGCACGGCGGCAGTCTCCGGGTGGGGGCGAGCCGCCTCAAATATCGGTCAACGCGCACCAAAACGAAAACGCCGCCCCCCACGGGGCGACGTTTGCGTTCTTCGGAGCTGACGGACGATCGGCAACGGGGAGAGCCGGCCCCCCACCAGCACCGGCGAATCCACCGATGCCGATCGCCGTCAATTATTAGTACGCGGCACCCGGCAAAAGGTTGCGTGAGGCGACTCGACCGTCACAGGCTGAACCAGTACGACGCCTTCACCAGGAACGTGTTGTCCGGGCGGACGCCGAAGAGGTCGCGCATGTCGCGTCCCGCCTGGAACGTGCCGGCGTTCAGGCCGTCCTGCTGTCGCCCCTGCGACCAGACGAAGAAGAGCGTGGAACCCGGGCGATACTCCCAGCGCACGACCGTGTTGGAGCGGAACTGCTTGAAGTTGAAGCCGTCGAGCCAGCTCGCCGACCCAAATGGCTTCAGGCGATCGGCGTAGCTCGCCGCCCGCGGATCGGCCAACTCGCGACGGTCACTGTACTTCCCCGTGGCGACAAAGGGCGCCGCATACACCTGCAGGGAGAGGTTGCGCGTGGCGGTGTAGTCGAACCGCGTGGTCAGCGAGGCGACGTTCTGCTCGAGGCGGGCAAAGGTGTAGTGCGTCACACCCTGCGCGTCGGTCGTGTTGCCATACCACTGCGCATCGCTGACGCCACGCCGGTACGACAGGCCGAGGCGCGCCTGCATCCGGCTGGCCATCCGCAACTCGACCTGGGGGTCAATGCCCCACTGCCAGCTGCCCGACGCGTCGCGCAACTGGCCCTGCGCGAACAGCGCCGGTTGCACCTTGCCCCGCGGATCGCCCTCGAACCCCAGCCAGCCGGACCGGTTGTACACCTGGCGCACCGCCGGCCCGCCGCGCGACACCCGGTCGTCGTAGGACGCGCCGAGCCCATTGAGGTTGAAGCCGGCGTGTGCCCACCACTGGTTGGTGAACTCCGTGTGTGCGTTGACGTTGCCGCCCAGCTCGAGCAGCTGACCACCGGTATTCCACTGGTTCCACTGGTTGAAATTCACGCGCACGCTGCGGTACCACGAGGTGGGCTGCTGGAACGCCAGCTGGAACCAGTTGGAATACCCTTGCACGTCGGCGCGCGACTGGAAGCCCAGGTCGTTGATCTCGAACCCGGGCGTGGTGCGCGTGTAGCCCGTCGAGAACCGGGTGATGCCGCCGCCCTGCTTGTTGAGACCCAGCTGCATGGTGGCGCCGCCCATGGACGTCGCCGCCGAATCGAGGCCGAGCTCTGCCCCGGGACGCTGAAAGTTGTGCACCGAATTGGTTTGCAGGAGCCCGATGGAGCTGGCGCTGCCGTTCACGCGGCTACCGGCGAGATAACCGCTCAACTCGTAGTTGTTCTTCAGGAAGCGGTGCCGGAAGTCGACGCCCAGGGTGAAGGCCCCGCTCCGCAGGTAGTCGGCGGACCAGCTGTCCAGTTGCCGATTCGTGGAGGTCAGCATCAGCCCGAGACCCGAGTTGCCTTTGCGCAGGTCCTGCTGCAGCCGCACCACGGCGTAGTTGGCCGCCGGCTCGATGGTCTTTCCGCCCTGCCCGACTTCGCGCTGCGTCATGGCGTCGAGCACGCCCACCGAGAGGCCGTTCGCGAGGCGGCCGGTCAGCTTGCCCGCGCCGAGAATGGTCGTGTTGGTCGTGTTGGCGTCGTCGTAGTACTGGCCGCCGAGTTGCGGCGACCGGCCGATGCGGCGCGAATAGAACAGGCCGCTGCACGAGCCGTCGTTGCAGTTGAGGTCGTAGCGGAAGATGCCCTGCCCCTCAAGGAAGAACGGCCGCCGCTCCTGGTAGAACTGCTCGAACGCGGTGAGGTTGAGCACTGAGGGGTCGGCCTCGACCTGGCCAAAGTCGGGGTTGATCGTCGCGTCGAGCGTGAGGTTCGACGTGAGCCCGTACTTCACGTCGGCGCCGACCGACAGCTGCTGCTGCCGGCCGAAGTTGCCCGAAGCCTCGGGATGCGACACGTCCCGCGTGACGGTGTACGGCGTCGCCTCGAGCCGGCGCGTCGCGGGGATGCCGTCGAGGCCGCGCAGCTCGCCGAGCTGCGAGGCGAGGCCCGGCTTGGTGCGTCGGTAGACGGGCCAGGAGTCGCGCTCGCCGAAGCGCTGGATGTCGCGCCAGATGCCGAAGCCGAACGTGTGCTGGTCGGCCTGCGTGAACCGCAGCTGCGACAGCGGAATGCGGAACTCGGCCACCCAACCCAGCGAGTCGATGCGCGTGGCGACGTCCCAGATGCCGTCCCACGAATCGTCCTCGTTGCCGTCGTTCGTCACCGAGTAGTCGCGCTTGACCCCCGCGGGATTGGCGGCGAACTGATAGCCGCTGCGCCGGTCGTGATACGAGTCGATGACGATCTTGATCTGGTCACTCGCGGTGCGCACGTCCCGGCGCGCGAGCAGGGGCAGGATGGAGTCGGGGTGCGGGTCGAACATCCGCACAAGCACATACAGGTTGTGGTTGTCGTACACCACCCGCGCCTCGGTGCGGAAACGCGGGTCCGCGTCTTCGGTCGGCGCGAATTGACGGAAGTCGTCGATGACCTGCGCGGTGCGCCAGCCCTCCTCGTCACCTCGACCGTCAATGACGATGCCGCGGGCGACGCGCGTCGCCTGTGCTACGGTGCGCGTCGCCTTGGGGGGTACCACGTCGTTCGCGCGCTGTGGCGCGGGAACGGCGGTCGTGGCGGCTGCGAGCACTTGGGCTGCGAAGAGAACGGACACGAGCATGATCGACGGACCTCGGTCGGGGGGCGACGAGAATTCGTACGCGACAGCGGCAACGTGAGTTTCGACAGCGCCACTCGTGGAATGGTTGCAGTGGCGAATGGACACAGGGCGACCGCGCGCCGAGTCTTCCCCCCCGCCTCTCCCTTCTATAGCTTGCCGCCACGTCTCCTGACGTCCCGCGATCTCGAGCCCGGACGGGTCCCATGACGCCAGATCGAAGCAACAGAGCGCAGAGTGTCGCGGCGCTGCTGGCACCCGACATCCTCGACCTGCTCGAGTCCGATCCGTCCGCCGTCGCCACCGAGACGGAGGAGTTGCACCCGGCCGACCTCGCGGACGTCGCCGAGGCGCTGCCGCGCGCCTCCCTGCCCGCCTTCATCGCGTCGCTGCCGCACGACCGCGCCGCGGCAGTGCTCGAGTACCTCGACGAGGAGATCCGCACCGAGCTGCTCGAGGAGATGACCACCGAGCAGTCGGCGCAGATCGTCGCGCGGATGACGCCCGACGAGCGCGCCGACGTGCTCGACGAGGTCAGCGAGGACGTGGCCGACGACATCCTCGAGGCGATACCCGAGGAGATGCGCCGGGAGACGGAGCGGCTGCTCGAGTACGAGCCCGACACCGCCGGCGGCCTCATGACGACGCACGTGGTGTCGGTGGTCGACAGCGACACCGTCGAGGCGGCGCTCGCGCAGGTGCGCACCATCGCGCGCGCCGGCCGCCGCGAGGCGATGAACGTCATCTATGCCGTGAACGACGTCGGCTCGCTGTCGGGCGTGATGTCGCTGCGCGAACTGCTCGCCGCGCCCGAAGGGTCGCGCGTGCACGAAATCGCGTGGACCGACGTGCGCACGGTGGCCGTCACCGCCGACCGCGAGGAAGTGGCGCGCCTGACCACCGAGTACGACCTCGTGGCCGTGCCGGTCGTGGACGAGCAGGGGCGACTGCTGGGCATGGTCACGGTCGATGACGTCATTGATGCCATGCAGGAGGAGCAGACCGAGGACGTGCAGAAGCTGGGCGGCATGGAGGCCATCGAGGATCCGTACCTGCAGACGGGCTTCGCCACGATGATCCGCAAGCGGGGCGGCTGGCTCGCCATCCTCTTCCTCGGCGAGATGATGACGGCGAGCGCCATGGGCTTCTTCGAACACGAACTGGCCAAGGCGCTCGTGCTCACCATGTTCATTCCGCTCATCATCAGCTCGGGCGGCAACTCGGGGTCGCAGGCCACATCCCTCATCATCCGGGCCATGGCCCTCGGCGAGGTGTCGCTGCGCGACTGGTGGCGCGTGGCCGTGCGCGAACTGCCCACCGGGCTCACACTCGGGTTCCTGCTCGGCGCCCTCGGCTTCGTGCGCGTGATCGCATGGAACGCGCTCGGACTCTACCCGTTCGGGCCGCACGTGGTGCTCATCGGCATCACCGTGTGGGTCACGCTCATCGGCGTCGTCACCTTCGGCTCCATGACGGGCTCCATGCTGCCGTTCATCCTGCGCAGGGTCGGCTTCGACCCGGCCAGCGCGTCGGCGCCCTTCGTCGCAACGCTCGTGGATGTCACGGGCCTCGTCATCTACTTCTCTGTCGCGCTGCTGATTCTCCGCGGCACCCTGCTGTAGGGCCCCGGTGCCGGCGCAGACCCTCGCGCCCTGGCGCGCCACGCTCCTGGTGCTGCTCGCCGCCGGCGGCTTCGGCTCCATCAGCGTGCTCATGGTCATCGGGGCGCGCCACGGCCTCACGCTGTCGCTGGCGATGGCCTGGCGGTACGCGCTGGCCGCCCCGTTCCTGATGATCGTCGCCGGCTCCGCGATGCGCGCGGCGACGCCCCGTCGCATCGCCCTCCTCGTCGTCCTGGGCGGCCTCGGACAGGTGGCCATCAGCGGCCTGTCGCTGTCCGCCCTGCGATGGCTCGACGTGGGCACGCTCGGATTCCTGTTCTACACCTATCCCGCCTGGGTCACGCTCCTCTCGGCCGTGCGCGGCCTCGAGCGCATCAGCGGGCGCAAGCTCCTCGCGCTCGCGCTGGCGCTCGGCGGCATCGCGGTGATCGTGGGCGCCCCGCGCGCGAGCGCCCTGCCGGTGGAGGGTGTCGTGCGCGCGCTCGGCGCCGCCATCATCTACGCGCTGTACATCCCGCTGCTGCACTGGATGCGCGGCCCGCTCACGGCCGCCGCGGCGTCGGCGTACGTCATCGGCGGCGCCGGCGTCGTGTTCCTCGCCGCCGCCGCCTGGATGGGGACGCTGCACGTCGCCCTGTCGGGCGCCGCGTGGGCCGTGATCGCCACGCTGGCGCTGGCCTGCACGGTGATGCCGTTCATCACCTTCCTCACGGGACTGGCCTCGCTCGGCGCCGTGCGCACTGCCATCATCTCCACCGCGGAACCGTTCTACACGACGGTCGTCGGCGCCATCGTGCTGGGACAGCACGCGGGCGCCGGCACCATCGGCGGCGGGGTGCTCATCGCCGCCGCGGTACTCCTCCTGCAACGCGAGCCCTCCTCGGCATGACCGACTTCGCCCCCCGCCCGACAGACACCACGCCGATCCTCGGCAGCGGCACGGCGTACACGCTGCTCGCCGCCAGCGGCTTTGCCGCCGTGTCGATCCTCACGAGCCTCGCCACGCGCACCGGCTTGTCGCTCTCCACCGTGCTTGCCTGGCGCTATGTGCTCTCGGCCGTGGTGCTCGTGATCTGGGTCGGCACGCAGACGTACCCGAGGCGCATGCGCGGCAACGAGGCGCTGCGCTGGATGGTGGTGGGCGGCGGCGGCCAGGCGCTGCTCGTCTTTCTCGCGCTCTCGTCGCTCGCCTACATCAGCGCGGCCACGCTCGCCTTCCTGTTCTACACGTATCCGGTCTGGGTGGCCATCGTGCAGACGCTGCGCGGCGCCGAGCGGCTCGACCGCCGGCGCGGCGCGGCGCTCGGGCTGTCGTTCGCGGGCACGGCGCTGATGGTCGGCTCGATCTCCACCGACGGCACCGAGTGGCGCGGATTCGCACTCGCCCTCGGCGCGGCCATGCTCTACGGCGCGTTCATTCCCGCCATCGAGTGGATGCAGCAGGACTGGCCCGTGGCGCTCACCTCGGCCTACTCAAAGGTCGGCGCCGGATTTTGCTTCGTGGTGCTGTCGGCGAGCGACCAGACATTCCAGTTCGCACTCAGCGCGCCCGCGTGGTGGGCGATTCTTGGCCTGACCATCTGGAGCACGGTGCTGCCGTCCGTCTTCTTCATGATGGGTCTCATCCGGCTTGGGCCCGTGCGGACGGCCATCGTGTCGACGGTCGAGCCGTTCATCACGGCCCTGCTCGGCGCCATGGTGCTCGGCCAGCCGCTCACGCCGCGCACGCTGGGCGGCGGTGCGGCGATCGTCGCTGCCGTGATCGTGCTGCAGTTCCGGCGGGCGCGCGTGGCGTAGCGCGCTCCGCTACCCGCGCCCGTCCGGCGCGTGCAGGGCCTGCCGCACGAGCAATGACCCGCCGACCACCGCGATGAGCGCGAACGAGAACCACTGGATGGCGTAGCTCCGGTGCGACCCGTCGTCGAGTACCGGCTCACCCAGGCGTACGGGGCGCGTGGAGCTGTTCGCCGAGTCGGACGTCTGCACGACGTAGTAGGGCAGGATGGCGGCGCCGACGCGCGCGGCGACGGCAGACGAGTCGAGCGATCGTACGGCACGTGCGCCGCCGGGCACCGTGCTGGTGTCGCTGCCCCACCACGTCTCCGCGTAGCCCGTCACGGTTGCAGTGTCCCCACGCTCTCGCCACCGCGTCAGGTCAATGGTCTTGGCATCCGCCGAGTAGACCCAGCCGCGGTTCACCATCACAGTCGCCCCGCGAGAAAGCCGGAGCGGGGTCAGCACGTGCACGCCGGGCGAACCCGAGCGACTGCGCGCCGTCAGCACCACCTGCCGCTCGAAGTCCCACGTGCCTACGGCGGTGACGCGCCGGTAGTGGCCGGCGGCCGAATCGGCCGGCAGGGAGGCCACCGGACTGGGAGTGGCCGCGAGCCGCGCGTCGAGGTGCGCGTTGAATGCGCGCCGTTCGGCCAACCGACGGAGCTGCCAGACGCCTAGCCGAGTGAAGAGTCCGGCCCCGGCGAGGGTCAGGACGAGAGCGAGGATGGCGTGGCGGGAGATGCGCATGGCGAGGCGGAGGGCTGCGACCAAGCTAAGCGGCGGGGCGGACGCCGCCGAGTGCCGGCAGTCGGTGATCTGGGTCACAGGCGGGACGTCGTGGCCGCCTAGCTTAATGAAGTTGGCTCATCCCCGCCCCGGCGTACTGGCGCTCCGGGGGCGGAAGCCACAGAATCGAGCAGGCGCGGTGGACCGCGGCGCCTGCTCCCGCTCCACCTTTGTCGGGCTCCGCCATGATCACCTCACGCACAGGATTGCGGCTTGCCGCCGCCGCGATGGGTGCCCTCGGCCTGTCGCTGCTGAGCTGCGGTCGCGAGGTCACCGCCCCGCAGGGGGGGGTCCATCTCGCTGGCCGCGGCATGTTCTCGGTCGAGCCGCAGTTTCCGCGGCTGATCGGCAGCGCGTCGCTGACGGAGGCGGTCAACTTCCAGCGGGTCCGCGTGGTGCTGCGTCGGCCGGATGGCAGCATCGCCCTCGACACGATGATCGCCTTTCCGCCGGGCGCCGACTCGGTTGCGCTCGCCGCCGACGTGATACTGGCAGCGGGCACCGGCAACAGCGGAGAGAATTTCAGGCTCAGCCTGGGCTACGTGAACGCTGCCGGCGACACCGTCTTCAAGGGCGGCCCGGTGGACGTCACCATCCTCCCCCGCGGCAGTTCGGCCAGCCCACCGCCGCCGGTGCAGATCCCGGTGGTGTATTCGGGCACGGGCGCCAGCGCCACGTCGGTGCGCATCGCGCCGAGAAGCCTCAACGTCTTTCCGGGCGACCCCTTCCAGTTCACGGCGCAGGCACTCGACGTTGGGGGCCGGGCCATCGCCGGCACGCCGATCTTCTGGGCGTCGGCCGATCCCTCCAAGGTCGCCTTCAATTCGAATCTCGGTGGTGACGGCGTCGGCGTCGGTGGGCGCGGAGCCGTCCGGATTTTCGCGCAGTTGCTCACCGGGCAGGTGGACACCGCCACGGTGACGCTCGTGCCGCGCGTGCAGCGGCTGGAGATGGTCTCGGGCGACCTGCAGGTGAGTGCGACCGGACGCACGCTGCCCAATCCGCTGGTCGTGCGCGTCGTCGCAACCGACGGCCTGCCGATCAGCGGCCTCACCGTGACGTTCGCGCCGGCGGCGGGCAGCGTCGCGCCGGCGACCGCCGTCACGGATGCCGCCGGACTCGCCAGCACGCGCTGGACCCTTCCGCTCACTGACGGCAGCGTGGCGCTGGTCGCCTCGGTGGCCGGCGTGACGGGCGCTGCCGGCCAGGTCACCTTCGGCGCGCAGTCTACTGTGCCGCGCGCCACCAGGCTCGCGTTCGAGAACTCGCCGCCCACCACGGTGGCCGGCACATCGCTTGGCACGCTGCGCGTGTCGGCCAAGGACTCCACGGGCGTCTTGGTGCCGGGCACGGCGGGCACCGTCACGGTCGCGCTGTCTGGTGCGCCCGAGGCGGCGCGGCTCGCGGGCACGAAGACCGCGGCGTTCATTGACGGCGTGGCGACCTTCGGCGACCTGTCGGTGAATCTCGTCGGCAGCGAATACACTCTGGTCGCCACGACGAGCGCACTCACGCAGGGGACCTCGGCGCCCTTCGCCATCACGGAGGGGCCGGCATCGTACCTGCTGTTCACCACGCAGGCAGCCAGCGGCGTGGCAGGACGCCCCCTCGCCTCCATGACGGTGACGGCCTTTGACGCGCAGGGGAACGTGGCGACGCTGTTCCGTGGCGACGTGGCCCTGCGCATGAACGTGAATCCCGGTGCGGGCACGCTGGGCGGCACCGTCACGCGCGTGGCCAGCAATGGGCGGGCGGTCTTCGACGATCTCACCGTGGATCGCGTCGGGATTGGCTACACGCTGGCCGCGACGGCGACGGGACTCGCCAATGGCGGCACCATTCCGTTCGACATCGCGTCGGGCGCAGCACGCCGCTTGCAGATTGCGAGCGGCGGCGGGCAGTCGGCGCCGCCGGGAACGACGCTCGACACGATCATGGTTGCGTTGAGCGACTCGCTCGGCAACGCGGTGGTCGGGACGCCCGT
>JBBQZD010000085.1:0-10399 GCA_038208045.1 Gemmatimonadales bacterium | reverse complement strand
GAGGAGACGATGAAGTGGAGCTTCCCCCACTTCGACTACCGGGGGCAGATCCTCTGCTCGATGGCGGCGTTCACGCAGCACGCCGCGTTCGGGTTCTGGAAGGGGACGCAGGTGGTCGGTGAGCGCGCCGTGAGCCGGGAGGCGATGGGGAGCTTCGGCCGTCTCACGGCGATCGCCGACTTGCCGCCGAAGCGGGAACTGGTGGCGTTCATCCGCAAGGCGATGGCGCTGGCCGATGCCGGTGTGACGGCGGCCCGGCCAGCCAAGCGGACGAAGCCCGCGCTACGCATGCCGAGCGACCTTGGCGCGGCCCTCCGGAAGACGGCGGGCGCGCAGAAGCACTGGAAGGCATTTCCTCCGAGCCACCGCAGCGAGTACCTCGAGTGGATCCTCGGCGCGAAGCAGGCGGCCACGCGCGCCCGGCGCATCGCGACGACGGTGGCGCAGGTCGCCGAGGGCAAGTCCCAGCACTGGAAGTACGAGCGCCGGCCCGACTAGGGCGCCGCCGCGCCCGCCGTCCTACGGTGACCGCACTGCGGCGCGCACCCGCACTTCGCGTCCATCGCTGAAGGTCAGCGTCAGCGGCAGCGAATCGCCGGCCGCGAGGGCGCGCGTGAGGGCGCCGACCATCAGGTGCTTGCCACCGGGCGCCAGCACCAGCGAATCCCCCGCCGCGATGACCTGTGGCGCCTCGAGCGCCATCATGTGCGTCAGGCCGCCCATCTCCATGGTCTCGTGCAGCGTGACGGAGCCGGCCAGGGGCGAGGATGCCGCCGAGAGCGTGACGGCGCTCGGTTCGTGGTTCACGACCACGAGATAGGCCGCGGTCAGCGACGCCGAGTCGGCGGGCCTGGCCCAGGCGGCGCGCACCTCGATGGGCGCCACCGGGGGCGCCGGACGGCAGGCGGCCGTCAGCGCGACGGCGAAGAGCACGAGCGGGCGCATTATGGAAACCTCCGTGAGCGACCGCAATGGGACCGGACGCTCCCCGGAAAATAGCGGGGTGCGCCGGGGGAGGCGAAGCCAGCAGCCGCGCCCGCAGCCACGCGCGCGGCTGCGGGCCATCCGCTCGGTCGGCGCCTACGGGGCCGGCGGCGCCACGACGTCGCCGCCGCGGCCGATCGCGCCCTTGAGCCCTTCCATCAGGTCCATGGTGATCGGGATGATGGTGCTGTTGCCCGCGCCCGACATTTCCACGAGCGACTGCAGGTACCGCAGCTGCAGGGCCGGCGGCTCGTTGCGAATGATCTTCGCCGCCTTGGCCAGGGTCTCCGCCGCGAGAAACTCGCCGTCCGCGCGGATCACCTTGGCGCGCTTCTACCGCTCCGCCTCGGCCGCCGCCGCCATCGTGCGCTGCATCGAGTCCGGCAGCAGCACGTCCTTCACCTCGACCACCGACACCTTCACGCCCCATGGCTCCGTGTGCTCGTCGATGATGTGCGCCAGCTTCTGGTTGATCTTGTCGCGTTGTGCGAGCAGTTCATCCAGTTCGGACTGGCCGAGGACGCTCCGCAGCGTCGTCAGGGCGATTTGCGACGTGGCCTTGGCGTATTCCACCACCTGCAGGATGGCCTTCGCCGGATCCACGACGGCGAAGTACACCACCGCGTCCACCTTGATGGTGACGTTGTCGCGGGTGATCAACTCCTGCGGCTCGACGGTCAGCGTCACGACGCGCGTGTCGACCTTGTACATCTTGTCGACCAGCGGAATCATCACGTTGAAGCCCGGCGCCCGCACGCCAATCAGGCGGCCGAAGCGCAGCATGACGCCGCGCTCGTACTGCTTCACGATGCGCACGCCGAACCTGAGCACGACGATGACGACGACGGCGGCGACGATGTACGTCAGATTGGTGCTGTCCATGCCTGCCTCTCCCGGTGGTTAGTCAACTCTATCGGTCATGAAAACTTGGAATAGCCCTTCAGCGGCGTGCGCTCGGGGGGGACGTCCTTCATCCACGCCTTTGGAAACGTCTCCACCGGACCCCAGAGCGGCAGGACCCGCGAGATGACGAACAGCACGACGAACGGCAGGCACAAGATGACGAGGCCGGCGATCAGGCCCTCGTGCCCATAGAGGTCGATCTGGAAGTTCAGGAAGCCCCGCAGGCTCTTCGAGAACATCTGGCCGCCCATCACCACGTTCCACCGCATGGCGGCCACCTGCACGAGCAGCAGCAGTCCGCCGACGAAGCCGAAGGCGTTGCGCATGCGTGCGGGGATCCGGTCCTTGAACACGACGATGGCGCCCAGCATCAGGAAGGGCACGACCGAGCCGAGCAGGATCTGGATGACGAACATGCTCACGAACAGCTTGGTGGTCACGAGTGTCTTCAGGATCGCCCAGTCCTCGTTGGCCATGTACGCGTGGTTGATCAGTTCCAGCAGCTCGAGCGTCACGTCGATGATCAGGAAATACCACGCCGTCTCGATGAGGGCGAACGTGCACGGCCCGTCAATCTCGCGGCCATTGAACCACTGGATGGCGAGGTAGCAGACCAGCACCATGGCCACGCCCGAGACGATGGCGCTGAGCAGGAAGATCACCGGCATCAGCGGGCTCGCCCACCACGGATTCGCCTTGATGGCGCCGAAAATGAAGCCGACGTAGCCGTGCAGGCCGCACGCCGCAGGAATGCCGATCGAGGCCAGCACGATCATCACCCGCTTGTCGAGCGCCTTGGCCTCGGGCGAGATGTCGAGCACGCCGAGCGCCAGCACCTTGTACACCGACCGCATCGCCGGCGACCGGTGATTCATGGCCAGGTGGACGATGTCCGCACGGTAGACCAGCCAGATCTCCACGGCCAGGATGACCATGTAGGCCGAGTAGATGAAGCCGAACCCGGCCATCGCCGAGGTCGCGTTGGGCGTGAACATGATGTTCAACGCCCGCTCGGGATGTCCCAGGTGGTTCAGCAGGGGCAGCGTGGCGAACAACAGAAAGCAGAACGCCATGAGCATGGCGAACCGGCTCACCGGCTTCAGCTCGTCCTTGTCGAAGACGTGGTGCAGCGACGAGATGATGAAGGCGCCGGCAACGATGCCCGTGATGTAGGGGTACAGCACGATCATCGTCGTCCAGTAGATGTGCATCTGGTTCGGGAGGACGTACCCTTCGGTGATGTAGTGATGCATGCTAGATCACCTCCGAGTCGAGCCCGATGTAGCGCGTGCGCGGCCGGGTGCCGAGATACGACTTGAGCACCTGCACCCGGTTGTTGGCGAGGATCTGGCTGATCGTGCTCGTCGGGTCGCTCACGTTGCCGAAGATGCGTGCATCGGCGGGACACGAGACCACGCAGGCCGGCAGCTGGTCCTTCGTGATGCGGTGGTAGCACCACGTGCACTTGTCGGCGACGCTCGTCTCGGGGTTCAGGTAGCGCGAGCCGAACGGGCAGGCCTGCACGCAGTAGCCGCAGCCGACGCAGTGCGCGTCGTCCACCAGGACCACGCCCTCGGGCGTCTTGTACGACGCGCCGACCGGGCAGACCTGGATGCAGGGCGTGTCGATGCAGTGGTTGCACAACTTGGGCACGAAGAAGCCGCGCACCGGCAACTCGTCGAGCGCCGCCGGCAGGTTGCGCGTCGGCGCCGGTTCCGCGAAGCCGTGCTCCCCGCCGTCGGGCGAGTTCACGATCACCTCGCCGCTGGGATAGAACGTGTATTCCTCCACCCAGGTGCGATTGTATCCGTCCGGCACGTTGTTCTCGGCCTTGCACGCCCGCACGCACGAGCCGCAACCGATGCACTTGGTCGTGTCGACGACGAAGCCGTAGATGGTGCCCTTGCCGACCTCGGCCCGGTTCGGGAGCTTCGGGGCCGCCGGCTCCTGCGGCAGCCGGAGCATGGCGGTGGACACGAAGAGACCGCCAAAGACGAAACTCGAACCGCCCGTCCTGGCGACCGTCTCCAGGAACTCGCGGCGCGAGACGTCGTCCGGCGCGATGGGGCTGGTCACTTGACCACCGTCGTGTGGGGGTTGTGGCAGTCAATGCACTTCGAGGCGGCGGTGAACGTCCCGCCCTTGCTCTCGATGTGCTCCGTGACGCTCGCGATGGACTTCAGCGTGCTCGGCCGTTCGAAGGTCCGCAGGTGGCACCACTTGCATTCCATGATGCCCGTGGGGTGATGAATGGCCAGGCTGTCCTTGAGGATATGGTCGGGGTAGCCCTTGAGCGAGTCCTCGCTCACGGTCTTTACGTGCATCAGCCCGGGGCCGTGGCAATTCTCGCACTGCGGCGTGTGGTGCTTGCCGGACTTCCACGCGGCGCCGATCTCGTCGTGGCACTCGGCGCAGGCCTCGCTGCCGATATGCCGCGGCTCGCGGGCCTGTGCGTCCGTCAGGGCCGACTGCCGGAAGTGGCCCGTGACTCCGAAGTCCTTGGGCACCACCTGCGCGCGCAGCACAAGGAACCCGACCACCGTTGCGGCGAGAAGTCCGAGCAGACGCGCGAAATGCCCCGCATGCCGCATGGTCTGGATCCTTCCGGATGGTGTGCACGGCGGAGCGCCAGCCCACGCGCGCCGCGGGATGCGGTCGTCAGCGCCTCACGAGCGCGGCAGTGACGGCCCGCGCGGACTACTTGTACGTCGCCTTGATGTACTTCAGCACGGCGGCCATTTCGTCGGCGCTCAACTTCTCGCCGAAGGGCTTCATCTTGTCCTTGCCGTCCTTGATCGCCTTGAGCATCTCCGCGTCGGTCTTCTTCGCGAAATACGCCGCGCTGAAGTCCTCGATCTTCGGGTTCATCTTCTTGATGCCGGCCGAGGGCTTGCCATCGTCGTGATGGCACTTCTTGCAGTGCGCGTCGTACACGGCCTTGCCGTCGGCGCCCTGTGCGGCGGCGGAGGTGGACAACGCGGCGGCGAGGACGGCGAGTACGAAGGCGGATCGCATGGGCTTCTCCTGAACGGTGGTTGCTGCCGGCTGAATCGTCGCGGTCTCTCGACTTCCGGGCGGCGGCACGCGTGCCGCGTGGTCCGGTGGAGCACATCCGCTGCGCGTGCCATGGTCGCAATCGCAGCAGCACGAACAGGCGAATCCCTTACCGTGTGTGGGATGATGGAGTATACGAATGGAACGGCGCGTGTAAGTGAGGAATCCCCCGCGGCGTGCATCGGTGAAATCCCCGACACCCTGAGGGGAAATCCTCTCCCGGCCGGCGCGCGCGCCCGGCGGCCCCCTCGTTCGGCGCGCGCTTGGTTGCCGAGTCGTGCGAACTCGGTTTATTTCTCTTACCTATGGAAAGACCGATCAGAGTACTCGTAGCCAAGCCGGGCCTCGACGGGCACGACCGCGGCGCCAAGGTCGTGGCTGCCGCCCTGCGCGACGCCGGCATGGAGGTCATCTATACCGGGCTTCACCAGACGCCGGAGATGATCGCGTCGGCCGCCGTGCAGGAGGACGTGGACGTGGTCGGGTTGTCCATCCTCTCCGGCGCGCACATGACGCTCTTTCCCCGGGTCCGCGAGTTGCTGGTCGCGCAGGGCCGCGACGACGTGCTCATCACCGGTGGCGGCATCATCCCGAAGGAGGACATGGCCCAGCTCGAGTCGCTGGGCGTGGGCCGGCTCTTCGGGCCCGGCACGCCGACCAACGACCTGATCGACTACATCCGGAGCTGGTTCGCCGCCAAGCAGGCCCAGGACGCGTGAGCAAGCGCCTGGCTGAGCTCAGCGCGGCCGCGCGCGAGCTCGAGCAGCGCGTGCGCCAGGGGGGTGGTCCCGAGCGGATCGCCCGGCAGCACGCGCAGGGAAAGCTGACGGCGCGCGAGCGCATTGCCCGGCTGAAGGACCCGGATTCGCACTTTCTCGAACTGGGCCTGCTCGTGGCGCACGACCGCTACGACGGCGACGCGCCGGCCGCGGGGGTCGTCACCGGCATCGTGCACATCGACTGCCGCCCGTGCGTCGTTGTGGCCAACGACGCCACGGTCAAGGCGGGCTCCTGGTGGCCCGAGACCATTCCGAAGATCCTGCGCGCTCAGGAATGCGCGATGCGCTGCCATCTGCCGATCATCTACCTGGTCGACTCGGCCGGCGTGAACCTGCCGTATCAGGGCGGCGTCTTTCCCGGCCAGTATGGCGCGGCGCGCATCTTCTATTACAACTCGCTCATGCGGCGCTTCCTGCACATTCCGCAGATCGCCGCCGTCATGGGACCGTGCATCGCCGGCGGCGCGTATCTCCCGGCGCTCAGTGACGTCATCCTGATGGTGAAGGGCACGTCGTTCATGGGCCTCGGCGGGCCGAACCTCGTGAAGGGCGCCACGGGGCAGGTGATCGACAGCGAGACGCTCGGCGGGGCCGTCACGCACACCGAGATCTCTGCGGTGGCACACTACGCCGTGGACGACGACGAGGCCTGCCTGCACAAGATCCGTGAGCTCGTCGGACGCCTCGCGCCGCCGGAGCGCCTCGCGTCGTTTGATCCCGACGCGCAGCCCGGCGCCGATCCGATGACGCTCTACGACCTGCTGCCCAATGATCACCGCATGCCGTACGACATGCGTGCCGTGCTCGGCACCATCCTCGACGGTGGCGCGCTGGACGAGTTCCAGCCGAACCATGCGCGCGAGATGATCTGCGGCGATGCGCGCATCGAGGGCACCCCCGTGAGCGTGATCGCCAACCTGCGCGGTCTGCTGAAGGGCGACGCGGGCCATCCGGCGCGCTTCGGCGGCATCATCTACACGGAAAGCGCCGAGAAGGTGGCCTATTTCATCAACCGCTGCGACCGGCAGGGCATCCCGTTGCTCTTCGTGCAGGACGTGTCGGGGTTCATGGTCGGCAAGGACGCCGAGCATTCGGGCATCATTCGCGCCGGCGCGCAGTTCGTCGAGGCCATGGCCACGGCCACGGTGCCCAAGATCACGCTGACACTCAACCATGCCTCGGGCGCTGGCTACTACGCCATGGCGGGGCAGGGCTTCGACCCCGACTTCATCTTCTCGTGGCCCACCGGGCGCATGGGTGTCATGGAGGGCGAGTCGGCGGTGCAGGCGGTGCATGGCGCGGCGCTGGACAAGGCGCGCCGCGCGGGCGGCGACACGTCGGCCGATGTGCAGGCATCGATGGACGAGATGCGCGCCGACTACGAACACCAGCTCGACGCGAGCTATGCCGCGGCGCGCGGTTATCTCGACACCATCGTGTATCCCGAGGACACCCGCACCGTGCTGGGCATCGCCCTGCGCGCGGCGTGGCAGAACCCGGGGCCGCACCTCGGCCCCTTCGTGCTGCCGAGCCGGCTAGGAGGACATGAATGACCAGGACGGTACGCGTGGCGGGCGGGCAGGGCTTCTGGGGCGACTGGCCTGAGGCCCCGCGCCGGCAGGTGGAGGGCGGCCCGGTGGATTACCTGATGCTCGACTATCTCGCCGAAGTCACCATGTCCATTCTGCAGAAGCAGAAGGACCGGGACCCGGCCATGGGGTATGCGCGCGACTTCGTCGGCGCCATGGAGGGCGTGCTCCCCGCCGTGGCTGAGCGCGGCGTGAAGGTGATCGCCAACGCCGGCGGCGTGAACCCCGAGGCCTGCGCCGCGGCCGTGCAGGCCATGGCCAAGGCAGCCGGCAGGCCTGACGCGCTGCGCATCGGCATCGTGACGGGCGACAACCTGTTGCCGCGCATCGACGAGTTGCTCGCCGCGGGCCACGAGCTGCGCAACATGGACACCGGCGAGCCGCTGTCGGTGGTGCGCGACCGCGTCATTGCCGCCAACGCCTACATCGGCTCGACGCCCATTGTCGAGGCGCTCGCGCGCGGCGCCAATGTCGTGATCACCGGCCGCTCCACCGACACCGCGCTCACCATGGCGCCGCTGCGGCACGAGTTCGGCTGGGGTGCCACCGACTGGAACCTGCTCGCGGCCGGTATCATCGCCGGGCACATCATCGAGTGCGGCGCGCAGTGTTCGGGCGGCAACTGCCTGCACGACTGGCGCAACATCCCGCACCTCGCCGACGTCGGCTATCCGATCATCGAGGGCTCGGCCGACGGCACGTTCGTCGTCACCAAGCATCCGGGCACGGGCGGCCGCGTGAGCGTACCGACGGTGTCGGAGCAGCTCGTCTACGAGATGGGCGACCCGCACGCGTACATCACGCCCGACGTGGTCGCGGACTTCACGTCCATCCGCCTCGAGGACGCCGGCCCCGACCGGGTGCGTGTGCACGGCATCACCGGTGCTCCCGCCACGGACAAGCTCAAGGTGTCCATCGCGTACAAGTCGGGTTACAAGGCCGTGGGGTCGCTCGTCTACGCCTGGCCCGACGCGCTGGAGAAGGCCGAGCTGGCCGACCGCGTGCTGCGCGAACGGCTCGACCGCCTGGGGCTGACGTTCGAAAAGGTGCTCAGCGAGTTCGTCGGGGCGTCGGCGACGCACGGCCGGCTGGCGGGCGATGCCGGTCGCCACGCGCCCGAGGTGCAGTATCGCATCGGCGTGCGCGACGCCGACCGCAAGAAGGTGGAGCGCTTCACGCGCGAGATCGTGCCCCTGGTGCTCAACGGGCCGCCGAGCGTGACCGGGTTCGCCGGCGGACGACCGAAAGTCGAGGAGATCGTGGCCTACTGGCCGGCGCTGGTCGACAAGACCGTCGTGCAGACCCAGGTGGAGATCCGCTGATGCGCGTACGCTTGCTGGACATCGCGCACGCGCGCTCCGGCGACAAGGGCGACACCGCCAACGTCGGCGTGATCGCGCTGAAGCCCGCGTGGTACCCGGTGCTGAACACGTATCTCACCCGCGATCGCGTGGCCGCGCACTTCGACGGCCTCATCGAAGGTGGGGTCGACCGGTACGAGCTGCCCAACCTGCACGCGCTCAACTTCCTGCTGCACGGCGCGCTCGACGGCGGCGGCACGCTGTCGCTCAAGACCGACGCGCAGGGCAAGGTCTACTCTACGGCACTCCTGCGCATGGAGCTCGAGGTGCCCGACGACGAGGCCCGCGCGGCGGGCCTGCCGGCGGCTCCGTGACCGAGGCACCACGGCTGCACGTCGGCATCTACGGCGGTATCGGGCGTGCCACGATCGCGCGGCCCGCACAGCAGAATGCCATTGACGCGCAGACGGCGGTCGAGCTGCGGCACGCCCTTGAGGAGTTTGAGGCCGACCCCGACGTGCGCGCTGTGCTCATTGCCGGCGAGGGCGACCACTTCAGTGCCGGTGACGACCCCGCCGCGCTGGCCGCGGTGCTTGACGGCGAGGATCCGGCGGGTGGCGGCGACGCCTGGCTGCTCGGCCGCGTCTTTCTTGCCATCCGCCAGTTGAGCAAACCGGTGATCGCGGCGGTGCAGGGGCGGGCGCTCGCCGGTGGCGCCGGGCTCGCCACGGCGTGCGACATCGTGCTCGCGCGCGATGACGCGCAGTTCGGCTATCCCGAGGTGCGGCTCGGGCACATTCCCGCCATGGTGATGTCGATGCTGCGCCATGCGGTCGGTGAAAAGCAGGCGTTTGACCTCGTGGCCAGCGGGCGCCTGCTGAATGCCGTGGATGCGGAACGCATCGGACTCGTGAGCCGCGTCATTCCAAAGGCGGCCTTTGCCGGTGAGGTGGAGCGCATCGTGCTCGGCATCGCGTCGCATTCCACGACCGCGATGGCGTACACCAAGCAGCTGTTCTACGCCATTGATGGTCTTGGGTTGCGCGAGAGTCTCGCGGAGGGCGTCAAGACCAGTGCGGCCGCGCACGCGGACCCCGAGGGCGCAGGCGCGCGCCTCGCGCCGCCGGGCGCGCCGACACGCGCGCCGACACGCGCCCCGACACGCGCTCCGGCGCCGGACGACGGGTGATCGTTCTCTACGGCGTGACCGGCTACACCGGCCGGCTCGTGCTCGAGGAATGCCTGGCCGCCGGTCTGCGGCCCGTCGTCGCCGGGCGTGATGCCTCGGCGGTTCAGGCCATCGCTGCGGCGCATCGGCTCGAGTGGCGCGCGGCATCGCTCGACGACGCGCCGGCGCTCGATCAAGTGCTCGCGGGCGCGTCCGTGGTCATCCATTGCGCCGGCCCTTTCGCGCGCACGTCGCGTCCGATGGCCGACGCCTGCCTCCGCAACGGCGTCCACTATCTCGACATCACGGGGGAGATCGCCGTCTTTGAGTCGCTAGCGCGTCGCGACGCGGAGGCGAAGGCCGCGGGTGTGATGCTGCTGCCCGGCGTGGGCTTCGACGTCGTGCCCAGCGACTGCCTGGCCGCGCACCTCAAGCGCCGGCTGCCAACGGCCACCGCCCTGGTGCTCGCGTTCCACGGCGGCGGCGGCCTCTCGCGCGGCACCGCCACCACCATGGCGGAAAACGCGGGCAGCCCCGGCGCAATCCGGCGCGGCGGCATCATCGTGCCCGTGCCGCCGGCGTGGCGCACGCGCGTCATTGATTTTGGCGACCGTCGGCGTC
>JBBQZD010000084.1:0-10423 GCA_038208045.1 Gemmatimonadales bacterium | reverse complement strand
CGCCCGCCAAACAGGCGGCCGTCGTCTTTCCAGTGGGCTCCGTGGTCGAGCCGACCATCGTGGTCATCACCCCGGATACGACCTACTACCCGGCGAACTGCTCGGGTCCGCTCGACACGACGCTGTGCCAGTATCCGCGCTTCTACCATTACAACGTCTTTCCCGACGTGAAGCTCAACCTGCCGGCCAAGGTGCAGGTCTGCCATGTGGATGCCGGCGCCAACCGCCTGCCGCTGGCCGACCACGACCGGTTCCGGCTGGCGCACGAGAAGCCGGCCAGCGCGTCGAACTACTCCGCCGGCAGCACCATCGTCGACAACGTGGAAGTGCTGGCCTACACCGTCATCAACGTGACGGACTGCACGGCGGGCGGCGGCACGCAGTACTCGGCCGTGCTGCGCCCGGACGCGTCGCGCTACGAGCGCGCGGCATTCTTCGCGCAGGGCCTGGCCAGGCGCGTGGCCAGCGCCGCTCGCACGCTGCTGCTGCCGAAGGACGCGTACGCGATTGACATTGGCGGCGGCGGCGAGGCGGATTTCTTCAGCATGTTCGGCGTGGTTGACCCCCAGAGCCAGGCAGACCTGGCGCAGTCGCCCTCGCTGGCAACGCAGTTCCATCCGACCGTTGGCAGCATCACCTCCGGGAACCCGCTGCCGCTGGCCGCCTGGAACATCACCAACCTGGGCAGCGGCACGAGCGGCGCCTTCACGTCGAGCATCGTCGTGGCCAACGACAGCCTGCTCACGTCGGTGGTGAGTTCAACATCGCTGGGCGGGGCGGCGTCGCTGGTGCCCCAGGCGGTCTTCACGTACGGTGCGCAGAGCATCACGATGCCGGCGACGCCGGGAACGTACTTCGTGGGCACGCGGGTGAGTCCGGTGGGCACGGATTCCACCGCCGTCGACGACCTGGTGAGCGTGCAGGTGGTGGTGAATGCGGCGGCCCCGGTGTGCAGCGCACCGTGGACCTGCTCGGGACCGGGCATCACGTCGGCGACGATCACGACGGGCGACGTGGCGCTCTTCTACAACCACACGCCGTCGAGCTACAGCCTGGAGCAGTGGACGTTCAGCCGACCGGCCACGACCACCGGCACCTACAACTTCAATTGGACATACAGCGGCCTGCACTCCTGGTATTCAGTGACGCAGGCGCTCGAAGTGTTCGCTGACGGTCCAACCGGGACGACGACTGTGCCACTCGTGAACGTCTACATTGCGGGGTCTGCCGGCAATTTTTCGTACTTGGGCAGCGCATCGCTTCCGCTGACGGCCGGCTACGCGTGGGGCTTGCGCCCGAGCGGGCAGCACTTCGACTCCAGCCAGATTCTCACCGGCACGGTGCACATCATCGATCCCTGATCGGCGGCGGGTTTCCCTGCACGGCCGATCGCCGGCGCGCTACCGCGCGCCGGCGATCAGTCGTTTGAACCGAGGATCGTTCTGCACCTTGGGATCGCGGTAGTACCACGCCGTCTGGTTGGCGAGGCCCTTCCGATGATCGGGGTGGATCAGCAGGTAGTCGGCCAGCCGTGTGATGGCGACGTCGAAATCGCCGTACATCAGGCGCATCATGATTTCGCGGCCGATGATCTCCTGCGACGGATCGACCTCGCGGTCGGCGCGCGCGGCGACGAGCACGGCGTTGGCGCTGTCGCGCAGGCCGGCCTTGCCGAGCACGCCGCCAACGAGCGTGCGCGCCATGTGATCCTCGTACGCGAGCGTTGACGGCGTCGCGCGCGCGCGGATGGAGTCGGCCGTGCGCCACGCCTCGGCGGGCTCGGGCGTCGTGCCCTTGGTCATCATGAGGTACAGGCCGCACTGCACGAACGGGATGGCGCGCGGAAACCGCCGATGGCCCTCGTCGCACCAGCGGCGCGCCTCGGGGAAATTCTCGGTATCGAAGTTGCCCCAGAACAGCCGGGCCAGAATGCCGCGTGCATTCAGCAGGTAGGCGTCGGCCGTGTACGCGTTCATGGCGGCCTGCAGCCCCTCTGGCGCACTCTTGCGGGCGTAGGCCACGCGGCTGAGCGTCTCGTACGCCGTGGCCTGCTGGGGGTTCAACCGCACGGCCTCGCGCAGTTCCGCATCGCTGCGCTCGAGCGCGGCGTCCCATTCCGCGCCTTCGGGAATGGTGCGCAGCTCCACGCGAGAGAACGCAAGCACGCCCGCCGCCTCGTGCGCGTCGGCGGAGCGGGGGTCAATCTGGAGCGCCTTCTCGGCGTAGACGAGTCCGCTGTCGAGCGTGGCGTTGGCGACTGCCGGGCGGTCGCGCAGTACGCGCGCACGCGACCGCGTCACGGAGGCGCGCGCGACCCAGGGCTCCGCCCAGGCCGGATCGAGCGTGATGGCCCGCGCGAGCTCGCGGTCCGCCCCATCGAGCGCCGGGAGCGCCTGATCCGGCAGTCGCACGCCGATCAGCGAGTCGGCGTCCTTGGTCAGCTTGGCTGCGCGCTGCACCGCCATCCATGCCTGCGGCGAACTGGCCTCCATCCGAGATTCCTTGAGCTTCACGTCGAGCCCGACCTCCTTGCGCAGGAACTCGGCGACGCGCTGCGTGGCCTCGCCGCTCGACTTGCGCACGTCGGCCGTGTCGAAGTCGAAGCGGGCGTTCTTGATCTCGGCGCCCGACACCGCATCCACGAGGCGGACCGTCACCTCGGGGCCGTGGCCGCCGATGCCGACCTGGCCGCGCACGATCGTGCCGACCTTGAGCGCCGCGCGGACGCTGTCGCTCGAGAACGGCAGGCCGCGGAACGGCCGCACCGCGTTGCGACTCACGACCTCCAGCGTCGGCACCCGGTTGAGCTCGTCAATGAGCGACTCCGTGACGCCGTCGGCGATGTACCGCAGCGACCCGTCGCCGCTGGCGTCGTCGAGGTACATCACGGCGATCCGCTTGGCGTCCGAGTCGGCGGCGCCTGCATTGCCGCCGCGGCCGCGCGTCAACGCCCAGGCGCCGCCGCCGATTGCGAGAAGCCCCAGCGCGGCCGCGATGACCGTGTTGCGCGTGGTCCACCAGGACGGGGCCACCGGCTGGCCACCGCGGTACGTGGCCGTGAAGGCGGCGCGCTGACGGGTGGCGGAGGCGGAGTCGTCGGCATTCAGCAGGGCGTCCCTGAATTCGCCGATGGTCTGGAACCGGTCGGCCGGGACCTTCTGCAGCGCCTTCATGATCGCGAATTCGATGTGCTCCGGCACGCTGGCCCGCACCACCCGGATGCTTGGCACCGGCTGTGTGACCGACCGCGCGAGCACGGCCATGGCCGTCGGTCCCGTGAACGGCGGCTCGCCGACGATCATCTCGTACAGTACGCACCCCATGGCGTAGATGTCGGCGCGGCCGTCCACCTTTTCGGCCGAGGCCTGCTCAGGGCTCATGTACTGCGCGGTGCCGAGGGAGAATCCCGTCTGCGTGAGCGTGGCACCCTGCTCGGCGATGACGCGCGCGATGCCGAAGTCGGCGACGATGGCGTGGCCGTCCTGCAGGAGGATGTTCTCGGGCTTGATGTCGCGGTGCACGACCCCGCGTGCGTGCGCGTACGCGAGGGCGTCGCAGACCTCGCCGGCAATGCGCACCGCGTCGTCGATGGGAAGCTGGCGCTCCTCGTCGATGCGGGCGCGCACCGACGCGCCCGGGATGTACGGCATCACGTAATAGACGATGCCCGGGGCGCTGCCCGAGTCGTACGCCGGCAGGATGTTCGGGTGCACCAGCTCGCCGGCGATCTTGATTTCGCGCTGGAAGCGCGTCGCGTCGAGCGACGACCCGATCTCGCCGCTGAGCACCTTGATGGCTACTTCGCGCGACTCCTGGACGTCCTCGGCGAGGTAGACGGTGGCCATGCCGCCGCGACCGATCTCACGCTGGACGCGGTAGCGCTCGGGGAGACTCTTACGAAGATCGTCGAGGGTCATTCCCGGTTCCGGCAATCATGGGCGTAAGCTGAACCTGTGGCCAGGGCCGCGCTAGTGTGAAGGCGCGTGTGATGGACAAGCACGCTGGACTACCGCGGCGACGTGGCGAGCGTGCGCCCGAGTTCCTTCTCCATCTCCGCGAGCGCTTCCTTGGCCTGCGTCAGCACCGCCTGCTGCGTCCGGGTCGGCGCCTGCAGGCCGCCGTGCCGCGCTCCGCTGCCGTTCCATGCGCCCGCCATGGTGGCCAGCGCCGCGGCGGGGCCCGCCGGACGCCCGAAGCGCGCGCCGCGCGCGGGGTTGCTCACCAGGCCGGCGCGCTGTGCGATGGCGGCGATGCGCGTGGAGTCGTCGCCCTTCGCAGCGGTCATGCGGGTGCGAAACGCGGTCGTGGCGGTGGCCAGCTTCGCCTGCACGTCCTGCACCTCGAGCAAGAACGACTCACGCGCCCGGTGGTCGGCGAGCGACTCCATCAGCGTCGGGTCGGCGCGCACCTCAAACGACTGCGTGAAGGTCTCGCCATCCACCGTCATCGTCACCGTGAACGCACCGGGCGACACGTAGAAGCCGCGCGGCCCGATGTTGTGTGCCGGAATAGGGAGCGGCACGCGCGCCGTTCCGCGTCCCGCCGCCGCGGCCTCGGCCGGCGGGCCTTCTTCGCCGCCCGGACGGAACAAGCCGGCGCCCGCGGCCGGCGGGTACCTGAGATCCCAGTTGACGCGGTGCACCACGCCCGGCGCCGCGGGGCCGGTGAACTCGCGAATCACGCGCCCCGCGGCGTTGGTCACCGTGAACTTCACGCTCGTCGCGGCGCGCGACAGGTGATAGCTGAACACGGCCCCCTCGGCGGGGTTCTCCGCCGCATAGATGCCGTGCGCAGCGGTGGAGACGTCGGCCCAGTAGTTGACGATCGTCGCGCGCCGCACGCCGAACAGGTGTGCACGCTCCGCGGCCACGCCGGTCGACCACTCGGCGATGGGCGAGACGTCGTCGAGCACCCAGATGCTGCGGCCGTGCGTCGCGAGGACCAGGTCCTTGGTGCGCGGATGCACGATGATGTCGTCGTAGCGCGTCGTCGGCAGGTTGCCCGCGAGGCGCGTCCACGTGCCACCTCCATCGGTGGTGAAGTAGACGTGGCGTTCCGTGCCGGCGAAGAGCACGTCGGGCCGGCCGGAATATTCGGCGATGCTCCGCACCGGCGCGTCGGCGGGCAGGCCGTTCACCACGGCCGTCCACGTGCGGCCGAAATCGGTGGTGCGGAAGATGTACGGCCGGAAGTCGCCCGACCGGTGGTTCTCGAAGGTCACGTAGGCGGCGCCGCGCGCGCCGCCCGACGCCACGATGCGGTCCACGAAGCTGCCGCTGGCCACGCCGGAGATATTGGCGCTCAGCTCGGACCAGCTCTTCCCGCCGTCCTGAGAGACCTGCACGTTGCCATCGTCCGTGCCCACCCACAGCACCTTCTTGTCCACCGGCGACTCGGCGATGGTCGTGATCTCGCTGAAGCTGGTCTCGCCGTCGTTGCGCGAGAGCTTGATGTCGGTGTTGAGCACGCCGGCCATGCGCAGCGTGTCGCGATTCACCTGGCGCGTGAGGTCGGCCGTCGCGGTCCAGCTGGACCCGTAGTCCTTCGAGATGAGCAGCTTGTTGGCCCCGAGGTACACCGTGCCGGCGGTGTGCGTGGAGGCGACGATCGGTGCGGTCCAGTCGTAGCGGTACGACTCGCCCATCGGCGCGACCGGCTGGATCTCGAAGCGGTCACCCGTCTCGGCGTCCACGCGCGTGAGGCTGCCGCCGCTCGACGTCGAGTAGACGTAGCGGTGTCCGCGCTTGTCCACCGCCTGGCCGGTGCCATCGCTGAAGCCGATCTGCTTCCAGTCGGCGTTGAGGATGCCGAGCCAATGGCTCGTGGCGCTCGGCCCCATCCACGAGTGAGCGTCCTGAAGCCCGCCATAGATCCAGTACGGATCGCGGTCATCCACCGCGATGCGATAGAACTGGCCGATGGCGAAGTTGTTGAGCCGGGTGTACGTGATGCCGCGGTCCCAGCTCTCGTGCAGGCCGCCGTCGCCGCCGAGCAGCAGGTGGCGCGTGTCGCGCGGATCGATCCAGAGCGCGTGATGATCGTCCTTGAGCCCGAGGTCGTACGTCGGCGAGTTGGGCATCGTCTCGAACGTCGCGCCGCCGTCCTCGCTTTTCGCGGGCTGGACGCCGAGTACCCAGAGGCGCTGGTCGGTGGTGGGGTCGATGCTCGGCTTGCTGTAGTACATCGGGCGCGGGTTGGTGCGGCTCGCGAGGCGCCACGTGGCGCCGGCGTCGTCGGACCGGTAGAGGCCGCTGCCCGTGGCATGTTCGACCGTCGCCACGAGGACATCCGGCTTCGACGCGGCGATGGCGATGCCGATGCGTCCCTTGTCGCCGGCGGGGAGGCCCGTCTCGAGCTTCTTCCACGTGGTGCCGCCGTCTTCCGACTTCCAGAGTGCGCTGCCCGGGCCGCCGCCATTGAAGCCGTAGGCGGTGCGCAGGCGCTGGTAGGTGGCGGCGTACAGCACGTTGGTGCTGCGGGGATCCATCACGATCTCCGTCGCGCCGGTGAGCGAGTCCACCGTCAGCACGCGGTTCCACGTTTTGCCGGCGTCCGTCGTCTTGAAGACGCCGCGCTCGGTGGATGGCTTCCAGAGATTGCCGACCGCGGCCACCCACGCGACGTTCGCGTCCGTCGGGTGGAGCAGGACGCGCCCGATGCTTCCTGATTCCCTGAGGCCGACGAAGCTCCACGTCGCCCCGGCATCGGCGGAGCGATACACGCCGCCGCCCCACGATGAGCTCTGCCGATTGTTCTGCTCGCCGGTGCCGGCCCAGACAATGCGCGAGTCGCCGGCGAAAATGGCGATGTCGCCGAAGGTGTTGTCGGGCTGGCCCTCGAAGACCGGGGTCCAGGTGGTGCCTTTGTTGGTCGTCTTCCAGATGCCGCCGGCCGCCGCGCCGATGTAGATGGTCGCGGGATCACGCGGGTCGACCTCGACGTCCTGGATGCGGCCCCCCATGACCGCCGGGCCGATGGAGCGCGCGTGCAGCGCGTCGAAGGGCGACTGGGCGGCCAGCGGGAAGGCGGTGAGCAGGACGGCGAGCGAGAACCATACGGGCGAACGGCGCACGGATACGACCCCGGAGGTGTGGACCACGCAATTTGGGCGCGGTTCCAGGGCGGGGACAGGGCGGGAACAGGGCGGGGACAGGGCGGGCGCGTTGCGGCGCGGCCTCGATCTTGCCCCCGTGCAGCGTCAGCGGCGCGGCGTCTCGACGGCGTTGAGCTTCGCCAGCCGCCGCCTGGCGTCCGCCACTCGCGGCTGCAGGCTGGGGTCGGCGTTCTTCCACATCTCGATGAACGCGCGGTAGTTCTCAGCCGCCTTGTCGGGCTTGCCGAGTGACTCGTACAACTGGCCCAGCCGCTCGCGAATGGCGGGAACACGCACGGGGTCGAGGTCGGCGAAGCCCTTGCCCCAGAACGGCGCGGCGAGGTAACGCTCAAAGTTGGCCGCCGCCGAGTCGGCCTGCCCGGCGGCGTCATGGGCGCGCCCGAGGTCGAACGCGAGGCACGGGGCACACTCGCTTGATGGCAGGCTGTCGGTTGTGAGGTCGGCGCGCCGGAACTCCGCAATGGCGTCGCGAGGCGCGTTCGCCGCCAGCGACAGCGCGCCGAGTGCGAAGTGGAGGTCCGGTTCCTTCCAACGGCGAATCGCAGTGTCCGTGACCTCGCTGCGATAGCGCGCGATCATCGCCTGCGCCTTCTCCGCCGCCCCCGCGTCCGCCAGCACGCTCGCGGCGAAGAGGTACGGGCGATCGGCAACTGGCAGCGTGCGGAACGGAATCCTGCTGATTGCGGCGTCGAGGTCGGCGGACAGCGCGGGCGTCGGGCCGCTCACGGCCAGTTCGACAGAGAGCTGATAGAGCTCATCGTCGGGGCGCGCCGCGTCGCGTTCGTGCTGGAGGACCGCGGCATTGCGTTTCGCCTCCGCGACGCGCCCTCCGGCGAGCGCGAGCGACAGCAGGACCTGCTGTGCGAGCCCTCTGCCGCGCCTGCCAGCCTCCGGGCGTGACAGCGTGTCGGCGATCGCACGAAGACCCGCGAGATCACCGCGCGCCCAGCGCACGGCCAATTCGCGGGCGGATCCGTAGCCGGGCGACAGCAGCTTCAACCGGGTGACATTTGCGGCCGCGCTGTCGACGTTGCCCTGGTTGAGCTGCATCTCGATGAGGTTTCCCAGCGCCGTGCCGTTCGGCACGGCGCTCAGGCGCACGGATGCGGCGTTCAACGACTCGGCCTTCGCGTAGTTGCGGATGCGGCGATACTGCTCGCCCAGGTTGGTGAGGACGGGCGAGATGGAATCCCCTCGGCGGAGAATCCCCTCGTACGCGGCAATCGCCTTGCGTGTGTCGTGGCCGGGGCCCAGTGAGAAATAGCGTGCCGTCACGGCGTCACGCTCGAGGAGCGGCAGCCGGTCGCGCAACTGGTACGCGCGCGTGATGGCCGAGTCGATGGCCGATTGCGAGCCCCCGTAGTTGGAGAGCTCGGCCGCCAGCCCACTCCACGCCGAGGCGAACGTGGAGTCGAGCGCGATGGCCTCGCGGGACATCGCGATGGAGCGATTGTCGCCCAGCGCGTTCGCGCGCACGGCCTCGCTGTATTTCCGCAGGGCTTCGAGCGAGCTGGTGGTGGCCTGAAAGAGTGGCGGCGTGGCATTCACCGAGCGCAGCGATTCGCCGGCCTTGGCGCGCAGGGCACGCGCGAGCTTGTCGGCGGCGTCAATGAGCCCGCGCGGACCGTCGCCGGTTTCGCGGAACGAGGCCAGTTCGATGCCCGAGTCGGCGCGCACCAGCTTCACGGAGACGATGTATCCGCCCGGGACGCCGGTGATCTCGCCGTCGATGATGGCCTTGTAGCCTTCGCGCAGGGCGATCTGCTGCGCGAGGCGCGAGTCCACGCGCGTCGTCGGGTCGAGTTTCATCCGGGTGAGCGCGCCGGGCAGGGCCGACGGCGGCACGAGCGCGAAGGTCGTCGAGCCCGACAGTCCCGCGCGCACGGCGTCGGAGACCACGCGCCCCAGGGTGGAGTCGGTGTTCGTGGTGCGGAAGTCGGCGATGAGAATGGGGTCGCGCCGGGTGAGCTGGCCATTGGCGAAGAGCGAGCCGAACGGCCCGATGCCGAAGGCGCGCATGCCCATGAACGCCGCGATGAGCACCACGAAGGTGCCGATGGCGACCATGCCACCGCGCGCGGTGCGGTACCAGCTCACGTGCGGCGCCAAGCGCAGGGCCATGGTGGCCATGGTGCCGTGCTGCATGGACGGCGTGCCGCCCGGCGTGTACGTCGGCGTGGTGGCCATGGCGCGGCGGGTGACGCGCTGTACATACCCGGTCCAGAGGATCACGGGGAGTCCCAGCGCCATGACGATCAGCGACCCGGGAAAGACCCAGTCGGGAAGGCCGATGCCGACGATGGCCGCCTTGGCAAGCACCGCGACAAAGACGAAGGCCGCCGCATAGACGGCGAGCGCCTTGCGAAACATCCCCGGTCCCCCCAGCAGCACCGGGGGCATGGACTGCATGCCGCTGCCGCTGGTGATGGTCTCGAGCGCTCGCACGACCTCCGATGCCGACTGGGGCCGCGCGTCCGCCTCCTTGGCGAGGCACCGCATGACGAGTTCGGCGAGCGGTCCCGGCACATCGGGGCGCAGTTCGGCAATAGGCCGCGGTGCCTCGCCCATGTGCGCCGCCAGCATCCGCTGCGGCGTGCGGCCCGCGAACATCGCCTGGCCCGCGAGCAATTCGTATGTCATGGCACCGAGCGAGTACAGGTCAGCGCGGTGATCCACATCGGGGTCGCCCGCGGCCTGTTCGGGCGCCATGTACGCCGGCGTGCCGATGGACGTGCCGATCTGCGTGAGCGTGGCGCTGCCGCTCTGCGTCCGCGCGGCGCTGATGGCCTTGGCGATGCCGAAGTCGAGCACCACGGCCGTGCCGCCCGAGAGCATGACGTTGTCGGGCTTGATGTCGCGGTGCACGACCCCGTGGGAATGCGCGTATGCCAGCGCCTTCGACACGTCCTTCATGATGCCGATGACGTCGGTGACCGGCATGGGCCCGCGCGCGAGATGGACGCGCAGCGACTCGCCCTCGACGAACGGCATGGAATAGAACGGCAGGCCGTCGGTGTCGCCGGCGGTCAGCACGGGGACAATGTTTGCCTGCTGCAGCGCCGCCGCCGTGCGGATCTCGCGCTCGAAGCGGTCGACGCTGAGCCCCTGCGCGAGGTCGGGGGCGAGCACCTTCACCACGACCCGGCGGCCCAGCCGCAGCTCGTCCGCGACGAAGACGCGGCTCATGCCGCCGCCGCCGAGTTCACGTTCCACGCGGTAGGCGTCGCCGAGCGTCTTTTGAAGTCGGGCGCGCAGGTCGGTGCTCAGGGGGGGTCCTGGGGGGAGACCCGGAGAAGGTATTTCCAGGGC
>JBBQZD010000083.1:0-10742 GCA_038208045.1 Gemmatimonadales bacterium | reverse complement strand
GTGCGTGGTACCGGAACTTTCCGCAGGTGACCGACGCGGAGGTGCATGCCCTGCTCGAGCAGGCCGCAGGGGAACTGCCCGGGGACGTACGGCTGGCGGCCCGCCAGCGGCAGCAGCACGCGTAGGTCATCACCGGAGGTGGTCATGACGTTCAACGACAAGGTTCGCGAGGAATACAAGGTGAAAGGCGAGCACCTGGTGGCACGCGCCAAGGAACTGGTGCACCAGGGCAACGTGAAGCGCCTCATCGTCAAGGACGAGAGTGGGCAGGCGCTCATCGAGGTGCCGCTCACGGTCGGCATCGTGGGCGCCTTGATGCTGCCGGTCTGGGTGGCGCTGGGGGCCATGGCCGCGCTGGCGAACAACTTCACGCTGGAAGTCGAGACGCGAGAATAATCCGAGCGGCACCGCGGGCGAGCGAATAGATTTCAAGGTTCCTTCGCCCGAGACGCCGATGAACCGCCTGCTCCTGATCTTGCTCACCTGTGCGTCGTCTCTGGCTGCGCAGGACTCCGTGCGCGTGGTGGCCTCGGACTCGACCGTCACGGACACGGTGGCGCCGGGGCTCGTGCACACGTACTACGTGCGCCAGGCGGGCCCGTGGCGCCTGCACGTCGTCAGCGTGGACCTGCGCGGCGGCGGCTACACCGTGCGCAGCGTCCGTGCGCTCGACTCGCTGCGCGGGCGCGAGGTCACCAGCCGCATGGTCGACCGGGCAAAGGCCGCCGGACACGAGGTTCGGGTGGCGCTGAACGCCGACTTCTTCGACCTCAAGACCGGCGAGACGGTCAACAATCAGGTCAGCGACGGCCAGATCTGGAAGGCGCTGGCGATGAGCGGGCGGCCGGGTGGTGCGGTGAAGACCGCGCGCGGCCAGTTCGGCATGACGCGCGCCGGCAAGCCGGTAATTGATCGCTTCGTCTTCGGCGGCGTCCTGCGCACGGGTCGCACCTTCTGGGCGCTCGACGGCGTCAACGCGATTCCGTCGAACGGCGAGGGCCTGGTGCTCTGGCTCCCCGCCGGCAATGGCCGGCCGCGCACCGACAGCACCCGTGCCGGACGGGAACTCGCCGTGCGCGTGCTTCGTGGCAGCTGGCGCGACTCGCTGATGCTTCAGGTGACGGGCACGGTGTCGGCGGCCGGTGACTCGCCGGTTGTGGCAGGGCAGGCGGTGCTGGTGGCCTACGGCCCGACCGCTTCGCGGCTCGACTCCATCGCGGCACTGCCACGACCCTTTGCGGCGCGGGCCGACTGGATCCCGAGTGCGGGCCACCTCGACGAGTTGGTGGGCGGGTGGCCGGTGATCCTCCGCGACGGCGACTCCATGGTGGACTATGCGGCCATCCGTGAGCTCACGTTGCCGGGCAATGCCAATGTGCGGCATCCGCGCAGCATCGTCGGCTTCGATGCCGACACGAGCCACCTCTATCTGGTGGCCATTGACGGCCGCTCCACGGCGAGTGTGGGCATGACGCTGGTCGAAGCCGCGGCCTTCCTGCGAACCCTCGGGCTCGCGCACGCCCTCAACCTCGACGGCGGCGGCTCCACCACGCTCATGATCGACGGCAAGATCGTGAACGTGCCGAGCGACGTCACCGGCGAACGACCCGTCGGCAACGCGCTGCTGATTGAGCGCCGGCCGCCCGCGCCGTAAGATGCCCGCATGATCGACGCGCCGCGGAGTCCGACGTACGCCCCATACCGGCTGGCCGACGTGCCCCGGCTGGCGGCGGTCGTCCTGGCCTACGTCGTGCTCGACCGCTTCTCGCGCGCCTTCCTGCCGTTCAACCTCGCCGGCTCCGCCGTCTGGCTGCTGAGTGGCCTGGCGCTGGCCGTTGTCCTCATGGGCGGGCGCAAGTACTGGCCGGCCGTCTTCGTGGGCGTGACGATTGGCACGGGTGGGGCCACGCAGTCCCTCAGCATGGCGCTGACGAACGCCGTCGGCATGACGCTCTCGGTGCTCGTGGCCGAGTGGTTGCTGCGCGCCGGCCCGCTGCGGCACTTCGATGCGACCATCACGCGAGCCGGCGACTACCTCTCCATGGTTGCCGCTGGCGCGGTCGGCAGCACCATCAACGCGCTGTTTGGCGTCGGACTTCGCGTGCTCGGCCCGCACGAGTCGCTGTCCACGTACGCCGACTTGCTGATGCGCTGGTGGACCGGCGACGTGCTTGGCATCGTGCTCGTCGTGCCGGTGCTGCTCGTCTGGCACCAGCCGCCGCGTCACTGGCGGGCGCGACGGCCGGCGTTGGAGGCGATTCTCGGCTTCAGTGTCGCCTGGCTGGTGGGGCAGCATGCCTTCCTCGGCTGGGGCGCTCATCTGCTCGGCATTCCCAGCGTGTCGTACCTCGGGTTCGCGGTCGTCGTGCTCGGGGCGCTGCGCTTCGGCCGCCACGGCGCACTGCTCATGAGCAGCATGCTGGCGGGGCAGGCCCTGCTCGGCCATGCGCGGGGTGTGGGCTACTTCGGCGACCGGCCGGTATGGCAGGTCTGGCTGTACCTGATGATCCTGTCGGTCACCGGCTTCATGGTGGCGCTCACCCTGCACATGCGCGCGAATGCGGAGCGCCTGCAGGCGGCGCTGCGCGAGCTCGCGGAAGCAGCACGAGACGCCCAGGACCTTCCGGCGCTCTTCGGCCGCCTGCACCGGATCATCGGCGAACTGGTGCCGGCGACGAACTTGTATGTCGCGCTGTACGACGAGCGGCACGACGTCATGACCTTTCCGTATTTCGTTGACGAGCGCGACCCGGCGCCTTCGCCGCGCCCGCTCGGCTCGGGACTGACGGCCGAAGTGATCCGGACGGGCAAGTCGCTGCTGCTGGGGCCGGACGTCCTGCTTGCCAGAAAGGCGAGTGGGCAGCCGATCATCGGTTCGTCGCCGCGCAGTTGGCTGGGCGTGCCGCTCGTGTCGCGGGAGCGCGTCATCGGCGCCGTGGCGGTTCAGGCGTACGCCGGAACCGTCCGCTACTCGGAGAATGACCGGGCGCTGCTGGAATTCGTGGCGGACCAGGCGGCGGCGGCCATCGCGCACAAGCGCGCGGACGCCGAGTTGCGCACCACGTCGCAGCTGCTCGACGCATCGCAGGCGATTGCGCGCCTCGGCGGATGGGAGCGCGACCTCGCCACGGATACGCTCTTCTGGACGGCGGAGACCTACCGTCTCTTCGACACGCGTCCGGAGGACTTCGACCCCAACACCGACTTCAGCCTCGAGTTCCACCTGCCCGCGTCCCGGCGCCTGATGGCCGAGGCGCTGCTCGCGGCAGCGGAGCGTGGCGAGGGCTTCGACCTCGAGGTCGCGATGCTCACCACCACCGGGCGTCGCATCGACGTGCGCTCGACGTGCGTGGCGACACTGGCGGACGGCCGGCCGGTGAAACTCACGGGCGTCTTTCAGGACATCACGCACGAACGGGCGCAGCGCGAGCGGCTGACCCTGTTCTCCGACGTGGTGCGCGGCAGTCCCGCGGCCATCATGATCACCGACGTCGAGGGCAGCATCGAGTACGTGAATCCGGCCTTCGAGGCGATCTCGGGCTACACGGCCGCCGAAGTGCTGGGCCAGAATCCGCGCCTGTTGAAATCCGGGCGGACCACGACCGAGGAGTATCGCACGATGTGGACGACGCTGCTCGCCGGCGGGACGTGGCGGGGCGTCTTTGAGAACCGGGCCAAGGACGGGGCCCGGTACTGGGAATCGGCGGTGCTGAGCGGCGTGGCCGATTCCACGGGCGCCGTGACGCACCTCGTGGGGATCAAGGAGAACATCACGCACGTGCGCGAGGTCGAGGAGCAGCTGCGCGAATCGCAGAAGCTCGAGGCCCTCGGCACGCTGGCTGGCGGCATTGCGCACGAGTTCAACAACACGCTCGCGGTGATCATCGGCAATGGCGAGCTGCTGCTCGAGGACGAGCCCCTCGGCACCGAGTCCCGCGACGGCCTCAACGACATGCTCCGGGCGGCGCGCCGCGCACGCGACCTGGCGCAGCAGGTGCTCATCTTCAGCCGGCGGCGTTCGGCCCCGGAGCGGCGTCCCGTCGACCTGGTGGAGAGCGTGCGCGAGGCGCTGCGCCTGCTCGGCGCCACCCTGCCCGCGGCGGTGCGTCTCGAAGCCGAGCTTCCCGCCGAACCAGTGGTCGTGCGCGGCGACGCGACGCAGCTCCACCAGCTGCTCGTGAACCTCTGCACCAATGCCTGGCATGCCGTCGGCGAGCGCGGCGTGGTGACGGCGCGCGTCACGACCGTCCGGCCGACCGGCGCCACGGCGGTGGCGCTCGGTCTCGCCCCGGGGCCGTCCTATGCCTGCCTCAGCGTAGTCGACGACGGCGTCGGCATGACGGAGGAGGTGCGCCGCCGCATCTTCGAGCCCTTCTTCACCACCAAGGACGTGGGGCAGGGCACGGGCTTGGGGCTGGCCGTCGTGCACGGCATCGTCGCCGAGCACGGTGGCGCCATCGCCGTGGACAGCGCGCCGGGCCGCGGGGCACGATTCGACGTGTACCTGCCGCTGTCGGCCGAGGCGGCGGTCGCGTCGCCGGCGGCCAGGGCGCTGGTGCGGGGCGCCGGCCAGCGCATCATGCTGGTGGAGGACGAGCCGTCCCTGCGCGGCGTGCTGCAGCGGGCCATGACGAAGATGGGCTACGTGGTGCGCGAGTTCGCCGACCCGGTAAAGGCGCTCGAGGCCGCGCTCGCGGCTCCTGACGAGGTGGACCTCGTGCTCACGGACCAGTCCATGCCGGCGATGAGCGGTCTGGAGCTGTCGCGCCGCCTGCTGGCGGTGCGCGGCGACCTGCCGATTCTGCTGTACAGCGGTGACGTGAGCCGGGCGACGGAAGAGGCGCAGCAGCTGGGGATCCGTGAGGTCCTCGAGAAGCCGCTCTCGCTCACCGACCTCGGTGCTGCCCTCGCGCGCGCATTGGGCTGACAAAACGTCGGGCAATCCCCGACGTTCGTGAGGTGATTCACCCATTGTAGTTCGCGTCCGGAACGCCGCAACTTGCACGGGTCGCGGCGACCCGCCCCGACGACGACGATGGCGTGCGCCCTTGCGTGCGTTCGGCCTTTTCGCGACGCGCTCCTGTCGGCTCCCTCGCACGCGATCCGGACCACCGTTCGCAAGGGAGGCACACCGGCATGTTCATTCGCAGTGCGGAGCCATGGCTGGACGGCTCGACGCTCGGGGAGCACCTCGAGGAGAGCGGCGTCTCGCGCCGCTCATTCCTCGAGTTCTGCGCCGAGATGGCCGTGATCCTCGGTCTGGGCAGCGCCGCCGCGCCCAGCGTGGCACAGGCGCTCGAAGCACAGCAGCGGCCGACCGTCATCTGGCTGGAGATGCAGGAGTGCACCGGCTGCGTTGAGAGCGTGTTGCGCACGGAGGCGCCCACCATCGGCGACCTCGTGCTCGACGTCATCTCACTCGACTACAGCGAGACGCTGATGGCCGCGGCGGGCCACGCCGCCGAGAAGGCTCGCGCCGACTCGATGGCGAAGCACAAGGGAAGCTACCTGCTGGTAGTCACTGGCTCGGTGCCGACGAAGGAAGACGGCATCTATTGCACGATGGCCGGCAAGACCATCCGCCAGCACCTCGAGGAGGCGGCCGCGGGGGCCGCCGCGATCATCGCGGTCGGCGCCTGCGCGCACTGGGGCTCCGTGCAGGCGGCGCGCCCCAACCCCACCGGGGCCGTCGGTGTTCGCGACATCATCAAGAACAAGCCGATCCTCAACATCGCGGGCTGTCCGCCCATCGGCGACACGGTCACGGCCACGGTCGTGCACTACCTGACCTTTGGCCGCTTGCCGGCGAGCGATCACGAGGGGCGCCCGCTGTTCGCGTACGGCAACCGCATCCACGACCAGTGCTCGCGCCGCGCGCATTTCGACGCCGGCCAGTACGTGGAGAATTTCGACGACGAGAACGCGCGCCGCGGCTGGTGCCTGTACCAGGTGGGCTGCAAGGGTCCGGCCACGTACTCGCCGTGCCCCATCACCCAGTGGAACCAGCGCACCAACTGGCCCATCGGCGCGGGGCACCCGTGCATCGGCTGCACCGAGCCGTACTTCTGGGACACGATGGCGCCGTTCTACCAGCGCCTGCCGGAGGTGGGCGGCTTCGGTGTCGAAGGTCGCATCGACAGCATCGGCGCCACGCTCGCGGTCGGCGCTGCCGCGGGCGTGGTGGCCCATGCCGGCATGACCGTCATGCACCAGATCCGCCGCCGCCGCTCCACGAACCAGCTTCCGGAATCCGGGTCGCCTTCATCGGGGGAAACGAACGATGGCTAGCACGAAGGTCGTAATCGACCCGATTACCCGCATCGAGGGGCACCTGCGCATCGAGGTGCAGGCGGACGCGGGCAAGATCAGCGGCTCGTGGGCGTCGGCCACGATGTTCCGCGGCATCGAGACCATCATGACGGGGCGCGACCCGCGCGACGCATGGGCGTACACGCAGCGCATCTGCGGCGTCTGCACGACGGTGCACGCCATCGCGTCGGTGCGCGCCGTCGAGGACGCGCTCGACATCACGGTGCCGAGGAACGCGAACATCATCCGCAACCTCGTCCATGGCATGCAGTACATCCAGGACCACGTGATCCACTTCTACCACCTGCATGCGCTCGACTGGGTGGACGTGGTGAGCGCGCTCAGCGCCGACCCCGACAAGGCGGCCGCGCTGGCCAGGTCGATCTCGCCATGGCCCAACAACGACGCGGCGCATTTCCGCGCCGTGCAGGTACGGCTCAAGAAGTTCGTCGGCACCGGACAGCTGGGGATTTTCGCCAACGGCTACTGGGGCCACCCGGCCTACAAGCTGCCGCCCGAGGCGAACCTGATGGCGGTGTCGCACTACCTCGAGGCGCTCGACTGGCAGCGCGACGTCATCCGCCTGCACACGGTGTTTGGCGGCAAGAATCCGCACCCGAACTTCCTCGTCGGCGGCATGGCCAGCGCCATCAACCTCGACGAGACCGCCACGATCAACGCGGTGCGGCTGGCCGACGTGCAGGGCATGATCCGAAAGGCGAAGGACTTCGTGGAGCAGGTCTACTGGCCCGACCTCGTGGCCATCGCCGGCTTCTACAAGGAGTGGGGGGCCATCGGCGGCGGCGTGCCGAACTTCCTGGCCTGCGGCGAATTTCCGGAGTCCGACCCGCGCGACCTGAAGTCGCTCTACTTCCCGCCCGGCATCATTCTCGACAAGGACCTCACGACGGTCCACGAGTACGACCACAAGAAGGTGGCCGAGTACATCACGTCGTCGTGGTACACGTACGACGGCGGTGACGACAAGGGACTGCATCCTTGGGAAGGCGAGACGAACCCGAAGTACACGGGGCCGACGCCGCCCTACGAGTACCTGCAGGGGGAGAAGAAGTACACGTGGATGAAGGCGCCGCGGTACGAGGGCAAGGCCATGCAGGTGGGGCCGCTGGCCCGCATGCTCGTGGGCTATGCCTCCGGCCACGCCGACATCAAGGAGCTGGTGGGCGCGGCGCTCGGCAAGCTGCAGGTCGGCCCCGCAGCACTCTTCTCGACGCTGGGACGCACGGCCGCCCGCGGCATCGAGACGGTGCTGGTCGCGCGAAAGATGGAGGACTGGTTCGGCCAGCTCATCGCCAACGTGAAGGCGGGCGATACGGCGACCTTCAACAAGGACAAGTGGGATCCCTCGCGCTGGCCGAAGAAGTCCCAGGGCTACGGCTACCTCGACGCCCCGCGCGGCGCGCTGGGGCACTGGGTGCAGATCGAGGACGGGAAGATCGCCCGGTACCAATGCGTGGTGCCGAGCACCTGGAACTGCTCGCCTCGCGATGCGCAGGGACAGATGGGGGCGTACGAGGCGGCGCTGGTGGACAACCACCCGCTCGCCCGGCCCGATCAGCCGCTCGAGATCCTGCGCACCATCCATTCTTTCGATCCCTGTCTCGCATGCGGCGTGCACGTGCTCGACGCGGAGGGGGCGCTGCTGGCGGAGGTGAAGGTCCAATGACTCCCGAGCGGGCAAAGCAGCTGGACCGGCTGCCGTGGTTCGAGGTGCGCCTGCCGCGTGCCCGCGGCGACTTCACCTGGATCTACCTGTGGGGGGCGCCGTTGCGCGTCTCCCACTGGGTCGCCGCGCTGAGCCTGGTGGCACTCTTTGCCACCGGCATCTTCATCAGTCAGCCGCTGTTCGTCACCAACGGCGAGGCGAGCAGCCATTTCCTGATGGGGCGCTTCCGCTTCGCGCACTTCCTGGCCGCCACGTTCTTGATCATGGCGGGCATCATCCGCGTCTACTGGCTCTTCGCCGGCAACAAGTTCGAGCGATGGTCGGCGCTCGTGCCGTTCACGCGGCGCAACTTGCGCGCCATGTTCCAGTTCCTGAAGTCATACGCGACCTTCAATTCGCGGCTCCAGCCGCATTTCGTCGGCCACAATCCGCTGGCGCAGGTGGCGTACACGTCCATTTATGTCGGCACCACCATCATGATCTGCACCGGGTTCGCGATGTACGGCCAGTCGAACCCGGGCGGCATCTTCTACACCGCGTTCGCGTGGGTGCCGGCCCTGCTCGGCGGTCTCCAGAACGTGCGGCTCGTGCACCACCTGATCAGCTGGCTCTATCCGATCTTCTTCTCCATTCACGTCTACCTCGTCATCCGCTCCGACTACCTCGAACGTGGCGGCGTGGTGTCGTCCATGTTCACGGGCGGCACGTACGTCTCGTCGCGTGACACGTTCGAGGACTGCGACGTCGGCGGGCAGCCGTCGGTGCCGTGGCGCAACGGGGCGCACGAGTGACGTCTGCCACCACGGTGATCGGCGTCGGCAGCCCCGTCATGGGGGATGACGGGCTCGGCCTGCACGTGCTCGCACGCCTGCAGGCCGAGTGGACGTGCGATGACGTGACGTTCGTTGACGGCGGCACCTGGGGAATGAAGCTGCTGCCGGACATCGAGGACGCCGACCGGCTCATCTTCCTCGACGCCATCAACACGCAGCGCCATCCGCCGGGCACGGTCCTGCTGCTCGAAAAGGACGAGATTCCGCTGATGACCGACCACAACAAGCTCTCGCCGCACCAGGTGGGACTGCAGGAGGTGATGGCCATCGCCGACTTCCGCGGCACGCTGCCGGCGAAGACCTGCGCCATCGGCGTCGTACCGCAGACCATTGACCTCACGATGTCGCTGACGCCGGTGGTGTACGCCAGTGTGGACGACTGCATGGACATGGTCATCGCGCGGCTGCGGGCGTGGGGACACACGTGCACGCGGCGCGAGGTGGCGGTCGGTGCATGAACTGAGCCTCGCCATCGAGATCGGACGCCTCGCCGAGGAGCGGCTCGGGCCGTCGGTGGCGCGGTGCGTGACGGTCGGCGTGGAGGTGGGGTCCGCGTGCGGCGTGGAGCCCTCGGCGCTGGAGTTCTGCCTGGAGGCGGTGTTCAGCTATCCGCCCTGGGCCGGCGCCAAGCCGGCCATCACGCGCCCGGACGGCGACATCTTTCAGGTCACCTATTTCGAGATCGAGGATGATGACGGTCCGCCGGATTGAGGTGCGGGAGCGCGTGATGGCGCGCAACGACGAACTGGCGGCGACCGTCCGTGACCGGCTGGCCCGCCATCACGTGACGGCCATCAACCTCATGTCGTCGCCGGGGTCGGGCAAGACCACGCTGCTCGAGCGGACGCTCAGCGTACTCGGCGACCCGCTCGACATCGCCGTCGTCGCCGGCGACTGCCAGACGCAGAACGACGCCGACCGCCTGGCGGCGCACACGGGCCGGCTGGTGCAGGCGGTCGTGACGGGCGGCGCGTGCCACCTCGACGCGCTCCAGGTCAACGATGCGCTCGACCACCTGGACCTCGACCGGACGCGGCTCCTGATCATCGAGAACGTCGGCAACCTCGTCTGTCCCGCGAGTTGGGACCTCGGCGAGAATGCGCGCGTCGTGCTTTTTGCCGTGACCGAGGGCGAGGACAAGCCGCTGAAGTATCCCAAGATGTTCGAAACGGCCGACTGGGTGGTGCTCACGAAAACCGACCTGCTGCCCTACGTCCCGTTCGATGCGGAGCGGGCGCTGCGCTACTGCCTGCAGGTGAACCCGCGGCTGAAGTTCGTCCAGGTGTCGGCCATGACGGGCCAGGGCATGGACGCCTGGTTCGACGTCGTGCGGCAGGTGGTCGCGCCGCTCGTGCGCGTATGATGCCCGACGCCCCCCCGCGCTCGGCCCGCGTGCTCCGCGTGAACGGGGTGGTGCAGGGGGTAGGCTTCCGTCCGTTCGTGCACCGGCTCGCGCGGCGACTCGGCCTCGCCGGATGGGTGCGCAACGTCGCCGGCTCGGTGGAGATCCACGTGGAGGGAGCGGACGTTGATCTCGAGCGGTTCGAGGCGAGCCTTCGGCACGAGGCACCTCCGGTCGCGTGCATCGACGACGTGCGGTCATCGGCCGCCGTGGTCTCGGGCGCGCCGGATTTCCACATCGCCGCGAGTGCCGACGCCGACGCGGTGCGTCCGGTGCCACCGGACATCGGCAGTTGCGCGCGCTGCGAAGCCGAGCTGTTCGATGCCCGCGACCGCCGGTTTCGTCACCCCTTCATCACCTGCACGGATTGCGGACCCCGCTACACGATCATCGACGCGCTGCCATACGACCGCGAGCGCACCTCCATGCGTGCGTTCCCACTGTGTCCGCGCTGTCACGCCGAGTATGCGGACCCCGGCGACCGTCGGTACCACGCCGAGACGGTGGCCTG
>JBBQZD010000082.1:0-10882 GCA_038208045.1 Gemmatimonadales bacterium | reverse complement strand
GTTTGTTTTTGGGTTGTTGGGGAGTGCCCCTCCTCCGGTGCTTAACTTTGGGGCTCCCCCCCCCGCCCCCCCCCCCTCCGCCCTCCGCCGTCCGCCGTCGCCCATGCCCTCCATCCTCTTCGAACCCCTCCACCCCGACGTCACGCCGCCCGCTCGCGCCACCGAGCACAGCGCCGGATATGACCTGTCGGCGTATCTGACGGGGCGAACCGTGAAGGTCTTCCTTGACGGTGCGGCGTTCGAGCGTCCGACCGAGGTGCGCGACGGAAGGTCGGTACTGGTGCTTCACGAAGGCGAACGCGCGCTCGTGCCACTTGGCTTCCGGGCGCGGCTCCCGGTCGGCATCGAGGCGCAAATCCGTCCGCGGTCGGGGACGAGCCTCAAGACCGACATCGTCATCGCCAACGCACCCGGCACCATAGATGCCGACTATCCTGAGGAGTGGTGCACGCCGGTGCGGCACGGCGGTACGCGCGATCTCGTCATCACGCACGGCGAGCGTATCGCCCAGATGGTGCTCGCCCGCCACGAGGTGCTCGACTTCACGCTGGGCACGGTGGCGCAGACGACTGATCGCGCCGGCGGCTTTGGCTCGACGGGTCGGTAGGACCCGATGAACGCCCGTCGCGCCGTCGCGCTCGGTGCGGTGCTGCTCGGCGCGTGTGTCGGGCGACTCCACCTCCCTGGCCGTGTGCAGCCGGTCGAGGAGAGCGATCTCGAGTTCACGTCGCTCGGCCACGCCGTGCGCGTGGAGGCGTTTGTCCCCGCGGGGAAGGGCCGGCGGCATCCGGCCGCCATCGTCCTGCACGGCTCCGGCGGCATCCACCTGGCGCGCGGCCAGACCATTCACCGGTACGCCGAGGCGCTTGCACGACGGGGCATCGCGACCTACGTGGTGCACTACTTCAACGCGACGGGAACCTTCACGGCGAACGACGAGACCGAGGCCCGCGAGTACTGGCAGTGGGTGCGCACGGTGCGCGACGCCGTCGGCTGGGTGCGGGCCCGGCCCGAGGTGCGCGCCTCCCACGTCGGGCTATTCGGCGTGTCGCTGGGCGCCTACGTCGCGGTCGGCGCGGCGGCCACCGATGCGCGCGTGTCGCGCGTCGTGCTGGTGGCGGGCGGCCTCGAGCCCGCGCTGGCCGACAGCGTTCGGCGGTTTCCGCCGGCACTGCTGCTGCACGGCACGCGCGACGACGTCGTGCCGCTCGCGGCCGAGGACACGCTGGCGCGGCTGCTGGCCCGCCGCCGCGCGACGGTGACCCGGCACGCGTACCCCGGCGAGGGGCACGATTTTGCGGAAGCCGCCGCGGTGGACGCCGTCGAGCGCTCGGCGCGATTCCTGGCCGATGGCCTCGTGGAGACGCTGCGGGAGGCGGTGCAGCGCACCGAGCGGCTGGCGGCACCCCGTGACACCTCTCGGGTACGCATTCCGTAGAGGGGGCCTGACGCGCTACCATTGTTGCAGGCTGGCGCGATGCCAAACGTCTGGTGCGCCTCCCGTCCACCCTTCTTTGCAGGAGCACGCGATGCGTCGCTTCACCGCCGCCTTGGCGGCCGCGCTCTCACTGGCCACCGCCGGCGCGAGTGCGCAGGACCCGTCCCGCATCAAGATCGACGCGTATACGCTGCCCAACGGCATGCGCGTGCAGCTCGTCGAGGACCATTCGAGCCAGGTGGTGGCTGTCGACCTCTGGTACGATGTCGGCGCCCGCAATGAAGTCGCGGGGCGCACCGGCTTCGCCCACCTGTTCGAGCACATGATGTTCCAGGGCTCGCAGCACCTGAAGAAAGTGGAGCACTCGCAGCTCATCGAGCGCGCGGGCGGCGGCGACAACGCCAGCACCCAGTACGACATCACGTTCTACTACAACATCGTGCCCTCCAACCGGCTCAACCTCGCGCTCTGGCTCGAGGCCGAACGCATGCGCGGCCTCGCCGTGACGCCGGAGGGGCTGAAGAACCAGGTGGACGCCGTGAAGGAAGAACGGCGCTTGCGTGTGGACAACCAACCGTACTCCAAGGCGATCTGGGAAGGACTCCTCCTCGCCTTCGACCCGAAGACCTGCTTCGCCTACGGCCACTCGCTCATCGGCTCGATGGCCGATCTCGAGGCGGCGAAGGTCGAGGACGTGCAGGCCTTCTTCAAGATGTACTACGCCCCGAACAACGTCGTGCTCACCGTGGCTGGCGACCTGAACCCGGCCGAGACCAAGCGGATGATCGCCGAGTACTTCGGCGGCATCCCGCGCCAGCCGGCGCCGCCGGCCGTCTCGTGCGAGCAGAAGTTCAACTCCGGCGCACTGCGCGAGGAGATGAAGGACGACAAGGCGACGCTGCCCGCCGTGCTGGCGGTGTACCGGATTCCGCCGACGACGCACCCGGACGCCCCCGCGCTCGACCTGCTGGCCACGATCCTGGGGCAGGGCGAGAGCTCGCGGCTCAACCGCGTGCTCTCGCGCGAGACCAAGGCGGCGCTGGGCGCACAGGCCATCGTGAACCCGTTCGGCCCGCGCCGCGGCCCGGGCATGTTCTTCGGGCTCGCCATCGCCAATCAGGGCGTGAGCGCCGACTCGCTCGAGAAGCTGCTGGTCCGCGAGATCACGCAGGTGGCGCAAACGGGCGTGACCGCCGCGGAGCTCTCCAAGGCGAAAAACGTGTATCGCGCCGGCAAGATCAACGAGCGCCAGCAGGCCTTCGCGCTCGCCGAGGCGGTGCAGTTCGCCAACCTGTACCTGGGCGCGCCGGAGGCGGTCAACACCGACCTCGACCGGTACGCCAAGGTGACCGTCGACGACATCAAGCGTGTGGCCGCCACCTACCTGCGGGGCGACAACTCGCTCACCATCACCATCGTGCCGGAGAAGAAGTGATGCGACCGACGCTGCTCACACTCGCGCTCGCGGTCGGCGTCACCGCCGCCGGCGTCACCACGGCCGACTCGCTGGCGGCCCAGGGCTTCCCGACCACGCCGCCCGCGCCGATGCCCATCGCGGCGGCGCAGTTTCCGCCGTTCCGCGAAGCCACGCTGCCCGGCGGACTTCGCCTGGTGGTGGTGGAGAACCACAAGCTGCCGGTGATTTCGGTGGAACTCGCGTTCCCGGCGGGGGGGAGCTACGACGCCGCGGGCAAGGTGGGAACCGCCGACATCGTGGCGACGCTGCTCACCAAGGGGGCGGGCACGCGCTCGGCCGATGAGTTCGCGGCAGCCATTGAGGGAATCGGCGGCTCCATCGGTGCGAGCGCCGACCCGGATTTCCTGACCGTCACGGCGAACTTCCTCACCGGGAACGCGGCCTTCGCCATGGGGCTCATCGGCGACGCCGTCATGCGCCCGACCTTCGCCGACAAGGAAGTCGAGCTCGCGCGCACGCAGATGCTTTCGGCGCTGCAGCTTGAACAGTCGAACCCGGCTTCGATCGGATCGCGGGCCTTCGCGAAGGCGTTGTACGGGTCGCACCCGTATGGCCGCCGTGCGGACGCGGCGTCGGCCAAGGCGATCACGCGTGCGGAGCTCGTGGCGTTCCAGAAGGCGCGCCTGCGCCCGGGCGGCGCGCTGCTCGTGTTTGCGGGTGACATCTCGCTCGACCAGGCGAAGGCGCTGGTGGCCAGCGCCTTCGCGGGCTGGGCGGGCACGGCGCCGGCCGCGCTGGCCGCCACGCCGCCGCCGACGCGCACCGCCACGGAGATCCTGCTGGTGCACCGCGCCGGTTCCGTGCAGAGCAACATCCTGATGGGCAACCTCACGTGGGCGCCGGCCGACCAGCGCGCCTATGGCGCGCGCATCGCCAACCAGGTGCTCGGCGGCGGCGGCGACTCGCGCCTGTTCCTGATTCTGCGCGAGCAGAAGGGCTGGACCTACGGCGCCTACTCGGGCTTCACCCGCTACAAGGGCACGGGATTCTTCCAGGCCACGGCCGAAGTGCGTACCGAGGTCACGGATTCGTCGCTGGCGGAAATGCTGGTGCAGGTGAAGCGCATTCGCGACGAGCAGATCTCGGCCAAGGAATTCGACGACGCTAAGTCGTCGCTCGTGGGCCGCTTCCCGCGGCAGGTGGAGACGGCGGCGCAGGTGGCCTCGCAGGTGGCGCTGGCGCGGCTGCTCGGCTTGCCCAGCGACTACGTGCAGACGTTTCGGCAGAAGCTGTCGGCGGTCACGCCCCTGCAGGCTGAGGCGGCGGCCAAGGCCGGCATATCGCGCGACGCGTCGCTCATCGTGGTGGTGGGCGACGGCGCCAAGATCTACGACAAGCTGAAAATGATCGCCCCGGTGAAGATCGTCGGGGTGGACGGCACGCCGATGACGCCGGCGGACTTCGCGGTAAAGACGGGGGCGCTGGACCTCAATCTGGCGGCGCTGTCTGCACGCACGGACAGCTTCACCGTGCTGTTCCAGGGGAACCCCATCGGGTCGCAGGTCGCGAAGCTCGAAAAGGTGCCGGGCGGCTGGAAGTACACGGAGAGCACCGCCATCGCGATGGCGGGCGTGCAGCAGAACACGACGCTGACGTTCAGCGACGCGCTGCAGATGCAGGAGCTGCACCAGGCCGGCTCGCAGGGCGGCCAGGCGGCGAAGATCGATGTCGTGTACTCGGGCAGCCGCGCCAAGGGCAAGGCCACCACGCCGTCGCAGGCAGGGCCGAAGACCGTGGACGTCGACGCGGAGATGCCGAAGGGCGCGATTGACGACAACGCGATGCAGCCGCTCGTCGCCGCGATGAAGTGGGGAGCGGGGGCCAAGATCCCGCTCGCCGTCTTTCTGAGTGGCAAGGGCACGCTGAGCCAGTTCGTGCTGACCGTGACCGGCGAGGAGAAGGTGAAGGTCGTCGCCGGGGAGTTCGACACGTGGAAGGTGGAGCTGTCGGGCGCCGAGGCGCCGGCGACGATGTGGGTGACCAAGGGCCCGGTGGCGCGCGTCGTCAAGATCGTGCCGGCAGGCGCGCCGATATCGATCGAGTTGGCGAAGCCGTGATGGTCTGCCACTCTGGCCTCCTCACCGCGACGCTGCGTTGAGGAGGCCGGCGTGGCGCGCCCTTAGACCGGTGTGTTCGCGCTCTCGCGCGGAAACCTGAGCCCGCGTTCAACCTCGTCGCGCGCTTCGAGCATGCGTTCCACTTCGGCGGCCACGTCGCCGGCGAGGCCGATGTAGGTGGTGAGGCCATCGACCGTCATCGAACCGGCGTGCAGGCGCAGCAGGTTGAGGCGGATGGTCTCGAGCGCGCCGACGGCGTCACCGAGCTTGGCCTGCATGGCATCGCGGTCGCGGCGCACGGGCTCGTACGCGGCGTCGAGTCCCGCCTCGCCGGCGTCGGCGAGGACCTCGTTGAGCTCATCGAGGTGGTGCCGCAGGGTCTGCGCCGTGTCCTGCAGTCGGTGCAGCGCTGAGGGGATGTCGCCGAGCTCCTCCCGCGTCGTCTTGGGCAGCGAGTCGAAGAGCTGCTCGGCGGCCATGCCGAGCGAGAGCTCGGTGGCGCGGTGGGTCATCGACGCTCCGGATGGTTTGCTGCCGGGCAGCAGGCGCGCGATGGCGAATGCCGCGCGGCCGATGCGGCCGTTCCACACACGGGCCCAGAAGTCGGTGTCGACGTCACGGCGGCCTTGCAGCAGGGAGAGGTATGTGATGCCGGTGATGAGGCTGGTGGATGCCGACAGCGCGTACGCTGGCAGCATCCACCTCGCAAGGAATGCAGCGACAGCATACGCCGGGTGACCTTGGGGTGGCGGCGTCATCACGCCGAGGGTGACGATGGTAACGAGGGACGGAATGACGATCGCCAGGGACGCGAGCGCGACGCCCTTGAGTCGCCGCTCGAGCTTGGACCGCCCTCCATCCTGCGCGATGTCACGTCCCACCGCGCGCTCCTCGCGCGCCGACTCGGCCTCCGCCTTGAATGCCGGCGCGAGGTCCACGTGCGCAAAGCCCATCTTCGCGAGGCGACGGGCCGCGTCCACGAGTCCGGCGACGGGAAAGAGCGTGATTCCCGCGGCAAACGTGGCGAATCCGGAGAACACGCCAAGGAGTGAGGAGACCGCGACGGCGCTGGTAAGTACGCCGAGCGACAGCAGGACGGTTCCGTGGCCATCCAGCCGCCCGTTGTGTTTCGCAAACGCCCGCAGCGCCACCGGCAGCTCGCGCCGCTGCTCGAGTGCCACGCCGAGTTGCTCGGCGAGCGCCGTCGCGCTCGCCGGCCGGTGCGCCGGGTCCTTCGCGAGGCACCGGTCCACCAGCGACGCCACCTTGCGCGTGACGCTCAGGCCCAGCGAGGCGAGCGGCGGCGCCGGTTCGGTCACCTGCTTGGCCAGCACCTCGGTGTGCGTCTTCCCCTCGAACGGCAGGCGGCCCGAGAACGCGAAGTACGCCGTCACGCCGAGTGAATAGAGGTCGCTGCGCGCATCCACCTCGTGTCCGAGGGCCTGCTCGGGGCTCATGAATTCCGGCGTCCCGGCGATGCCGTCGCCGTCGGTGCCGCCGATGGCCGCGGCAATGCCGAAATCGGCCACGAGCACGCGGTTGGTCGCGGTCTCGATCAGGATGTTGTCCGGCTTCACGTCGCGATGCACCAGGCCCATCGCGTGGGCGCTGGCCAAGGCCCACGCCACCTCGCGCAGCACACGCACCCCTTCCGACGCCGACAGCGGTCCGCGTTTCTTCACGCGCTGCGCCAACGTCTCGCCGTCCACGAAGGTCATCACGTAGTAGACGAAACCGTCCGTCTCGTCGACGGCGTGGATCGGGATGATGTTCGGGTGCGACAGCTTGGCGGCGAGCCGCGCCTCGCGCAGGAAGCGCTCGCGCAGCGTCGGGTCCTCGGCGCGCTCGGGCGGCAGCAGCTTGATGGCGATCAGACGGTCGAGGTGCACCTCCTTGGCGAGGTACACCACCCCCATGCCGCCGCGGCCGAGCTCACGGTCGATGGAATACCGGCCGGCGAGCGCCTCTTGAAAGGCGAGGAAGAGCGGATCGGGGGCGGACGCCATGTGCGAATGCTACCGTGCCGCGGATGGCCGGGCTACCGCGGCCAGTGCACGCGGCGGCGCACCACTCGCTATGCGGTTTCCGGCGGAGTGGCCGGAGCGGGTGGCGCGCTCGGCGCGGGTGGTGCGGGTGGTGCGGGTGGTGCGGGTGGTGCGGCCGGCGTGCGCGACGCGGGCGGCGTCCGCGGCGCCGTCTCCGGCTCCGACGACACACTCAGCACACGCGTCAGTGCCGCGAGCAACTGTTCGACGTCCACGGGCTTCGGAAGAAATTCGTCGGCGCCCAGTTCCCTGGCCGTCGCCATGGTCGCGTCATCAAAGGTGCTGCTCAGCACGACGACGGGAATCTGCATCGTCTTCGACGAGGAGCGCAGCCGCTCGAGGACGCCCATGCCGGTGCCGCCCGGCATCTGGATGTCGAGCACGATGGCGTCGGGCGGGCTCCTCATCGCGACCATGAAGGTGTAGGTCGCGTCGTACGCCGCCGCCACCAGGTATCCCTTGGCCCGGAGCAGGGACGATAGCATGAGCGTCTGGACCTTGTCGTCGTCCGCCAGCAGCACCGTCAGTTTGCGCTTCACGAGATCACTTCACGCAGGACGGGGACCAGATGCGCAATTTCGCCCTCCAGCGCTCGCAAGGCCGCCGGCGCCTCCGCGAGGTCACCCGCACGGCCGAGCTGCTCCAGCCGCGCGGCTGCCTGGGCGGGCGCGGCCAGCGTGAAGTTGGAGACTGAGCCGCGCAGCGCGTGTGCCGCATCGGCGATGGCCGACGAGTCGCGCGCGGCGACCGCCGCCCGCACGCTCTCGAGATGCCGAGGATACTCCTCGAGGAAGAGCGACGCCATCGCCGATGCGAGCGCGGCGTCACCGCCAACGCGCGCGAGCAGCGCGGGCACCACACGAGAATCTGGCGTCGAGTCGATGGACATTCATTAAGTCTACGCTCGGGCCGTCCGCAGGGGAACTCTTCGCCGCGTGCTACGGCGTGAGCCGCGGCCAGAACGCGTCCATGCGCGTCATGATCGCGGCGAACGCCTCGATGCCATCCCAGAGGTTCTGCAACCGGAGGTTCTCGTCCTTCGCGTGCTGGTTGTCATCATGGTTCGCGATGGGAAAGATCACAAGCGGCACGCCGAGCGCGCGCTCGATGGTGCTCGTCGGCAGCGACCCCCCGAGCGTCGGCACGCGCAACACCGGCTTGCCAAGCATTTCGTCGAGCGCGCCGGTCAGTGCCTGCGACACGGGCTGGTCCATGCTCACGCGGGTCGCCTCGTCACCCGCGCCCCAGGTGAGCCGCACGACCTTGCGGTGCGCCAATCGCTCGGCGTCCGTGGCCGCGGCGTGCGTGATGAACCAGCCGGTGGACAGCAAGTGAGCTTCCACGAGCTCGCGGACGTGCGCCGGTGTCTGCCTCGGCACGAGGCGGAAGTCGAACGAGGCCTTGGCTTCCGTGGAGATGGCGTTGGCGGCAAGTCCCTCCACCTGGCCCACGCGGATGCCGCGCAGGTTGATCGCCGGGAGCATGATCCGCTCGGCGAGCAGCGCGTCGCCCGCCTCGGTGCCTCCCAGCAGCAGCTCGCGCCGCAGCGCCGAGTCGACCGAGGGCAGTGCGCGCACCGCGGCCAGCTCGGCCTTCGTCGGCGGCACGACGTCATCGGAGAAGTGCTTCACGAGGATCCGGCCATCCACGTCACGCAGCGAGTTCACCAGGTCGGTGAGCAGGATGCCGGGGTTGGGCGCCCAGTTGCCGTAGTGCCCGCTGTGCAGCGCCTTCGCCGGCCCGTAGACCGTGAGCTCGAGCCCCATGGCGCCGCGCCCGCCGAACGCCACCTGCAGCTCGCGGCTATGGTGCGCGGGGCCGTCGCAGAAGAGCCAGGCATCGGCCGCGAGCAGCGCCGCGTTGGCCTGGAGAATCGGGGCGAGGTGCGCCGAGCCGGACTCCTCCTCGCCCTCGAAGAAGAACTTCAGGTTGATGGTCGGGCGGCGTCCCGCGGCCTGCAGCGCGTCGAGCGCCGCGAGAATGGCGATGATGGGCGCCTTGTCGTCGCCGGCCCCGCGGGCAAAGAGCCGCGCTTCGGGATTGATGCGGCCGCTGGTTGGCACGGCAATGTCCGTCCAGTCGCCGTCCTTCAGTTCACGCAGTTGCGCGGAAAACGGCGCGCCACCGCGCCACTCTCTCGGGTCGACGGGCTGGCCGTCGTAGTGCGCATACAGCACGATGGTGCGCGTGGCGCCCGGCGCCTTGAGTTCGCCGTACACCGCTGGCGGCCAGGCGCCGTTGTCGAGCAGGCGCGCCGCCACGCCGCGGCGCTCGAGCAGCGCCACGATGTGTCGCGCGTTGCGCCGGATGTTGGCCGTATCGGATGCAACGTTCGGAATGGCCAGCAGGTCGGCGAACTCGCGGACGATCTGCGGTTCGCGGGCCTCGCGCCAGGCGCGAACCTGGTCGCGAACGGACTGGGCGGTGGCCATCGAGGGGAGCACAAGCAGGAGCGAAAGGAAGCAACGGCGCATGAGGCGGCTCAGGTAGTCAGTGACAAGGCGACACGCCGAACGTCGTACGGCGTACAACGTAGAGCATAGAGCGTAGAGCTTCGTGTCCCAGCCTATCGCTTCCGCAGCCCGCGCCCCGCCATCACTCCCGTCGGCTGTCCGTCCGCCACCGCCGCCTGCCCGTTCACGAAGACCCACCGCATGCCGACGCTCAGCTTTTCCGGCGCCACATAGGTTGCTTCCTCGCGAATGGTCTTCGGATCAAAGACGATGACATCTGCGAAGTACCCAGGCTTCAGCGCCCCGCGCTGAGCGATGCCGTACACCTCGGCGACCTGCTGCGACGACGCCTGGATCATGCGCTGCATGGTGATGACCGGCTTGTCGAGCACGTAGCGGCGGATCTTGCGCGGGTACGTGCCGTAGAGGCGCGGATGCCCGCCCGAGCCGTCGGAGCTCGTCATCACGTACGGGTCCTTCATGAAGGTCTCGATGTCTGCCTCGGTCATGTTGAACGAGGCCACGCCCATGTCGATGCCGTTGCGCATCAGTTCGAGCGCCGTTTCGACCGCCGGCGTGCCCTTGTCTGCCGCGACCTGCTTGAGGGTCTTGCCGAGGTACGGCTTGGCATTGGCGCCGCCGTTGATGAGCAGCAGCGTGCTGTCGCCGCCACGCCGGCGCAGGTTGTCGCGCATTGCGACGAGGATCTTCTCCTTGGTGGCGGGGTCGGCGATGCGCGCCAGCAGCGAATCGCGGCCCCCCGCCTGCGCCCAGCGCGGCAGCAGCGCGGCGCTGAGCCCGGTGCCGCTCGCCGACCACGGGTATTGGTCGCCCACCACCATGTGCCCCGTGGCGCGCTCCTCGCGCATCAGGCGCAGGACGCTGTCGGCGTAGCCCCACACGTCCACGCCCAGCGCCTTGATGTGCCCGATGTTGGTGGTGAGTCCCGACTCGCGACCGATGCGGATGGCCTCGCGCGTCGAGTTCATCAGGCCGATGGTGTACGAGCTTTCGTCGCGCGGGTGGGAATCGTAGACGCCGCCGAACGGCTTGGCGGCCGACACCACGGCGATCACCTCCTCCGTGCTCGCGTAGCTCTGCGGGGCGTAGAAGAGCCCCCCGCCGACGCCGAACGCCCCTTCGCGCATCGCCTTGTCCACGAGCGTTCGCATGCTGTCGATCTGCGCCGGTGACGCCGGGGCCGACGAGCTGCGCATGACCTGCTCGCGCACGGTGCCGAAGCCGACCGTCGCATACGTGTTGGTGCCGAGTCCCTTCTTCTCGGTCTCCGTCTGGATGCGCGCCACGTCCCACGGGCCGCGGCCGTCGGGGCCGTTGGTCACCGTCGTCACGCCCTGCATGAGCGCGCCGATATTCTTGCGGCGCTCGTCGTTGTAACGGTCCACACCCTC
>JBBQZD010000081.1:0-10933 GCA_038208045.1 Gemmatimonadales bacterium | reverse complement strand
CATTGCCGGCTCCATTACCATGACCGGCGGGCACGGCACGGGCGCCGCCTTCGGCAAGCTCATCCAGGACCAGTACCAGTTCCCGGGCGCGCTCGTGCTGGCCATGGGTGCGGCCACCTTCGGCCTCGTGTCGGGCGGCATCATCGGCGGGCCCATCGCCACCAAGCTGATCCAACGGAACGCCCTGCGTTCGGCGGGCGGTACGACCAACCCCGCCACGCTCGCCAACGCCCGCGCGGCGGCGCTCGACAGCGAAATAGACACCGAGCCCAAGGGCGAGGCGCCCACCGCGCACCTCCTGCTCAAGACCATGGCCATCATCCTCGTGACCATGGCCGTGGGCAGCATGCTCAGCGGGTATCTCGCACGCTTCATGACGCTGCCCGCCTACATCGGCGCCATGATCGTGGCGGCCTTCGTCTGCAACGCGGCACAGCTCACGGGGACGCTCAAGATCGAGCAGCGCGTGGTGGACGATCTCGGCACCATCGCTCTGTCGCTCTTCCTCACGATGGCGCTGATGTCGCTCGACCTCACCCAGCTCTTCGCCCTGGCCGTGCCGATGCTGGTGATCCTCGTGGCGCAGGTCGCGTGCATCGGGCTCTTTGCCTACTTCGTCGTCTTCCGCGTGATGGGCAATGACTATGACGCGGCGGTGATGGCGGGCGGCCACTGCGGGTTCGGGCTGGGCGCGACGCCCAACGCCGTGGCGAACATGGAGTCGATCACCGAGCGCTTCGGTGCCGCGCCGCGGGCCTTTCTCGTGGTGCCGATGGTCGGCGCGTTCTTCATCGACTTCACGAATGCGCTCATCATCACCACCTACATTGACTGGGTGAAGTAGGGGCGGCATCGGTTGGCGAGGCGGCGAGCACCCGCGGCGCGCACTCCACGTGCGCGCCGCGTGCTTTACGCCGAGCGCCGCGGGCGGTACGATATCCACCCGCTCCCGCGCACTTGGCCGGGCACGGGCAGGGCCTTCAGTGACCGGATCACCATGACTGCGCAACCGTACGGCATCCAGCCCGCGGGCCATCGTCTGCCCGACGCCACTCGGCTCGGACGCGTCCGGCTGCGCGTGACGAACCTTGCCGTGTCGGTGCGCTTCTACACGCAGGTCCTCGGGCTGCGCGTCCTGGACCGCCTCGACGACACGGTCACGTTGGGCGCCGAGGGGGATCCGCGCGTGATCGTCGAGTTGCATGGCGGCGCCGCGACGCCCGTGCCGCGCGGCGGCCGGCTGGGCCTGTTCCACCTCGCCCTGCTCCTGCCCGATCGCGCGGCGCTCGGTCGCTTTCTCATGCACCTTGCCGACACCGAAGTGCAGACGGGCAGCTCCGACCATCTGGTCAGCGAGGCCATCTACCTGCACGATCCCGACGGGCTCGGCATCGAGGTGTACGCCGACCGGCCGCGCGCGCAGTGGCGGCACGCGAACCGTGAACTCGAGATGGCCACCATCCCGCTCGACGCGCGCGCCGTGGCCGCGTCGGCGATGGGTGAACCGTGGACCGGAATGCCGGCGGGCGCGATGCTCGGCCACGTCCACCTGCACGTCGCCGATCTCGACCAGGGCCGCTCGTTCTACCACGATGCGCTCGGGTTCGATCTCGTCAGCTGGTCGTACCCGGGCGCGCTCTTCTTTTCGGCGGGCGGCTACCATCACCACCTCGGCGCGAATACCTGGGCGGCGCAGCAACCGGCCGCCGGGCCGCACGAAGCCCGGCTGATGGACTGGGAGATCGTCTTGCCCTCGGCCGCTGACGTGAAAGCCGCACGCACAAGCATGGGCGCCGCCGGCCGCGAGACCGTCGACGTCGAGGGCGGCTTCAAGGCCGCCGACCCGTGGGGCACGCGCGTGCGCGTCGTGTCCGACTAGCCCAGTCGCTCCAGTCGCTCCAGTCGCTTCACGCTCGTCACTTCCACCCCCCGAGTGTCCCATGCACGCTGCCCGCCAGTTGTCCATCGTCGCCGGTGCGTTCGCCCTCGCCGCCTGCGCGCCGCGCACGGGCGCGCACACCGGCGCGCACACCGGCGCGCACACGGGCGCGCACACGGGCGCCGCGTCTGGCGCCGCCGCCTATGACGTCGTCATCGAGAACGGCCGCGTGGTCGACGGTACCGGCGCCGCCTGGTTCTACGGCGACGTGGCGGTGCGCGGTGATCGCATTGCCGCCATCGGACCGCGCGGCGCCTTCCGGAACGCGGGTGCGGCGTCGCGCATCGATGCCACCGGACGCGTCGTGGCGCCGGGGTTCATCGACATTCAGGCGCAGTCGTACGAGAACTTCATGATGGGCGACGGCAAGGCCCTGTCCATGATCACGCAGGGCATCACCACCGCCATCCTCGGCGAGGGGAGCACACCCGCGCCGGTGAACGACAAGATTCTCGCGCTCGAAACCGACTCGGCGAGCAAGGCGCTGATGCGCCAGTTCGCAGGGCCGCACGGCTTCGGCGACTGGCTGACGTTCATGGCGAGTCGCGGCGTGTCGCAGAATGTCGGGTCGTTCCTCGGCAACGGCACCGTGCGCGTGTACGGCGCGGGCGGCGCCATGGGCGCCGCGACGCCGGCCGAGGTGGACACCATGCAGGCGATGGTGCGCCGCGCGATGGAGGACGGCGCTTTTGGCGTCGCCAGCGCGCTCATCTATCCGCCGAATGCGTACGCGAGCACCGAGGAACTGATTGCCGTCAACAAGGCGGCCGCACCCTATGGTGGCGTGTACATCACGCACATGCGCAGCGAGGGCGACAAGTTCCTCGAGGCGATGGACGAGGCCATTCGCATCGGGAAGGAGGCGGGGGTCCCCGTCGAGATCTACCACCTCAAGGCGAGCGGCCTGCGCAACTGGCCCAAGATGGACCTGGCCATCGCCAAGATCGACAGCGCCCGTGCGGCGGGGCAGGACGTGCAGGCCGACATGTACCTGTATCCGGCAGGGGGCAACTCGTTTGCCTCGTGCGTCCCGCCGAAGTACGCAGCCAACGGCAAGCTGCTCGACAACCTGCGAGACCTGGCGCTGCGCACGACGATCGTACGCGAAATGCACGCGCGCGACGCGGGCTACGAGAACCTGTGCGAGGTGGCCACGCCGTCGAACGTGATGGTCGTGGGCTTCAAGAAGGCCGAGTACAAGCAGTTCGAGGGCAAGCGGCTCGACGAGATCGCCACCGCGCTGGGCAAGGACTGGGCGGAGGTGATCATCGACCTGAACGTCGCGGAGAACGCTGGGCTTGGCGAAATCCTGTTCCTGATGAGCGAGGACAACATCAGGAAGCAGATCCGCCAGCCGTGGATGAAGTTCGGCACCGACGCCGGCTCGGACGACCCGGCCACGGCGGTCGGCATGACGCACCCGCGCACCTACGGCAACTTCCCGCGCCTGCTCGGCAAGTACGTGCGCGAGGAGAAGGCAACCACGCTCGAGGACGCCGTGCGCAAGGCGTCGGCGGCCGTGGCCACGCGCCTGTCGCTCACGGACCGCGGCGTACTGAAGCAGGGCCTCAAGGCCGACATCGTCGTGTTCGATCCCGACACGATTATCGACAACGCGACCTTCGCGAAGCCGCACCAGCTGAGCACGGGCGTGACGGACGTGCTGGTGAACGGCGTGGCGGTGGTGCGTGGTGGCGGGCACACGGGGGCAAAGCCCGGACAGATCGTGCGAGGGCCGGGATACGTCCGGCGGTGAAAGCAAAAGAAGCTCTACGCTCTACGCCGTACGTTGCACGCCGTACGGCCTATGGCGTAGGGCGTAGGGCGTAGAGCATAGCGCTTCCTTTCCCTGAGGAGTCCCCCCCCGTGTCCATCACCCACGTCTCCGACACCGCCCGCTGGGTCGCCTTCTACCGCGCCATGGAGACCGACCGCCCCGACGCCATCTTCCGCGACCCGTATGCGCGGCGGCTGGCCGGCGACCACGGGGCCGAGATCGTCCGCATGATGCGCGGCGGCCACAACGTCGCCTGGGCCATGATCGTGCGCACCGCCCTGTTCGACGAGATGATTCTCGCCGACATCGCGCGCGACCACATCGACTGCGTCCTCAACCTCGCCGCCGGGCTCGACACGCGGCCGTTCCGGTTGGCGCTGCCGCCGACCCTGCGATGGATCGACGTCGACTTTCAGGACATCCTCGACTACAAGTGGCAGGTGCTCAAGCACGAGCGGTCGTCGTGCCGCTACGAAACCGCGCCGACCGACCTCACCGACGCCGACGCACGCCGCGCGCTCTTCACCCGCATCGGCGGACAGCAGCAGCGCGTGCTCGTGGTCGCCGAGGGCCTGCTGATCTACCTCACGCCCGCGGACGTCTCGGCGCTCGGCGCCGACCTGCACGCGCAGCCCGCGTTTCGCTCGTGGCTCATTGACCTGGCGAGCCCGCGCCTGCTCAAGTTCATGCAGCGCTCGTGGGGACGCCACGCGGCGAAGGGCAACGCGCCGTTCCAGTTTGCGCCGGCCGAGGGCACCGCGTACTTCGAGGCGTCGGGCTGGCGCGAGCGGGAGTTTCGGTCCAACTGGCTCGAGGCCAAGCGGCTTGACCGGCAGATGCGTGGGGCGTGGCTGTGGAACTTGATCGCGCGCTTTCAGTCGGCGAAGGGGCGGAGGGAAGGGGCGCGAATGGCGGGATGCGTGATGCTCGAGCTGGCCTGATCCTCCCGGACAGGGGGAAGCAAGGCCAGGCCGCGGAACGAGAAAGGGGCTCTTTGGCACCTTTTGAGGGTACCGTCCGTAATAGTGGACACTACCTTTCATCCATATATGGCCGCGCCCGTACCTATGGTTCCCACGCTCGAATCCGCCGTCGCGGAAAAGGAAGCCCGGCTCATCGCCTGGTTCCAGGCGCACGGCTCCGCGCTGGTGGGATTCTCCGGCGGCGTGGACTCGGCCTACCTCGCCTGCGTCGCCTTGGACGCCGTGGGCGCCGAGCGCGTGCTGGCGGTCATCGGCCGCAGCGCCTCGTACCCGGCGGTGCAGTGGGCCAAGGCGCGCGAAGTCGCCGACCGGTTTGCGGTGCCGGTGCTGGAACTCGACACCGACGAGATGCACGACCCGCGCTACGCGGCCAATCCGTCCAACCGCTGCTACTTCTGCAAGACCGAGCTGTGGAACAAGCTCGTGCCGGTCGCGCAGGCGCGCGGCCTCGCGGTGGTGGTGGACGGCACCAACCACGACGACCTCGGCGACCATCGCCCCGGCGCGCTGGCGGCACGCGAGCACGGCGTGCGCTCGCCGCTGGCCGAACTCGGCTTCACCAAGGATGACATCCGCACGCTGTCGCGGGCGCGCGACATTCCCACGTGGTCGCAGCCGTCATCGCCGTGCCTGTCCTCGCGGTTGCCGACCGGCATCGAGGTGACGCCGTTGCGACTGCGCAAGGTGGAGGACGCCGAGCGCGCGCTGCGCGCGCTTGGTGTGACGGGCAACCTGCGCGTGCGCTATCACGACGCCACGGCGCGAGTGGAAATGGACGCCGACCAGCTCGCGCACTGGGCCGACACCGGCCGGCGCGGCGATGTGCGCACGGCGGTGCTGGACGCCGGCTTCGCGCGCGTGGAACTCGACCTGCGGCCGTTCCGCAGCGGGTCGCTGAACGCGCTCGCGCCCGGCGAACGCCCCGGCGAACGCCCCCGTGCCACCGTGCTCGACCTCACTTCGGAGATGCGCTGATGTTCGGATGCCTCGGCCGGCTGGGCTGCCTCGTGATGATCGCCATCGTCTGCGTCGGCGGCTGGTTCACGAAGGACTGGTGGTATCCGCGACTTCGCCATCGGTTCGTGGCCGAAGCGCCGGCGTCGAGCATGATCTGGATGCCCATCACGAGCGATGCCGCCGATCGCGGCATGGCAAAGATCGCGAAGCTCTCCGATCGCAGCGGCGCCGTCTTCACCGACCTCACGGCGTCGGAGTTTGCGGCGCGCGTGATGCTGCCGGCGCTGAAGATGCTTGGCAACTCGGCGGGCGACCCCGAGGCGGCCATCCGCGGCGACACGCTGTTCGTGCGCGCCACCGTGGCGCTCACGGAACTCGGTGACCCCAAGTCATTCGGACCGCTCGCCTCCGTGCTGGACGGCCGGCAGCCCGTCGTGATCGGCGGGCGACTCGAGGTGGCGCAGCCGGGCGTGGCGCTCTTCCACGTGGTGCACTTCACGGTGAAGGATCTCCGGATTCCCGGCGCGGCGGTGGCGAAGATTGTGGCGCGCGTCGGCATGAAGGCCCGCACCAGCAGCGTGGATGCGTCGGCGGTGGCGCTCACGATGCCGTCCACCGTCGCCGACGTCCGCGTCACGCGGGGGCACGTGGTGCTCTACAAGGCGGTGCGGTGAACCGCCGCATCCTCGTCGTGGATGACGAGCAGGGCATTCGCGATGCCCTGTCGCAGCTGCTGGAGTACGAAGGCTACGAGGTGCGCAGCGAGTCGTCCGGCGCCGCGGGGCTGACGGCGTACGAGCAGTTCCGACCGCAGCTCACCTTCCTCGACGTGAAGATGGCGGGCATGGACGGGCTCGAGACGCTGCGCAAGCTGCGCGCGCTCGACCCGGCGGCTGTCGTGGTGATGATCAGCGGGCACGCCACCATCCAGAATGCGGTGGAAGCCACGCAAGGCGGCGCGTACGACATCATGGAGAAGCCGCTCGACACGGACCGCATTCTCGTGACGCTGCGCAACGCCGTGGGGCACCTGACCCTGCGCGAGGAGAACCAGCGGCTGCGCGAGGTGGTGGAGCAGAAGTACGAGATCGTCGGGCGGTCGTACGCCATTCGCGCGCTCATCGAGACCATCGACCGCGTGGCCGCCACCGACGCGCGCGTGCTCGTCTCGGGCGAGAACGGCACCGGCAAGGAGCTGGTGGCGCGCGCCATGCACCGGCAGAGCCGGCGCGCGGCGGGTCCGTTCGTGGAAGTGAACTGCGCCGCGATTCCCAGCGAGCTCATCGAGAGCGAGCTGTTCGGGCACATGCGGGGCTCTTTCACCGGCGCCGTGCAGGACCGGGCCGGCAAGTTCGAGCAGTCCGACGGCGGCACGCTCTTTCTCGACGAGATCGGCGACATGTCGCTGGCCGCGCAGGCCAAGGTGCTGCGCGTGCTGCAGGACGGCGAGGTCACGCGCATCGGCGGGGCGAAGCCGCGCCGGGTGGACGTGCGGGTGCTCGCCGCGACGAACAAGCGGCTGGAGGACGAGATCGCGGCCGGACGGTTCCGCGAGGACTTGTACTACCGGCTCAACGTCGTCCCAGTGGTCGTGCCGCCGCTGCGCGAGCGGCGTGACGACATTCCGCTGCTGATCCAGCACTTCCTCGACCAGTTCGCCACGCATGGCGGCATGACGCCGCGCGGCATGGAGCGCGCCGCGGCCGACCGGCTGGGCACGCTCGACTGGCCGGGCAACGTGCGCGAGCTGCGCAACACCATCGAGCGGCTGCTGATTCTCGCCCGCGGCCCGCAGATCACCGTGGCCGACGTCGAGCGTCTGGTGGGCGCGCGCGCCGCCGAGGGCTCGGCGCTCGGCGGCCTCGAGCAGTGCCGCACATTCGAAGAGTTCAAGCTCGCCGCGGAGCGGGCCTTCCTGCTGGTGAAGCTGCGCGAGCACGACTGGAACGTGGCCGAAACGTCCCGCACGCTCGACATGCCGCGGTCGAACCTCTACAAGAAGATCGAGCGCCACGCGCTGGCGCGGGAGCAATCGTGAGCGATCGCAATTGGGACGCCGAACTCAAGAAGATCGACCGGCAACTGGAGTCGGTGTCGGACGAGGCGATGTTCCCCGCCAAGGCCGCCAAGTCGCCGGAGGTGAAGGGACAGCTGCAGGCCGCGCAGAAGTCCACGTCCACCTTCGGGGTCTTCGCGCGCCTGACGCTCACGGTGGCACTTGGCGTCGGCATGGTCTTCTGGCCGTACGGCGCCCGATGCGGTCTGGGGCTGGCCGGTTATCTCGGCGCCGTCGCGGCGCTCGTCGTGAGCGGCGTCTGGAGCTCCGTCTGGTCGTGGCGGCATCGCGCCGGCCGCGCGCACGCGCTGTCGCTGCTGCTGGTCCTGTGGGGGCTGGTGCTCGCCGGCATCGACGTGCTGCCGCGCGTGGGGTACGCCAAGGCGACGGTGGCGCACCCGGCGGCGTGGAGTTGCAAGTAACTGGGTGAGGTGGGCGCGGGCGGGTGGGCGTGAAACGAGAGGGAAGGGACGCTCTACGCTCTACGCCGTACGCTGTCAGCCGAACGAACGTGAAGAGCTCGCTTGATCGGTCGTACTCTGTCGTACTCTGTCGTTTTCTGTCGTACTCTGTCGCACTCTTTCCCTTCATACACATGTCGAACTTCAAGAACTTCATCGCCGGCCAGTGGGTCGAGCCCTCGACGGGCAAGTACATCGAGAACCGGAACCCGGCTGATACTCGAGACCTGATTGGCCACTTCCCCGCGAGCGGCGCCGAGGATGTGGCGACGGCCGTCGCCAGCGCCAAGCGCGGCTTTGCCCTCTGGAAGGCGACGCCCGCGCCCGCGCGCGGCGACGTGCTGCGCCGCGTCGGCGACCTGATGGCCGCGCGCAAGGACGAGATCGCCGACCTCATGACCCGCGAGATGGGCAAGCCGCTCGCCGAGACGAAGGGCGACGTGCAAGAGGGCATCGACACCGCGTACTACGCCGCCACCGAGGGGCGCCGCCTCTTCGGGCACACCGTGCCGAGCGAACTGCGCAACAAGTGGGCGATGTCGTTCCGCCGTCCCATCGGCGTGGCCGGCGTCGTGACGCCGTTCAACTTTCCGATGGCGATCCCGACGTGGAAGATCTTTCCGGCGCTGCTTTGCGGCAACGCGGTGGTCTTCAAGCCGGCGTCGGTGGTGCCGCACACGGGGCACGTGCTCGTCGAGATTCTCCTCGAGGCCGGCCTTCCGCCGGAGGTGATCCAGCTGGTGCACGGCACGGGCCTCGTTGGCAACGCCATCGTGAGCCACCCCGACGTGGCGCTCGTCTCGTTCACCGGCTCCACCGAGACGGGCAGCAAGATCGGCGAGACGTGCGGGCGGATGCACAAGCGGCTGTCGCTCGAGATGGGCGGCAAGAACGCCCAGATCGTGCTCGATGACGCCGACCTGGACCTCGCGCTCGAGGGGGTGCTGTGGGGCGCCTTCGGCACCACCGGGCAGCGCTGCACCGCGACCAGCCGCCTGATCGTGCAGGACGGCGTGCATGACAAATTCGTGAAGATGCTCGTCGACCGGGCCGGCAAGCTGGTGCTGGGTGATGGCCGCGCGAAGGGCACCGACGTCGGGCCGCTGATCAACGAGGCGTCGCGCGAGAACGTCGAGCAGTACGTGGCCATCGGGAAGTCCGAGGGGGCCACGCTCGCGCTCGGCGGCACGCGTGCCACCGGCGGCGCGCTCGACCACGGCTTCTTCTTCCAGCCGACGATCTTCACGAACGTCAAGGCGGGCAGCCGGCTGGAGCAGGAGGAGATCTTCGGGCCCGTGCTGAGCGTCATCCGCGTGAAGGACGCCGCCGAGGCCTTCGAGGTGAACAACGACGTGGCGTACGGCCTGTCGTCGTCCGTGTACTCGCGCGACGTGAACGTGAGCTTCCAGGCGCTGCAGCTGCTCGACAACGGCATCACGTACATCAACGCCCCGACCATCGGCGCCGAGGCCCACCTGCCGTTCGGCGGCGTGAAGGCGACGGGCAACGGCCACCGCGAAGGCGGCTGGGAAGTGTACGAGTTCTTCTCCGAGACCAAGGTGGGGTACGTGGACTACAGTGGCGCCCTGCAGCGGGCGCAGATCGACAATTACTGATGCCCGTACGGCGTATCGCGTACGGCGCACGGCGCACGGCGCACGGCGCACGGCGCACAGCGCACAGCGCACAGCCGCTGTACTCCCGCGTTGCGCCGTACGCTTTGCGCCGTGCGTGACTGGCCGCCCGGAACCACCCTTGCTCTCTCCCCGCGCTCCCGATAACTCCCAGTATCCCCATGACTGACCAGACCCGTCCCCCCGAGCCGCCCGGCCCGCCGCTCATCAGCGGCGAGCCGGCGTACGGCCCGACCCCTCGGCGTCGATCGTCGTGGCGCGCGGTCCGGGTGCTGTGGGAATGGTCCAAATCCATGGCCACCGCGCTGCTGCTCTTCTTCGTGGTGCGGTCGTTCCTGGTGGAGGCCTTCAAGATTCCCAGCGGCTCCATGGAAGGGACGCTGCTGGTGGGCGACTTCCTGCTGGTGAACAAGCTCGTCTACGGTGCCGAGGTACCGTTCACGCACCGGCGGCTGCCGGCGGTGCGGGCGCCGCGGCACGGCGACGTGATGGTCTTTCAGTGGCCCGAGGACCCGACCAAGGACTTCGTCAAGCGCGTGGTCGGCCTGCCGGGAGACACGCTGGCGATGGCCGACGGCGTGCTGAGGCGCAACGGCGTGGCGTTGCGGGAGCGCTACGTGTCGCACACCGAACCCGGGTCGGATCCGGGGGGGGACGAGTTCCGCTGGCAGCGGAAGTTCCTGGTGCGCCGCGCCGCCGCCTCCTCTGGGTACCATCCGTCGCGCAACAACTGGGGGCCTCTCGTGGTGCCGCCGGCCAATTACTTCGTGCTGGGCGACAACCGCGATAATTCCCTGGACAGCCGCTACTGGGGATTCGTGGCCGATTCCCTCGTCCGCGGGAGTCCGCTCCTGGTCTATTTCAGCTATCGGCCGGACAGCGCGTCGAACACGGCCCTGCTGACCAACGTGCGCTGGCGGCGCCTCGGCACCCGCGTCCAGTAGCGGATGGGCTTCCGCTGGCGTGCGGCGCGACGCACATTCCGCCTCGTATGACAGACCGATCGGAGCGTGTGCCTCGCGCACGCATTTCGGGCGTCCCCCGGAAAAAATCACTGGGCGAGGAAGGCTCGCTCGACCAGTACCTGCGCGACATCAGCATCTATCCGCTGATCACGCGTGAGGAC
>JBBQZD010000080.1:0-10939 GCA_038208045.1 Gemmatimonadales bacterium | reverse complement strand
TGGCGTTGACCGAGTAGACCGCGATGGTGACGGCGAACGCCCAACCGGCCGTAATGACGATCCAGCCGGCGTTCTGGCCCTTCGTCTTGTGCAGCACCACGTTGGCGACGACGCCGTCGCCCAGCACGACGAGCAGCGTGGTGCCGAGGAATTCCGCGAGAAAGGGGGACATGAGGCCCTGGGTTGGACGGAACGGCGAATCTACGGCGTCGCGGGCGGCGCGGCGACGGCGACGGCGACGGCGACTACGGGTTGTTCTTCTTCCGTTCCGTCCGCTCCTCGCGGTCCTCATCGGCGATGTCGACGCTGAGCGGAAAGAAGACCGCCTGCTTCACCCCGGGATACTTCACGTTCCATCCACGCGCGTCGTGCCAGAGAATTCGATTGAGCTTGTCGGACGGCGCGGCGTCAGGGTCAGAGAAGTTCATGCGCGCACTTGCCGTGGCCGCGGCCCGCCGCTCCTTCGAGAACGGCCCGCTGATGGCGCCGACCTTCACGTTCACCTCGTACAGGCTCTGCGCCGGCTCGAGCGCCGTGAACGGCGTGAGGTCTGGTGCTTCGCCTGCGCCGCGGAACGACGCGCGCATGTCCGTGGCCACGAGGTCGTACATCGAAAGCGCGGGCAGACCGAGCATCAACTCGATGGTCTTCACCATGGAGGGCTGGCTATAGAACGTGCTGTCAATCACGCCACGCCGAGCCCACGGGCTGGCCACGAGCGCCACGGTGCGGTGGCCGTCAATGTGATCAACCGCGTCCTGCGCATCGTCCTCGACGACGAAGATGGCCATGTCCTTCCAGAACGACGAATGCGAAAGTCCCTCGACGATGTGCCCCAACGCGAGGTCGTTGTCGGCCACGCACGCCTTGGGCGTGCACCATCCGGCGCTCGTTCCCACGGTGTGGTCACTCGGCAGGATGACCATCACGAGGTTGGGCATGTCGCGCGCAGCTTCCCAGTCGCGCAGATGATCGAGGATCACTTCGCCCTTGGCCACGTCGGGCACGCCCTGCGACCAGCCGGGATATTCGCGCACGAGCACCTTGTCGAGCGACGGGATGTCGCTGCGCGTGTCGTACATGGTCTTGAAGCGCTCCCGAAAATGCCCCGGCGGGAGCGTGGCGCGACGCTTCCAGTCGTCGAGCAGGCGCGTGCGCGCGGCCGCCGAGTCGAACTTGGGCGACGGGGCATACTCGCCGAAGATGCTGACGGACTTGCCCAGCTTCTGCGCCGACTCCCACAGGAAGCCGCCGCTGGAGTACGCCAGCGGGTCCTCGCCCTCGCTGGGGTAGCTACGCCCGTAGTAGAGCGGCCAGTAGGGGTACTCGGTCTCGTTGGCCTGCGTCACCCACTGGTGGCCGTCGGCGCTGTTGCCGCCGCTCGCGAAGAAATGGTCGAGCAGCACGAACTGCTCGGCGAGCGCGTGCGTGTTGGGTGTGACGGCGCGGCCGTACAGTACCAGCGACGGATCCGCGGCGCCCTTGCCGATGTCACCCAGCACCTGGTCGAAGGTGCGGTTCTCCTTGATGATGAAGACGACGTGCTTGACGGGGCCCGGCTCGCCGGGCCGCTCGGGCACCGGACGCGCCGCCAGGCCGCGGCGCGGCGCGAGGTCGCGCGCGGCCTCGCTGGTGAGCGTGAGCCGGTTGTTCTGCGCCACGCTCGTAGTGAAGGCGGTGAGCTGCGCTGCGTCGGGAATCACGATGACGTTCACCGAGCCCCGGTTGGCGTGGACGTAGCTCGCCTTGGCCCCCGGCTGACCGGACGCCTCGCCCTGTCCCGAGCCGACGCCAAGCAGCGTGCCCACGGCGAGCGTGGTGCCGTCGGCGCTGACATCGAGCGAGTTCGGATACCAGCCGGTGGGAATGAGGCCGCGCAGTCGCGCGCCCCCCGCGGTGCCGGCGCTGACGTCGTACATCGCCACGGCGTTCAGGCCGCCGAGGGCCACGAAGAGGGTGCGTCCGTCGGGCGCAAGCGCGACGGCCGTGGGGGCGAATCCGATCGTGCGCTCGTGAAACGGGACCACGGCGATGGTGCCCGCGCGCCTCGCGGCGCGCGTGTCCACGATGGTGACGTCGTCGGAATTGCCGTTGGCCACGTAGAGCAGGCCCCGCTGTTCGTCCCAGGCCAGGCCCGTGGAGTGCAGACCTGTTTCGACGGTGGCGAGCACGCGACGCGACACGAGATCCACCTGCACGGCACTGCCACGCTCGGCGATGCCGCGCGCGTCAATGCGCACGCGTTCCACGCGCGGGTCGCAGCATTGGGCGGCGGCGCGGTCGCGGCTCGTCGGCTTGGGGCCACCGAACACGCTGACCCACGCGGTGGCGCCGTCGGCGCTGACGACACTGGCCACGGGCAGGACGCCGAGTTCGACGAAGCCGAGCACGCCACCATCATCGGCGTCGAGGACGGCGAGCCGGTCGTTGGCCGGCAGCGGCACCGTGAGTGGGCGATGACCCGCGGCGTTCTCGCGCCGAGCGACGGAGGGCGCGCCCGCGAGATAGTCGCCGATAGAGTCGGGGGCGAGCGCCAGCGCGGCCTGCGGCGGCGCGTTGGTACCGTCGCCCGGGGAGGTGCCGGCACCGAAGGCGCGGACCTGCGCGACGACGCGGGCGCCGGCGGGCTCCCGCGTGCCCGGCAGGCGGTTGTTGGCGATGGACGCGGGCAGTCGCCCGATGCTGCTGACGTAGGCACGCTCCGTCACCGGATCGTAGGTGACGCCCTGCACGCCGGGTCGCCCGTCGAAGGCGCCGTGGCTGATGACGCGGTTGTCGCGCCAGTTCATCCGGTACGCGCCGCCGGGGGCGGCCACCCAGATTTCGGCGGCGCTGGCACCGAAATGCACGCCGCCCACGCGCCCCTTGAAGACCGACTGGACGCCAGCGGGGGTGACGCGCTGGTCGGTGGCGATGACGCCGGGGTCGGGGATGTCGCGCTGGGGCAGGGGCGGCGCGGCGGCGCGGGCCTGGAAGGCGAGCAGCAGGGAAATGAGCATGCGCATAGCATAGCGTTTTCCGGGCAGTCGCGAGATGCCGGCCGGCGCCTGCCCGGTCCAGGGAGCCACCGCGCCTCGCGCGCGTTCCTACCCCCGGGGCCGCGAAGTGCCTATCTTCCCCTGATCATGCACTCTACCAGCTGACATGGCCGCCAAACGTCGAGGCGGCCGCTCGCGCCGTGGAAAGGCCAGCGCGTACGCCGCCGCACCAAAGCTCACGCTCACATCGGTACCGACCGGTCGCGCCGCCTACAACGACACGCGGCAGTGGCTGCTGGCGCAGCACGGTCCGGTCTGCGCGTACTGCGAAAAGACCGTGCCCGTGCGCACCATCACGCTGGACCACGTGACGCCGCGGCGCGGGCTCACGGCGTACGACCGGCGCGACAACCTGGTGCTCTGCTGCAAGACGTGCAACTCGGCCAAGGCCGACAAGCCGATCCTCGTCTTCCTGCTGGGCCACCGCAAGCGCGTGATCGCGATGTACAAGTACGGCCGTCACCTCAGCCATCAACTGGTCGAGATGGTGAACGACCTGCTGCCCGAGGCGGATCGTCCGGCGCTGCCGACGCATCCGGCGGTGCCGGCCAAGCCGGCGAAGCGGCGCCAGTCGGCGCGCGAGGTGTTCGGGGATCTGGGGAACGAGTCGCCGTATTTTGACGAAGCACCCAGGAAGCCCGCGCCGAACGCGCGGCGCACGACGCATGGCCGGAGCGCGGCGTCCGCGAAGGCCGCGGGGCAGGCCAGGCCCGCGGCGCCGGCCAGGCCCTCGACGCCGGCAAAGCACGCGGCACCGGCAAGGCACGCGGCGCCGGCAAAGCCCGCAGCGCCCGCGCGGCGGCCGGCAGCGGCCGCGCCCGCCGTCGAGGCGTCGCCGTACGACGAGCCGGATGCCCCGAAGAAGCGGCGCAGCCGGCGCGGCGGCCGCGGGCGCAAGAAGAAGGTCGCGAGCAGCTAGCGACGGACGAGTCGTTCCTGGCGGTTCCCGCAGAGCTGACGGTAGAGATCGCGGTCGCCAGGCCTCGCCGATTCCGACGACATGAGAGAAGCCCCCGAGCACCGCGTGCCCGGGGGCTTCTCTCATGCTGGTGTGGGCGCCCTACTTCTTCGCCCCCGCCGCCAACAGTTCGTCGGTGAGCCGCGTGGCGCCGTACACCTTCTTGAGCGCCTCGGTAAGGCCCGCCGTGTGCACCGCCACTGACCGCGCCACGTCATCGGTGAAGATGAAGCGGTTGGGCAGACTCTCGATGTTGCCATCGAAGATGAGCCCAACCACTTCGCCCGCGCGGTTGATCACGGGAGAGCCGGAGTTGCCGCCGATGATGTCGGCCGTGAGGGTGAAGTCGAGCGGCGTCGTCATGTCGACCGTGCCGCGCGCCGCTTCCCAGCGCGCCGGCAGCTTGAACGGCGGCTTGTTGTCGAACTCGGCGCTGCGCGCGTACAGGCCGTAGATGCTGGTCTTGTACGGGGCGATGGTGCCGTTGTACGGGAAGCCGGCCACGATGCCGTCGCTGATGCGCAACGTGAACGTGGCGTCGGGCGGGAGCGCCTCGCCATAGGCCGCGTACAGCGCCTGGCCGACGAGCTCGACGTTGGCGCTGATGGCGGTGGTGAGCTTCTGGGCGCGCATGGCGTGCTTCGTGGCCATCGGGTTGACGATGCGCGCCAGCGCGATCATCGGGTCGGCGCTGCCCATCACGGCCGCTGCTCCCCCGTCGAGCAGCGCCTTGCGGGCGTCCGCGGCGCCCAGCGTGGTGCCGTTCACCAACACTTCCGCCGCGACTTCGGGGCTGCGGCCACCCAGCGCGGCCACCAGGAACGGGTCGTTGGCCGGCAGCGACTTCTGTGCGCGCGTCAGCTGCATCGCGAGCAGGCGCTTTTCCATTTCGTTGTCGATGGGGATGTTCATCCCCAGCTGACCCTTCAGTCGCGCGAGCGCGGCGCCGCGGTACTGCGGCAGGCGCAGCGAGTCGGCCAGCTTCTCCTGCTCGGGCAGGCGCACGAGTGCGCCGGCGAAGTTCAGCAGGTTGGAGCCGCCGCCGAAGCCCTGGAACTGCATGGCGACGGCAAAGCCGCCGAGTTCCTTCTGGGCGGCGGCGATGTTGTCCCACGCCTTGCCGTACTTGGCGGCGAGGTCGGCCTTGCCCATGATGCGCGCGCGGAAGTCTTTCTCGAACGCCGCCTTGCCGGCCATGATCGACTTGTCCATGAGGCCGACGTTGTAGCCGGTGACGGCCTTCTGCGAGTTCTCGAGCCCAAAGACGGTGTTCTCGTAGAGGCGCTTGTTGGCCTCGCTCTGCGCGGCCAGTTCCTTGTAGAGGGCGATCTGCAGCGTGTAGCCGGCGAGCTGCGCGGGGTACGTGACGTCGCGCAGGTATTCCATCTGTGCCATGGTCAGCAGGCGGCCGGTGCTGCCGGGGTTGCCGACGACGAAGGTGAGTTCGCCGTCGGTGGCGCCCTTCGCATTCCAGCGCAGGTAGTGCGCCGGCTGCAGCGGCTTGCCGTTCTCGTAGACGCGAAGCAGGGTCAGATCGAGGTCGAAGCGCGGATACGTGAAGTTGTCCGGATCGCCGCCGAAGAACGAGATGCCTTCCTCGGGCGCCATCACGAGGCGCACGTCGGTGTAGCGCTTGTACTGGTACAGCGCGTACTTGCCGCCCTGATAGAACGTGACGACCTGGCAGACGTGCCCGGTCGCCTTCTGGCAGGCGGCCTGCATCTCGTCGATGGCTTTGTCGCGCTGCTCGACCTGCTGGGCCGTGGCCTTGGCGGTGACGGCCGCGCGCACCTTGGCGGTGACGTCCTCAAAGCCGACCAGCTGGTCGGCGTAGGTCATGGCGCACTTCTTCTCGTCTTCGAGTTTCGCCGAGACGAAGCCGGCGTCCTGGTAACTCGTGTCCTTGGGCGACACGGCGGTGATGCAGGCGCGGGCGCAGTGGTGATTGGTCATCACCAGGCCATTGTCGGAGACGAACGAGGCGGAACATCCCGGAATGCGCACGCTCGACAGCTGCACGTGCTCGAGCCATTCCTTGTTGGGTTCGAAGCCGTAGCGTCCCTTCCAGTAGGTGAGGGGCGGCGCGTCAAACGTCCACATCGTGCCGAATTCCTTGATCCATCCGCCGGGACCGGTCTGGATCTGCGTGGCCGCGGCCGGTGCGCCGACCTTGGCGGCGGATTTCTGCGCCGTGGCCTGCGCGTCGAGCTGAAGCGAGGGCACGATGAGCAGGGCGAGGAGCAGGGCTATTGATCGAGCGGTACGGTGGAAAGTTCGCATGGTCGCCAGGGTCTCGAGGTAAAGGGTCGGACGGCGCGCAGGTGCGTCGAGCAGCGCGATGAGCATGAACAGAACATAGAACGATACAGGGGCATGGCGACAGCGCGAACCCGGCGGCGGCCTGACATGGTGTCAGGCATTGCCTGTTGCGGTCGCGACGCGTCGCGCGCGCGCGGGACGCTCGAGCGGGACGCTCGAGCGGCCTCGCGTCGGTCGCACGCCGGATCAGACCGGGTGCTACGGATGCGAGTCGTTCATCCGGGTGAAGTCCGTCCCCGATCCGTGGCAGCCGGTGCAACCGCTGCCGCGCTTGGACACCGCGAAGCTCACGGCGCCAGCCGGCGTGTACTCGGCCCAGACCCAGCCGCCCGTGCCCGCTTGCGGTGATGTCGGAAGTTTCATCATCACGGCGAGGCGCGAGAGCGTGCTGCCGTTGATCAGTTCCTTCACGATGACGGAGGAATCCGGGAATACCGCGCCCGCGCGAACCTTGCCCGCGGCGTCGAGCTGCGTGGCAGCGCGAGGGTTGTACAGTGTTCGCAACCGCGTCTCGGCGTGGCCCGATCCACTCGCCCGGCTCAGCGTGTCCGGACGATTCTTGTAGAAGATCCAGGTGGAGCGCGTCGCGACGAGCCCCTGCAGTGAGGCGTCGCTGACGGTGAACGCGGGGTCGCTGCCAGAGGCCGGGCCGGTGGTGCTGTCAGAACAGGCGAGCGCGAGCAGTGCGACAGCGACAGCGTACGGGGCGGATGCGCGAGTGCCGGGCATGGGCAGCTCCTGGATGGGGGGCACGACCAGAGCCATCTATTACACCAGACGTCTCGAGAGGTTTCGCGCGGGACCGACACGACGTGAGTCACCGCGTTACCTTCCGGCCGTCGGTCCACGCCTCGCGACCCTCGCCATGACTACCGCCTCGTTCGACTACGACTGGATCATCGTCGGCTCCGGCTTCGGCGGCAGCGTCTCGGCGCTTCGGCTCACGGAGAAAGGCTATCGCGTGGCCGTGCTCGAAGCGGGGGAGCGCTACGCCGACGACGAGTACGCGGCGACGGCGTGGAACCTGCGGCGGTTTCTTTGGGCGCCCGCGCTTGGGCTACGCGGCATCTTCAGGCTCGCGCCGTTCCGGGACATCTTCATCGCGGCCGGCACCGCGGTGGGCGGCGGCAGCGCCGTGTACGCCAACACGCTGTATCGCGCCAAGCCGGCCTTCTTTGACAACCCGCAGTGGAACGAGCTCGACGACTGGGCGGCCGCGCTGCAGCCGCACTACGCCGAGGCGGAGCGAATGCTGGGCGTGCAACAGGTGCCGTTCGGTACTGATGGGCAGGAACTCTTGAAGGCAGTGGCGGGCCACTTCGGGGTGAGTGACACGTTCACGCGCACGCCCGTGGGCGTCTTCTTCGGCGCGCCCGACAAGGAAGTGCCCGACCCGTACTTCGGCGGCGAGGGGCCGGCGCGCACGGGCTGCACGCGCTGCGGCGCCTGCATGGTAGGATGTCGCGTCGGCGCCAAGAACACGCTGCTCAAGAACTACCTCTGGTTCGCCGAGAAGCAGGGCGCCACGGTGCTCGCGGGGCACGGCGTGGTGGACGTGCGTCCCATCGGCGCCGCGGACGGCCGTGACGGGTACGAAGTCACCACGGAGCGTCCAGGGGCGTGGCTGTTCAAGCGGCGGCGCACATTCCGAGCGCGCGGCGTTGTTTTCTCAGCCGGCGCGCTGGGCACCAACGAACTGCTCGCCTCACTCAAGCACGGCGGGTCGTTGCCTCGGCTGAGCGACCGCCTGGGCGAACTGGTGCGGACCAACAGCGAGTCCATCCTGGCGGTCACGCTCCCCGACGACCGGCTGAAGCCGTGGGCCGACGTGGCGATCAGCGCCAGCATCCATCCCGACGCCGACACGCACATCGAGTTCTGCACGTACGGCAAGGGCGGGGACTTCCTGTCGTTCCTGCTGGCGCCGCTCACGGGCAGCGGGACGCGGCTGACGCGGCCGCTCATGCTGCTGGGGCAGATCATCCGGCATCCGCTGCGCTTCGTGCGCGGGCGGTGGCCGTTCGGCTGGAGCAAGCGGACGCTGATCGTGCTGGTGATGCAGTCGAGCGACAACGCCATGGCGTTCCGCGCCAGTCGGCGCTGGTTCGGGCGCGGCGTGACGATTCGCACGGAGCAGGACGCGGAGAAGCCGAACCCGACGTTCATTCCGGTCGCCAACGACGCCGCGGAGTTCCTGGCGCGTCACACGGGCGGCATTGCGCACAGCGGGGTGCTTGAGGCGGTGGCGAATATCCCGACCACCGCGCACATCCTGGGCGGGGCGGTGATCGGTGCGGACGCTGCGCGCGGCGTGGTGGATCGCCGGAACCGCGTCTTCGGCTACGAGCGCCTGATGATCTGCGACGGCTCGACGATGCCGGCCAACCCCGGCGTGAACCCGTCGCTGACCATCACGGCGCTCGCGGAGCACGCCATGTCGCACGTGCCGGCGGCAACAGGGCGATAGGCCGCCGGGCCACTGGGAGGTGGCACCGACGACGGTGCGCTACGCCCGGTCCTCCACGAAGACCGGCGACATCAGTCCCTTCACGGAGCGGCCGTGCGGATCCTGGTTGGCCCGGATCGCATTGACCATCTCCAGCGCGGTCTTGTCGCACGGCGGCAGTGTGCGGTCGCTCGTGCCGAGCGGCGTCACGCGATCGCCCCACTTCACGACCAGCGAGCAGAAGGTGAGTCCGCCGCCGAAGGCCGGCATCAGCAGCGTCGCGCCGGGCGTGACTCGGCCGGTCTGCAGCGCCTCGACAAGGGCCACCGGCACGGTGGCGGCGCTCATGTTGCCGTACTTCTGCACGGTGAGCACCACCTTCTCCATGGGGACGCCGGCGTACTTCGCCACGCCCTCGATGATGCGCAAGTTGGCCTGGTGCGGGATGCAGAGGTCAATGTCATCGGCCGTCACGTTGCACGCCTTCATCACCTTGGCGGATGCCTCGCTCATGCCGCGCACGGCGCGCTTGAAGATCTGCGGGCCGTCGAAGTCCCAGAGCGTGTCGCCGTAGGTGATGCCGCGGTTGGCGTAGCCGCAGCCGAAGCCGCGAATGCGCAGCGTGGCACGCGCGTCGGCGTCGCAACCGAGCACGCTGCCCAAAACACCCTCTTCCGTGTCGGTGGCCTGCAGGACGACGGCGGCCGCGCCATCGCCGAAGAGCACGGCGACGTTGCGGTTGCTCCAGTCCATGTATGGGCTGATGAGCTCGACGCCGATGACGACGGCGTTGCGGACCACGCCCGTACGAATGAGCGCGGCGGCCGACGACAGGCCGTAGAGAAAGCTGGTGCACGCCGTGTTCACGTCCATCGCCGCCGCGTTGGACGCGCCCAGCGCCACTTGCACGCCGGAGGCACTGTTGGGCACCAGCTCCACGTTGCTTCAGCTGCCTAAGACCTTGATCTCGTTGTCCTATGTATCGAGCGCGGACCATGCAATCGAGCGTGCCGCGGCCACCGTGGCCATGTCAATGCCACTGACGTGCGAGATGCGCCGCTCCTTCATGCCGGTGCGCGACGTGATCCACTCGTCATTCGTCTCGAGAAAGGTCGAGAGGTCGTCGTTGGTGAGCACGCTCGGGGGCATGCAGTCGCCCCACCCGGTGATGGCTGCGTACGTGTTCATTCGGCTCGTGAGCTGGTGGTGAGAACGGCCGGCGCGCCGACGGGCGACTCGCGGGGAACCAGAAAAAGATGGCACGCGGCGGGAATTCCACAATCGGTCGGCCGGCGCGCGGCTCGTGCCGGCGCCGGCGGGCGCCCCCCCCCGACGCTGGCTGGCGCGCCGACGGCTACTGGTACTGAATGTAGAGTGGCCGAGGGTGCAGCTTGAGGATGGCCTCGATGCTGGTGCGCGGATTGTCGTTGCGCGCCTTGTAGAACTGCTTCCAGCCCACGAACTGCACGGGCTCCGCCTTGATCCAGCGGCGGAAGGTCGCGCGCTTGAGGTGCGGCGCGCCGAACCCGTCCATGTCCATGACCACCTGCACGCGGGCATCGAGCTTGATGTTCTGCGTGTTGGTGACGCCCTTTTGCGTGAACCGGTGCACGACGAGCACCTTGGGCGTCAGCTTGTACCGCGTGACGAGCTCCTGCAGGAAGCGCGAGGCGTAGTTCACATCCTCGGCGTCGTACGTGCCGATCCTCTTGCCCGGCAGGCCGCCGTTCTTCATCGAGAACTCGGGGTCAATGCCGAGGTGAAAGTTTGGCCGCGACAGGAACTTCTCGAGGCGCGGCAGTTCCTCCTGCAGCGTGCTCTTGCCCACCTGGATGTCGAGGAAGACGAGTGCGTTGCGCCGGGCGGCCCACTCCGCCACACGCTCGATGAGCGTGTCGGGCATGCGCGCCCGGTACTTGCCGTCGGAGCCCGCTCCCGCCTGTGCCACCACGGCGATCAGGTGCAGCGCGGGCTGGACGGGCGTGGAGGGGTCGGCCTTTTCCCACGCCTTCACTTCGGCGTCGAGCATGCGGAGCATCTCGTCGGGCGGATACTCGCCGAGCACGCCCATGCGCTTGGACAGCGGATTGCCGTAGTAGGCGATAATGCGCTTGAACGGCAGGATCGAGCCCGGCAGCGGCTCGGGCATCTTCACGGGCCAGCGCAGGTTGAGGATCG
>JBBQZD010000079.1:0-10977 GCA_038208045.1 Gemmatimonadales bacterium | reverse complement strand
CGCCGGGTTGAACGGCACGTCAAACGGCGCCTGCGCGAACGAGATGTCCCAGTGCCGCCGCGGTACCCCGAAGCTGCCCGCAAACGTCATGCCCATGGACAGCAGCAGCATGCCGAACGAGAAGAGGTACGGCTGGATCTTCGCCAGCTTCCAGAACGCGACCTTCCGCTGGAAGATGAGCGGCAGCAGGTAGTACGTCACGCCCATGAAGGCCATGGCCGTGCCGCTGACCACCGTGGCGTGGAAGTGCCCCGGGATGCGCAGCGTGTTGTGCGCAATGATGTTGATCTGCTCGGTGCCAAGCGTCACGCCCGTGATGCCGCCGACGAAGCCGAACACCACGACCGAGAAGACCATCGAACTGAAGCCGGGGTCGCCCCACGGCGCACGCCGCAGCCAGCCGAACAGGCCGTCGGTATAGCCGCGCAGGCGCATGCCGAGCTCCATGCCCGCCGGCACCGTGAAGCCGTGGATCATCGAGGCCAGCACGGCCATGTACATGAAGTACGACGTGTTCACGATCTTCCACGCCGGGCTGAAGCCGGGGTCCACCAGCAGGTGGTGCGCCGACGCCATGGAGATGAAGAGCACGTACAGCACGAAGGCCGATCGGCTCACCTTCTCGTTCAGCACGACGCCACCGACCGTCATGGCGCTCAGCAGGTACCAGACCGACACCATGGCCGCCACGTTGATCTGCTGCGACGAATGGCCGAGGCCCCACCAGAACAGGCGGTAGATCTCGGGATCCACGGACTTGATGACGCCGATGGACCAGAGGAAGGTCGGGATGTAGATCATCGCGCCGTGCAGCAGCGTGATGACGGCAATGATCGCCGCGACCGTCGCGCCGTACACCACCAGCGGCATCGAGCCCTCGTAGGTCTTCTCGCGCTTGGCAACCACCAGCGTGCCGAAGAAGATCCCGACCACCGTCAGCGCCCCGACGGCGAACAGGATCACGCCGAGATAGAACAGCGGATGCGCCTTGAGCGGCGGATACGACGTGAACAGCACGTCGGCCCGTCCGGTCCACTGCGCCCACTCCACGAGGCCCGTGCCGGCCAGCATCAGCACGAAACTGAACCAGCCGAGCCGCGGCGTCGCCGGCCGGCTGTTGAGCAGCACCGTGCTCGCGAACCAGAGCACAGCCATCTCGAAGTAGATGATGAAGAAGATGAGCATGTTCATGCCGTGCACGCCGAGGATGCGGTAGTACCACACCGCCGGCAGCAGGTGCACGGCCTGCCAGCGCGTGAGCACCAGCAGCAGCGCGGCCACCGCGCCGATGAGCAGCGACACGACCGCCACCACGGCGTTCACCTTGATGAGCGACTCGGCCTTGCTCGAGATCTTCAGGCCGGTGGCCGGGCAGACCCGATGCGGAAACGCGGCGGCGCTCACTTGGCCTCCCGGTCACGAATGACGGCGTTGGCGTTGTCCGCGACCTTCGCCCCGTTGGCATCCACCACGATGATGCGTCCTACCATCGTGTGATGCCCAATGCCGCAGAACTCGTTGCAGATGATGCGGAAGTCGCCGGCAGCCGTCGGCGTGACGTCGAGCGCGTAGTCATAGCCCGGCACCACCTGGAAGTTGATGTTCATCGGGAAGAGGCTGAAACCGTGGTTCATGTCGAGCGACGACATGTGCAGCCGGTACTTTGCCCCCGCCTGCAGCTGCAGGATCGGGTACCACTGGTACGTCATCCCGGTGAGGTAGACCTCCGCGCCGGGCGGCGGAGCGACCACGGGGATGCCGCGGTCATCGCCGATCTTGTACTGCTTCGAGAATTCCATGGTGCGCGCGAAGAATTTCTGCGGGTCCACGCGGCGCCGCACGCCCGACGGGTTCTGCCCGCCCTTCCAGTGCCACAGCGGCATCATGGCGAACAGCACCATGCACCACGCGAAGGCGATGGCCACCCACACTTTTTCGGCCTTGTGCGCCGGCTTCCACCAGACGCCCGGCACGGAGTCGAGCCCGGTATGCACCTTGGTCAGCATGGGAACCTCATGGAAGGGTGCCGGCGGGCATGGTCAGGATTTCCCACATGCCCCACCCCGTGTAGACGACGAGCATCACGACGAGGCCGAGCGCGAGGAGCAGAAAGACGTTGTCGAACAGCCGCTGCATCAACGGCGGCGATTCGGGCACGCCACCTGGTGGCGAGTCGGTCACGAATCCTCCGGGGTGGGGAGAGGGTGGCCTACGGGGTTCGCGCGCGAGGCCGGCGCGCAGCGGCGGTGGTGCGTGGGCGGCGGCGCGCGGCGGCGCGCGGTTCCGCCATCAGATCGGCGATGGTGGTCTGGCCAAAGAAGTCCATGAGCGAGTCGGAGACCGTCGCCCAGCGGCCGTGCGCGGCGCAGGGACTCGCGCCATCACACAGCGCGTTGCCGAGCAGGCAGTGGCGGGTGCCGACGTCCTCGAACGACGCGGCGACGCGCGCGAGCGTCAGCTTGTCGGGCCGCACGGCGAGCTGGAAGCCGCCGCGCGGCCCGCGTTCCGACTTCAGCACGCCGGCGCGTCCGAGCGTGTGCAGCGTCTTGGACAGGTAGTTCCGAGGCACGTCGAGCGCGGCGGCAATGGGGCCGACGCGCACCGGCGCTTCGGCGCCGTGGGTGGCGACGTAAACGACCGCGCGAATAGCCGACTGCGAAGTGCCCGAAATCCACATCAGCTGGTGCCCTGCAGGAGAGGAAACGGCGCGCCGGCGTGCCATGCCGGCTGAATTGTTGTGTTTATCATGTGGATATGATAAACTATGCGCAAGAGGGGTCCCCATGCGCGTTCTCGAACGGCTGGCCCAGCGCGTGCTTCGCGGCGTCGATGCCGCCGCCACACGCCTGTACGGCTGGCGACTGAATCCGATGCACCAGACCGGCGCGATGGCGGTGGCCCTGCTCGGGCTCCTCATCGGCACTGGCGTGTACCTGCTGTTGTTCTATCGCGTCAGCGCGCCGTGGGCCTCTATCGCGCGCCTGCAGGCCGACCCGTGGCTCGGGCGCTGGATCCGATCGCTCCATCGCTTCGCGTCCGATGCGCTTATCCTCGCGGTGGCGGCGCACGCGTGGCGCATGTTCGCGCAGGCGCGCGCGTGGGGAGCCCGCGCGCTGGCGTGGAGTTCGGGCGTCATCCTCCTGGCGGTCCTCTTCGCCAGCGGATGGACCGGATTTGTCATGGTATGGGACTCGTTCGGCGCGTCGCTGGCGGTCAGCGGGGCTCGGCTGTTCGACGCCTTGCCCATCCTCTCCGAGCCGGTGGGGCGCATCTTCGCCGGCGACCAGCCCGTGCCGGGCGCGTTCTTCTTCCTCAATCTCTTCCTGCACGTGGCACTGCCGCTCGGCGCAGGGGCCGGCCTCTGGATCCACCTGTCGCGCCTGGCGCGGCCGACGCTCGCGCCGCCGCGCGCGCTGCTCGTCGCCGTCATCGGCGGCCTCGTGGCGCTCTCGCTGTTCGCGCCGACGCCGCTCGCGCCGGAAGCCTCGATGCTGACGCTCGCCACGCGAATTCCGGTGGACCTGTTCTATGCCTTCTGGCTGCCGTGGGCCGACGCGCTGCCGCCGTGGCTGGCGTGGACGGGCGCGCTCGGCACCATCGGCGTGGCGCTCGCCGTGCCGTTCGTCACGCGGCGACCGCGCACCGGCGACCACGCGCCCAGCGTCGTGGATCCGCGCCACTGCACGGGCTGCAACCAGTGCCCGCAAGACTGTCCGTGGGAAGCCATCACGATGGTGCCGCGCACCGACGGCCGCCTGACGCTCGTGGCGCACGTGGACGCCGCGCGGTGCGTGAGCTGCGGCATCTGCGCCGGGTCGTGCGCGCCGATGGGCGTGGGCCCCCTGCTCCGCACCGGCCGCGACCAGCTCACCGCGCTCCGGCACGAGCTCGATGACGCGCGCACCAACCCGGCGGGGCGGGCGGTCGCGATTTGCTGCGAACATGCGGCGCCGTCGCAGCTCGACGCGCTGCGCGCATCCGGGGCCGCGGTGCAACTGGTCGGATGCGCCGGCAACCTGCACTCGTCGGTCGTCGAGCTGTCGCTCCGCGGCGGGGCCACCGGCGTGATGGTGTTCACCTGCGCACCGCGCGATTGCCGCGGCCGCGAAGGTCCGAAGTGGCTGAATGAACGGCTCTTCAACGAGCGAGAGGCGGAACTGCAGGCGCGCGTCGACCGCGAGCGGGTGGCGACCGGCGTCATGGCCCCCGGCGATCTCGCCGGCACGCTGGCCGCGTGGGCCGCGTTTGCCGGCCGGCTCGCGGACGACCCGCGCCCCGCGGCGGGCAACCTCGACGAGCTGCTCGACGCCATCTGCGATCCGCAGCCGCTCGAACCGGCCGGAGAAGGACGATGAGCGCCTTGTCGATGCCGCGCCGCGTGGCGGGCGCCGCGGTGGCGGTCGCCGCGTTCGCGCTGCTGCGCGCGGGCTCGGTGGCGCCCCTCACCGGGGCCGCCGGCGACGCGGGTGCCCTGCGGCTCTCGTGGTCGGCGCGGCCTGAACGCATCGAAACGTGTCGGCGGCTGAGCGACGCGGAACTGGCCGAGCGCCCGCAGCACATGCGCATGCGCTGGGAGTGCGAGGGGCTCTTCGCGCGCTATGCGCTCGACGTGCGCGCCGACGGCGGCGTGCTCGCCGCCGACACTGTGCGCGGGGGTGGATTGCGGCACGACCGCTCCATGCACCTGCTGCGCGAGTACGCCCTGCCGGCGGGCGCGCGGCACCTGCAGATCGAACTCCGGCGCATCGAGGCCGAGATTCGCCCGGACACGGCCGAGACCGGCGTCGTCGCCGCGGGCACCGGCTCGGCCGATCGCGACACGCGCGAGTCGCAGGAGCGCCGGGCGCGGCGCGGCGAGTCGCTGCCCGAGGTGTTGCGCCTCGACACGACACTCGTGGTGCCGCCGCGCGGCGTCATTCTCGTGACCTATCTGAACTCCGAACGGCGCTTCGACGTGCGCGTGCCGCGCTAGACGCGGACGCCCACGCGGCGTCAATTGGGGGGATGCTGACTCTTCATCGTGCTGTCGCCTTTGGCGCCCTGCTCGCCCTCGCCTGCACGCGCCAGCCAGCGGCCGACTACGTCCTCAAGGGCGCCGTCTACACCATGGCATCGCCGGCCCGGGCGGAGGCGGTGGCCATCACGGGACGTCGGATCGTCTACGTCGGCTCGGCGGCCGGCGTCGCACGCTACGTTGGCGACTCGACGAAGGTCGTCGAGCTCGGCCAGCGCATGATCCTGCCGGGCTTCCGCGACACGCACGTGCACCTGCGCTCGGGCGTGGACCTCGCCAATTGCCGGCTGGAGGACCTCAAGACCGCGCGCGCCATCGCCGACTCCGTACGGCAGTGCGTCGCGCACACGCCGCCCGGTGCCTGGGTGCGCGGCCGCGGCTGGCCCTTGCCGGCCTTCGCCAACGCGAACCCCAACAAGGCACTGCTCGACTCGGTCGCGCCCGACAACCCCGTGTATATGGTGGCCGCCGACGGCCACTCGGCGTGGGTCAACTCCCGCGCGCTGGCCATCGCGGGCGTGACACGCGCCACGCGCGACCCCGTCAACGGCCGGATCGAGCGCGATGCGGCGGGCAATCCGTCGGGCACCCTGCGCGAACGCGCCACCGGACTCGTGGAGCAATTCCTGCCGCCGTATTCTCCGGCGGAACGCGAGCACGGCCTGCGCGCGGCCATGGCGCTCGCCAACCGGTTCGGCATCACGGCGGCACACGAGGGCTCGGCCGTCCCTGCGCTGCTGCAGGCGTACGCGGCGCTCGACCGGCGCGGCGAGATGACCGTGCGCGTCTTCGCGGCGCAGTACGTCGACCCGGCGCGGGACCTGGGGCAAGTCGATTCGCTCATCGCGTGGCGCCGCCGGTATCACGGCACCACGTACTACGCGCCGACGGCCGCCAAGTTCTTCGTGGACGGCGTCATCGAGGCCGGGACGGCGGCGCTGCTCGCGCCGTATCTCAACCGCGGCGGCACCACGGGCGTCGCCAACTTCCGACAGGGACAGCTCGACTCGCTGATGATCCTGGTGGACAAGGCTGGCATCCAGATTCACGTGCATGCCATCGGCGACGGTGCCATCCGGATGACGCTCGACGCGATCGACGCCACCGCGACAGGCAACGGCACCGCCGACCGCCGCCCGATCATCGCGCACCTCGAGCTGTTCGATACGGCTGACATCCCGCGATTCAAGGCATCGGGCGCCATTGCGAGCTTCCAGCCGCTCTGGGCCTTCGAGGATTCCTACGTCCGGGAGCTGACGGTGCCGGTGCTCGGCGCGGCGCGGTCGCGCTGGCTGTATCCCATCGGCTCGCTCGTGAAGAGCGGCGCCGTCGTCGTGTCGGGCAGCGACTGGCCCGTGTCGTCCATGAACCCGCTCGAGGCCATCCAGGTGGCGATGACGCGGCGCGGACCAACAGACTCGGCCGGTCCGGCGTGGATTCCCGAGGAGGTCGTGGACCTGACGACGATGCTCCGCAGCTACACCATCACGGCCGCATACGCCGCGCACCAGGAAGCGCTTGCCGGCAGTCTCGAGGCGGGCAAGGCGGCCGACGTGATCGTGCTCGACCAGGATCTCTACACGCTGCCGCCCGCCGCGCTCCACACGGCGAAGGTCCTGCTGACGATGATGGACGGGAAGATCGTGTTCAGGGATCCCGCGTTGCCCTGACGGGCGCGCCGGGAACCCGGCGCGCCGATGTGTTGCCTGCTTCACCTCTCTTCACCGCCAGGACTGTCCCCCATGCGAGTTGCCGTCATGATCGCCGCCGCCGCGAGTCTTGGCGCCCGCGCACCGTCGCTGCATGCGCAGGTGCTCCCCACCAAGGCCCTGCTCGCCACCACGGCTCCCGACAGCTTTGTCGTCGTCTTCGAGACGACCAAGGGGAACGTCGCGCTCAAGGCGCACCGCGCGTGGTCGCCGCTCGGCGTGGACCGGCTGTATCAGCTCGCCAGCAGCGGCTACTACAACGGCGCGGTGATCTACCGCGTGGGGCCTACAGCGAGCTACAAGGGCGGATGGGTGGTGCAGTTCGGGCTCAGCAGCGACCCCAGGGTGAACGCGGCGTGGGAGGGCCAGACCATCACGGACGAGCCCGTCCGGCGCGGCGCCCGGCGCGGCAGCGTCAACTTCGCGCGCGGCGGCCCGAACACGCGCGGCGTGGAAATCGCCTTCAACCTCACGCCCAACACCGCGCTCGACACGGTGCACTACGAGGGGGTGGTCGGCTTTCCGGCGATCGCCGATATCGTCGAGGGCATCGAAGTGGCCGACGCGTTCAACCGGACGTACGGCAACGCACCCAACGCGCACGCCGACTCCATTTTCGCGAAGGGACGCGCCTATCTCGACCGCGCCTACCCCGGGCTGGACCGCATCACCGCGGTGCGCGTGCGGGAGGAGTGGTCAGCGCGGCGGCGCTGAGCGCGCGCGAACGCATTGGCGCGGCGTTCTGGCGAATAGCCGCCCGCTGAATACATTAGAGCGCTTGTCGGCCTGCCCCTCCACATCGAATTCGCCGTGACCAATCCCCTGCGCGACCAACTGCAAGCCACCCTGAGCGGCCACTACACGCTTGAGCGCGAACTCGGCGGCGGCGGCATGAGCCGAGTGTTCGTGGCCGAGGAGAGCCGGCTCAAGCGGCAGGTCGTCGTGAAGGTGTTGTCGCCGGAATTGGCGCAGGGCATCAGCGTCGAGCGGTTCGAGCGCGAGATCCAGACGGCCGCGGCGCTGCAGCAGGCCAACATCGTCCCGGTGCTGTCGGCCGGCGACACCAATGGCCTGCCCTTTTACACGATGCCGTTCGTCGAGGGCGAGTCCTTGCGCGCGCGGCTCGCCACGGGCGCGCTGCCGATCAGCGAGGTGGTGAGCATCCTGCGCGACATGTCGCGCGCACTGGCCTATGCGCATGCGCGCGGCGTGGTGCACCGCGACATCAAGCCCGACAACGTGCTCATCTCGGGCGGCGCGGCCGTGGTGACCGACTTCGGCATCGCCAAGGCCATCAGCGCGTCGCGCACGCAGTCGGGCAACGCGACGCTCACGCAGATCGGCACGAGCATCGGCACGCCGGCGTACATGGCACCGGAGCAGGCGGCCGGCGACCCTGACATCGACCACCGCGCCGACATCTATTCGCTGGGCGCGATGGCGTACGAGTTGCTGGCGGGGCAGCCGGTCTTTGCGGGTCGCACGCCGCAGCGCATGCTCGCCGCGCACATGAGCGAAGCGCCGAAGCCCATCACCGAACTGCGCCCCGACACGCCGCCCGCGCTGGCGGCCGTCGTGATGAAGTGCCTCGCCAAGGACGCCGCCGACCGGCCACAGCACGCCTCCGACGTCGCCAGCGCGCTCGACACCACGAGCGGCGGCAGCATGGCGTCCATGCCGCAGGTCCTGATGGGCGGCGCCGGGATGTTCCGGAAGGCGCTGATGGTGTACGCCGTCGCCTTCGGCGCCGTGGCCATTCTCGCCAAGGCGGCCATCGTCGGCATCGGCCTGCCCGACTGGGTCTTCCCCGGCTCGCTCATCGTGATGGCGCTCGGCCTGCCGGTGATCCTGTGGACGGCGTACGTGCAGCGCGTCACGCGCCGTGTGCTCGCGCAAACGCCGACCTTCACGCCGGGCGGCACGCCGGCCCTCGCCATGCAGGGGACGATGGCGACGATGGCGCTGAAGGCGGCACCGCATGTGAGCTGGTACCGCACGGCGCGCGGCGGCCTGTACGCGTTCGGCGCATTCGTGGTGATGATCGCGGCGTTCATGGCCATGCGCGCCTTCGGCGTCGGGCCCTTCGGCTCGCTCATCGCCTCGGGCGACTTCAAGGCACGCGACCGCGTGATCATCGCCGACTTCCGGGTGGCTAACGCTGACTCCTCGCTCGGACGCGTGGTCGGCGACGCCATTCGCGCCGGCCTCGGCGACTCGCGGGTGTTCACACTCGTCTCGCCCGCCGAGATGGGTGCCGCGCTCCAGCGCATGCAGCTCAAGCCGACGGCGCGCGTGGACATCGGCACCGCGCGCCAGATCGCACTGCGCGAGGGCGTGAAGGCGATCATTGACGGCGACGTCACGCAGGTCGGAGGGAGCTACATCGTGGCCGTGCGTCTGGTCACCGCCGATTCGGGACGCGAACTGGCCTCGTTCCGCGGCACGGCCAAGGGCGCCGACGCCATCATCAACGTGGCCGATGACCTGTCGCGCCAGTTGCGCGGAAAGGCCGGCGAGTCGCTGCGGCGCGTGCAGGGGACGCCGGCGCTGGCCTATGCCTCCACCAGTTCGCTCGAGGCGCTGCGCAAGTACAGCGAGGGCATGCGCGCCAACGACGCCGAGCGCGATTATCCCAAGGCCATCCGCCTGCTGCGAGAAGCGGTCGCGCTCGACTCGAACTTCGCGGAGGGCTGGCGCAAGCTGTCGGTGGCCATTCGCAACAGCGGGGGGTACGCGCCGTCCGCGGCCGACTCCGCCATCCAGCGCGCCTTCTCGCTGCGCGATCGCATGACCGAACGCGAGCGTGACGCCGTGCTCGCGTATTACTACGAGGAAAGCCCCGGATACGATCGGGCCAAGGCCATCGCCACCTACCAGCGCATGCTCGCCCGGGGCGACAGTCTGGTCGCGCTGAACAACCTCGCCAGGCAGTATCAATCGCTGCGTGAATACGCGAAAGCAGAGTCGCTGTACCGCACGCTGGTGGTCTACCAGCCGGGCGGCCTGAGCGGCTGGACCAACCTCGTGAGCAATCTGTACTTGCAGGGCCGGAGCCGGGAGCGTGATTCGGTCCTTGCCCTCGCGCGTGTGCGCTTCCCCACGGTCAGCGTCATCAGCGAGCGTGCCGTGCAATACGCGGCGGAGGACGGTCGGATCGACGAGGCCATGCGGGGCGTCGATTCGGCCCGCAAGGTGCCCAACCCCGCCAACCCCTCGTGGGCCTTCTATGCCGCGGCGAGCGCCAACACCGGCCTGGGCAAGTTGCGCGATGCTCGCCTGATGCGGCTGCAGGCGCGGGCCATTGATTCCGCCGCGGGACGGCCGCGTCCGCTGATCTTCGATGTCGGCAACTCGCTGCTCAACGCCACCGTTGCCGGTCTTCCGACCGACGCGGAGCTCAAGGCGTTCGGTGCGGCGCTCGCGGAACTCAAGATCGACGCCATGCCAATCAGCGATCGGCCGTACTTCTTCGTGGCGCAGGTCTATGCGCAAACGGGCCGCCTCGCCGACAGTCGTGCGTGGCTGGCCAAGTACGACGCGGCCGTCAAGGACACGGCGCTGCGGCGCTGGAACACCCCCGGCTGGCAGAGTGTCCAGTACAACATGGCGAGAGCCGAGCGGCGCTGGACCGACGCGGCCGCGCTGCTCCGGCAGTCCGACCGGCGGCCCGATGGTCCGGTCGGGGAATGCGAAGAGTGCGTGCCGCTCGAACTGATGCAGATGTACGCCACGGCCGGCATGGCCGACTCGGTGCTCGCACAGTACCAGGCCTACCGCCAGACGCCTTCCGGACGCCGGCCGCTCCAGGGACCCGACCTCACGCTCGGTGCCCCGCTGATGGAAGCGCTCGCCAAGATCTACGACGCCAAGGGTGACGTGCCCGACGCGGTCGCGATGTACGGCGCGTTCGTGGACACCTGGAAGAACGCCGACCCCGAGCTCCAGCCGCGCGTGAAGGCCGCCCGCGAACGGCTCACCAAGCTCTCGCCCGTGGAGAAGCCGCGGCGCTAACTTTCACCCATGCCGCCGCTCTCCCTGCCCTTTGCCCCCAAGCGCGTCCTGCTCGGCACCACCACGTACGAGCAGCTCGCGACCTTCATCACGGCACGCCGCTCCGACCTCGACGTGCGCGGTGCGCCGTTCCTGAGCATCACGCCCGACCAGCTCGGGTGGGCTGACACCTTCGTCGGCTTCAAGCGCCCGCCCGCCGCCACCTCCATGGGCAACGTGCGCTGGGTGCACTGCACCGGCGCC
>JBBQZD010000078.1:0-11100 GCA_038208045.1 Gemmatimonadales bacterium | reverse complement strand
CACCTCGACGAGTCCCATGTACAGTTCGGCGTGCGCCTGCACGGCGTCGCAGTGCATGGAGAACTCGCAGCCGCCGCCGAGCGTGAGGCCGAATGGTGCGGCGACGACCGGGAAGGGTGCGTGCCGCAGTGAGAGTGACGTGGCCTGAAAGCGTGTGATGCCGGCCTCGATGGCTTTCCAGTCGCCGCTCATCAGCGCGGGGCCCTGCTGCGCGAGGTTGGCGCCGGCGGTGAAGGTGCGCGGATCGTCGTTGCCGAGCACGAGCCCCGCGTACTTGCCCTTCGACACGCGGTCGATGGTGCGGGCGATCATCTCCGCCACACCGGTGCCGAGCGTGTTCATCTTGCCGCAGAACTCGAGACAGAGCACGCCGTCGCCCAGGTCGACCACGCGCGCTTCCTTGTTCTCGTCCACCACGTGTCCGTCGGCGCGCCGCGCGGCGAGTACGATCTGCCCGGGAATGGCGGGCACGGGCGCGTAGCCCTTGAGTGACGCCAGCTGCGCGCTGCCGCCGATGCCCTGATAGAACCCGTTGGCGGCATGGCGGAAGAGCAGCGGTACGTCGTAGCCGAGCTGTTCGATCTGCGCGCGCAGCCAGTCGAGGCCAAGGGCGTCCATCACGCGGAACGGGCCCATCTCCCAGCCGTAGCCCCACTCGAGGGCGCGGTCAACGCCGGCGATGTCGTGCGCCAGCTCCGGCGCGAGCCGCGCGGTCTGGTACGCGACGATCGCGAGCAGCTTGCACAGGAAGTCGCCGTACGTGCCGGGGAGGTCGCGCACCTTGGCGAGGCGTTCGGTCACGGGCAGCTTGAGGAGCGCGTCGATTTCCGGCGTGGAGAGGCGCTGCTGCGGGCCGTACTCGAGCGTGCGCCAGTCGAGCGTCTGGATGTTCTTGCCGTCCTTCTTGTAGAAGCCGCCGCCCGACTTGTCGCCGAGCCAGCCGCGCTTCACGATCTCGTGCACCCAACCGGGCAGGGTGAAGTCCTCGCCCGTGGCCTGCGACAGGCCGGCGCTGACGTGGGCGAGCACGTCGATGCCCGACAGGTCGCCCGTGCGGAACGTTGCCGTCTTCGCGCGGCCGATGAGGTTGCCGGTGAGGCCGTCCACCTCGTCGATGGTCAGGCCGAACTCTTCCATCAGCTTGAACGTCGTGAACATCCCGAAAACGCCGAGCCGGTTGGCGACGAAGCCCGGCACGTCCTTGCAGAGCACGACGCCCTTGCCGAGCGTGCGCTCGGAAAACTCGCGCATGACGTCGAGCGTCTCGGGCGCGGTGAACGGCGTCGGGATCAGCTCGAGCAGGTGCATGTAGCGCGGCGGATTGAAGAAGTGCGTGCCGAGGAACTGCCGCTTGAAGGCATCGCCGCGGCCCTCGAGCAGCACGGTCATCGGGATGCCCGACGTGTTGGACGTGACGATGGCCCGTGGCGCGATCTGTTCCAGGCGCGCGAACAGCTCCTGCTTGGGCTTCGGCTGCTCGATGATGACTTCGACGATCCAGTCGCAGTCAGCGAGCAGGTCGAGATGATCGGCGGTGTTGCCGGTGGTGACGAGTGCGGCGCGGTCGATGTCCATGAAGGCGGCGGGCCTGGCCTTGCGCGCCTTCTCGAGTCCCTTGGCGGCCGGGGCCGAGCGATCGGGCGAGGTGAGGTCATCACTGCCTGGGATGTCGAGCAGGACCACGGGAAAGCCGGCAGAGGCGGCGAGGGCGGCGATGCCGCTTCCCATCACGCCTGCACCGACGACTCCGACCTTGGTGATGCGCATCGGAACTCCTGTCGGGGGGCCTTCGGGAGAGGTAGGGCGCGGGTCGCAGGGCTCGCCGCACTGCAGATAATGTAGCGGCCATCCGGCGGGTTGGCGGGCGGCACCCCTCGCGCACACGGGTGCGGCGGACGACAATTCAGCGTGACCACAGCCACCGTCGGGTTCCCCCTGCTTTTCCACGCTGCCGTACCGCTCTTCTCCAACAGGCCAGCCCTGATGATGGAGATCGGTGCGGCAACGATGCTGGCGCTCCTCTTCACGGTGGTGCGCCGGCTGGAGCAGCCGCGGGTCTACTTCTCGCTGTGGCAGCTCGCCTGGGCGGTACTGGCCGTCTCGCTCGTGGCGATGTTCCTGCGCCCGATGCCGGGCGTGTCGGTTCCGACGGCGTCCATGGTGTACCAGATCGGCAAGTGCGTCTTCTTCACCCTGCTCGTCTTGGGCACGCTGGCGTACGAGCGGCCGGGCCGGCCGCTGCCGATCGGCCCGGCGTCCGCGGCGGCGGTCTTCATGGGTGTAATGACCGCCTGGGTGTCGCGCTCGCCCAACGATGCGGTGCTTCTGCAGTCGCCGTTGGCCGTGGCGCTGTGCGGCCTGTCGGGCCGTCGGCTCTGGCTCCTGCCCGCGGAGCGCCAGACACTCGGCACGAAAGTGACGTCGGGCGCGCTGCTCTTCTACGCGCTGATGTGGGCCCTCTACGGCGTCCACATCGGCCTGCCGGATTCGGCGGTGGGGGCGGCGCTGGCGCCGCTGGTGCGCAGCCAGCTCTACCTCGACAGCCTGGCGCTCGTCGCGCTCGGCTTCGGCATGGTGCTGCTCGTGACGGAGGACGCCCGGCGCGCGGGTCGCGCGTCCGAGGAGCGCCTGCAGACGCTAATTGCCTCGACGACCGACGCCCTGTTGCTGCTCGATGCAACGCTGCGCGTGCAGACGGCCAATCCGGCCGCGACGCGGCTGTTCGACACCACGCAGGATGTGCTGCAAGGGCGCGACCTCATGGCCCTGTTCGAAGTGGGCGACGCCGTTGGGCTCCGGGAGTCGCTGCGGAGGTTCGCGGCGGACGTGGCGACCGACGCGGCGCGCGAGTTCCGCATCGGTGAAACGGAACAGGTGCTGGCCCTGCGCCGCATCGGGGCGCCGGTGCGCGTCGAGGGTTCCGTCTGGCGGCTGCCCGGGGCTGGTGGGGAACTGGCGGCGATCCTCCGCGACGTGACGGTGCGCGAGGAACTGCGCACGCGACAGGCCATGCAAGCCAAGACCGACGCCGTCCGGCAGCTGGCGGCGGGCATCGCGCACGATTTCAACAATCTGCTCACGACCATCTCGGCGCGCAGCCAGATGTTGCTGCAGGAGTTCGAGGGCGACGACCATATCCGTGAGACGGTGACGGAGATTGCACAGTCCACGATCGCTGCCGGGCGCCTCGCGCGCGACTTGCTGGCGATGTCTGGCCGTCAGGCACTGCAGCCGAGCATGCTGGATGTGAATGCCGCGGTGCATGCGCTCGAGCGTGCCATCCGCGATCGGCTGCCGGATGGCGTGGCGGTGGATTTCCGGTATGCGCTGGATGCCGGGCGTGTGCGCGTGGACGGCGTGCGGTTTGGGGATGCGCTGCTCGCCCTGGCGCAGAACGCCGGCGAGGCGATGCAGGAGACCGGCGGACGGATCCTCGTGGCCACGGCTCGGGGGGTGCGGGCAAGCGAGGCACGGACCGCAGGCGCGGACGAGCATGCGGAGTACGCGTACGTCTCGGTGCACGACACGGGCATGGGCCTTTCGGTGGAGGCGCGCGCTCATCTGTTCGAGCCCTTCTACTCCACCAAGGGAACGGGCCGAGGCCTCGGGTTGCCGACTGCGCTGGGCTTTGCCCAGCAGAGCGGGGGCTGGCTCTCGGTGCAGTCGTCGCCGGCGGGCACGATCGTCCGCATGGGCTTTCCCCTGGCGCAGGAGGAGGACGGGGCAATTCGTGTGCCCGCGTCGCGACCGCCCGCGGGCATCGCGGACTCGGCGCCCTCGACGGAACGCTACGCGCTGCTGGCCGAGGACGACGACACCGTTCGGCGGGTGGTGCGCCTGGTGCTCATGCGCCTCGGTTACAAGGTCATCGAGGCGGCCAACGGCGTGCAGGCGCTCGAGGCGTGGCACGCCAGCCAGACGGTGCTGTCGGTGGTGCTGGCGGATGTCGAGATGCCGCGCATGGGCGGCCCCGAACTGGTGACGCGATTGATGCAGTTGCAGCCCGGCGTTCGCGTCATCCTGATGTCGGGGTACGTCGCCGACGATGCCGTGCGCGCGGCCATTCCGTCGGCCAACGTAACCTTCCTGCAGAAGCCGTTCGACGTGACGGACCTCACGCGCGTGCTGCGCGACACCCCGGAGCACGTCTGACGGCGCGCCGGCCCGCGCCGCCAGCCACCAGGGCTGCGGGGACGCTCCCGGGGCGCGGCGCCGTGCGCCACCTGCGATCGGTTGATCCCGTCATGGCGTCGGTCATCGCACAGGTCGGGCCGTACCGCGTCCGCGTCACCGCCGAGGGTACGCACTTCGGTGCGGTGCTGCGTTCGATCGTCTATCAGCAGCTCAGCGGCAAGGCGGCTGCGACGATCCACGGTCGCGTCTGCGCGCTCTTCGCGGATGGCGAGCCGACGCCGCGCCAGGTGCTGCGCACCGACGTGACGGCGCTGCGCGCCGCGGGACTCAGCGGCCAGAAGGCCGCCTATGTCAGGGACCTGGCCACGCGCGCCACGTCTCGGGCCTTTCCCATCGAACGGCTGCACGAACTCGACGATGACGCGGTCATCGAGACGCTGACGACGGTGAAGGGCGTCGGCCGCTGGACCGCGCAAATGTTCCTGATGTTCCGGCTGGGCCGGCCCGACGTGCTGCCCGATCTCGACCTCGGCATCCAGAAAGGAATCCAGCGCGCGTACGCGCTGCGCCGCCTGCCCACGCCGCCGCAGGTGCTGGCGCGCGGTGCGCGGTGGGCACCGCATCGCACGATCGCGAGTTGGTACCTGTGGCGGCTGCTCGATCTGCCCGCCGACTGAAACCAGGGACCAGGTGATCACATGCGCATTGGGGTGACGGGGGCGAGCGGACTGCTCGGGACCGCGCTGGTGCCGGTCCTGCGCGCGGCGGGGCACGACGTGGTGCGCATCGGGCGCGGCGTGGACACGGACGTCCGGTGGGATCCGTCGGCGGGCGTGCTCGCCGCCGCGGCGTGCGCCGGCATCGAGGGGTTCGTGCACCTCGCGGGGGCCAACGTCGGCCAGCGGTGGACCCCGACGCATCGTCGCGCGATCCTCGATAGCCGCGTGTCGGGCACGCGGCTGATTGCGCGGACGGCGGCGGCGATGACGCCGCGCCCGCGCGTGCTGGTGTGCGCGTCGGCGGTGGGCATTTACGGTGACACCGGGGACGTCATGTGCGACGAGGCGACGCCGCCGGGCGCCGGTTACCTTGCCGATGTCTGTCGCGCGTGGGAGTCGAGCGCTGATGCCGCGCGTGACGCCGGCATCCGTACCGTACACCTGCGCTTCGGCGTGGTGCTGTCGCGCCGCGGCGGCGCGCTGGGCCGGCTGCTCCCGATCTTCGGACTCGGCCTCGGCGGGCGCGTCGGGCGTGGCACGCAGTGGATGAGCTGGATTTCGATGGATGACGCGCTCGGTGCGATCGGCTTCGCGCTGGGGCAGGACGACCTGTCGGGCGCGGCCAATGCCACGGCGCCTGCACCAGTGACGAACGCGGAGTTCACGGAGACGCTGGCGCGCGTGGTGGGGCGGCCGGCGCTCTTCCCCGTGCCGGCGGTGGCGCTCAAGTTGGTCTTCGGCGAGATGGCGCAGGCCACGCTGCTGGCAAGCCAGCGCGTGCTGCCGCGCCGGCTGCTCGACGCCGGATACGAATTCCGGCATCCCACGCTCGAACCGGCGCTTCGCGCCGCGGTGACGCAATGACGGCTGGTGCCGGGACCGACTTTCACAGCCACCTGATTCCGGGAGTGGACGACGGCGCGGCGACGATCGAGGAGTCGCGCGCCGCGCTCGCCGCGTTTGCGCGTGACGGCATTTCGACTGCCATCCTCACGCCGCACTTCGAGGGGTCGCTGACGCTCGCGCCGCTGCTCGCGGCGGAGCGGCTCGACCAGATCGACGCGGGCTGGGCGGCGCTCACCGGCGACGCCGAGGCGGCCGCGACGGGCGTGCGGCTGCTGCGCGGGGTCGAGCTGATGCTGGACGTCCCCGATCCCGACCTGCGCGACGAGCGGCTCCGGCTTGGCGGCAGCCGATTCGTGCTCGTGGAATATCCCGGCATGCAGTTGCCGGAGCAGCACGCGGACTTCGCCGTCCGCAGCCTGCGGGCAAAGGGCCTGCAGCCGATCCTTGCCCATGCGGAGCGGTACCAGAATGTGAGTGATTCGCTGGACGAGCTGCTGCCGCTGCGATACACCGGGGCCTACTTCCAGGTGAACGCGGGTTCGTTGCTCGGGCACCACGGCCGCGGCGCTGCCCGGCGCGCGGAGGCGTTGCTGTCGCGCGGCTGGGCGGAGTACGCGTCCAGCGACTACCATGCGCGCGGCCCGATGTCGGTGCGGGACGCCCAGGCGTGGCTGGTAGCGCGCGGCGGCGCCGCACAGGCCGCGGCGCTCTTCCGCACGAATCCCGAACGCTTGGTGCTCGGCGAGGCGCCGCTGCCGGTTGAGCCGCTGGGCGGCGCAGTGGCGCGGGCACGGCCATGGTGGGCGCGGGTGTTCCGACGCTGAGCCTGCACGCGTGGTCCGGGAGGACGCCGACATCCGGTGCGCGAACGGACGCCGCGTATTAGCGTGAAGTTCACGGCGACGGGGAGCCGTCGCGACACGCACCTTCCGGAGAGCAGATGATGGCACGCATGGGTCCGGTGACGCTGAGCGTCGTGGTGCCGTGCTACAACGAGGAGGCGGTGATTGCGGCGACGCATGCGCGCCTGCTCTCCGTGGTCGGCGCGATCCCGGACGTGCGCGCCGAGCTCGTGTACGTCGATGACGGCAGCCGCGACGGCACGCTGGAGGTCCTGCGGGAGATCGCCCGTGGCAGCCGGGCCGTGCGGGTCATTGCCCTGTCGCGGAATTTCGGGCACCAGTACGCGCTCACGGCAGGACTGGCCGCCGCGACGGGCGACGCGGTGGTCATCATTGACGCCGACCTGCAGGACCCGCCCGAGGTGATTCCCGGTATGGTCGCGCGCTGGCGCGACGGCGCCGACGTGGTGTTCGGGGTTCGCCTCCGCCGCGACGGCGAGACGGCATTCAAGCGCCTCACGGCGCACGCGTTCTATCGGCTGCTGCGCATCGTCGGCGAGGCCGAGATTCCGTCGGATGTCGGCGACTTCCGGCTGCTCGACCGTCAGGTCGTCCACGCGCTGCAGCAACTGCCGGAACGCGATCGCTTCGTGCGGGGGCTCGTGGCCTGGGTTGGCTTCCGCCAGGAGGCGCTGGCGTACGAGCGACACCCGCGCGCGGCGGGCGAGACCAAGTATCCCTTCTCGCGCATGCTGCGATTCGCTCTGGACGGGATCTTCTCCTTCTCCACGACGCCGCTGCGGCTGGCCACGTACTTCGGGTTCTTCGTCTCCACGCTGTCCATGGTGGGGGTCGTCTACGCGTTCTACATCAAGCTCTTCACCGTCGGCGTGGTGCCGGGCTGGGCGGCCCAGTGGATCGGCACGCTCTTTCTCGGCGGCGTGCAGCTGATCTCGCTGGGCCTCATCGGCGAGTACGTGGGGCGCATCTACGGCGAGGTCAAGGCGCGGCCGCTGTATGTCGAGCGCGAGCGCATCGGATTCGAGCACGACGCCTGATGTTCTCGCTGCGCACCAAGCTCCGGCTCGCGCGCGCCCTCGTTGCCCGCGGACGGCACCCGCTGTACGTGCAGTTCTACGTGACGGCGCGCTGCAACCTGACCTGCAAGCAGTGCAACATCATCTACGCCAACGCCGACGTGGGGGAGGTGTCGCTGCCGCAGGTCGAGGCCATGGCCGACAACCTCGCCGCCATCGGCACGGGCATCGTGCTGCTCACGGGCGGCGAGCCGTTCGTACGGCGCGACCTGCCGGAGATCATCGGCGCGTTCTCCCGGCGCGGCATCCACGTGCGGACGCAGACGAACGGCTTCGCGACGCTCGACCAGCTCACGCGGGCCGCGGCCGCGGGCGCCCACGACATCTCCATCTCGCTCGACTCGCTGCTGCCGGAGAAGCAGGATTTCCTGAACGGCTCGCACAGCCGCAGCTGGATGCGGGCCATCGACGCCATCAGCCGCGTGACGCACGCGTATCCTGCACGCGACTCGTTCGCGGCGTTCGGCACCGTGCTCTCGCCGCAGAACCTGCTCGAAATCCCGAACATCATCCGGTTTGCCACTCGCATCGGCTGGTATGTGAGCCTGGTGCCGGCACACGTCGCCGATCCGTCCAATCCGCACAACTTCCGCAGCTACGACCGCGAGATGATCTTCCCGCCGGCCATGTACCCGCTGGTGGACGAAGTGCTGGCCGAGTGCGCGGCGCTGCGCCAGCAGGGGCACCTGCTGTACGATTCCCCCGAGTTCCTCGACAACGTGCGCCGCTTCATCCGCGGCGAGCCGGTGACATGGCGGCGGCGCAACGACGACGTCTGCGACTCGCCCGGGCTGTACTTCGCGCTGCGCCCCAACGGCGACCTGCAGCCGTGCTGTGACCACGTGCTCCAGGAGAGCTATCCGGCCTGGCATCCCGAGTTTCCCCGCTGGTATCGCGGCCGCGAACTGCGCGGCGCGGTGCACGAGATCACCCGGCGCTGCGGCGGTTGCATGTACGGCAGCTTTCCGGAGATGACCATCACCGCGCGCTTTCCGCTGACGATGCTCAAGCGCTCGGCGATCTTCCTCGGCGGCACGCGCGCGCGCAAACCGTGGCCGCTCAGCTCCGAGCGGCTGCTGGAGATCATCGGCGAGATCAATGCCGCGCATCCGGTGGATCACGCACGCGCGAGCGCGATGCTCGAGGCGGTGCCGCGCCACGCCGACGTCACGCGGCAGCTGCCGGTGCTGCCATGAGCGACGGCCAGCAGACGCTCGCGCGCGAGGAGGTCTTCCACGACGAGTGGGCGCGGGCCGTGGATCCGGCCTCGGTGCCGGTGCGCGAGGCGTTCACGCTGCCCACCTGCCCCGAGAACCGGTGGATCCAGGCGTCGCTCGGCGACGTGCGCGGCAAGACCGTGCTGGAACTGGGCGCGGGCCTGGGCGAAGCGTCGGCCTGGTTCGCGATGCAGGGTGCGCGCGTCATCGCCACCGACCTGAGCGGCGGCATGCTCGCGGTGGCGGGTCGCGTGGCAGCGCTGCACGGTGCCGGCATCACGCCGGTGCAGATGGACGGTGCGGTGCTCGCCCTGGCCGATGCGTCGGTGGACATCGTCTACGGCGCCAACGTGCTGCACCACGTGGACCAGGCGCAGTGCGCGGCCGAGGTCCACCGGGTGCTGCGGCCCGGCGGCGTGGCCGTCTTCTGGGATCCGCTGCGCTACAACCCGGCGATCAACGTGTACCGCCGCATGGCCACCGAAGTCCGCACCACCGACGAGCATCCGCTCGGCGTGGCCGACCTCCGGATGCTGCGGCGCACGTTCGAGCATGTGGACGCGCGTTTCTTCTGGCTCGCCACGCTTGGCGTGTTCGTCTGGTTCTACGCCGGCCTCCGCGTGCACCCCAACGCCGAGCGGTACTGGAAGAAGATCATCACGGACTACGCGTCCATCGCGCCGCTGTACCGGGTGCTGGCCGCCGTCGACCACGTGCTTCTGCGCATCCCAGGCCTGCGCTGGTGGGCGTGGAACATCGCGGTCGTCTGCCGGAAGCAGGGGGCCTGATGCTCTATGAACCCCGCGAGTCCATTAATCCCCGCACGTTCGCGCTGCGGCACGTCCTGCTGGAGGAGCTGAAGCTGCGGAGCCGCCGGTCCGTCGGCGCCGATGCGACGGACCCGTGGGCGGCCCTCGCGCGCGCGCTTGACGTCTCGTACGATGCCGCGGCGCGCCAATTCGTGGTGCGGGGCGTGGGCGATGCCGCGTGCACCGTGCCGCTGGATGCGTTGCGGCTCTACGAGCCGCGGACCGACACGACCACCGTGTGGCAGCGCGAGGATGAGATCCTGCGCGCCAACCGCGCGCTCGCGGCGCGACTCATCGACGAGCTGTCCGCACCACCGCCGGAAACGCCGTGAAGCGCCTCGCGCCCGCGCTGCCGCCGTTTGCCGCCGCGTGCGGCGCCACTGCGTTCCTGCTGGCGTACCGGGGGGCGCCCACGGCGTTCGACGAATGGCTGGCGCTTCCCATCGGGATCGAGACGGCCAGCCCCGGCACCTATCCCGCCGGCGACCTGCTGGTGCAGGGGAGCGTGCACGGGCCGTTTCACCTGTACAAGCTGGCCAGCGTGCTCTGGACGCTCGGCGTTGACGCCGACGTCGCCTGGTACGTGCTGCTCGCGCTGTCGCTCGTGGCGTTCTTCCTCGCGGTCTGGCGCCTGGCCGCGGCCATGGGGCTGAACTCCGCGGAGCGGCTGATGCTGGTGGCGGCCATCGCTGCCACGCCCATCTACCGCGGCACGCTGAACTGGTCGGCCCAGCCGATGCTGTCGTTCATCACGGCCTCGGTGGCCGTGCCGCTTGGTCTGCTCGCCATAGCCGCCGCGCTCGAGCATCATCCGGGTCGCGCGCTCGTGTTCGCAGCGCTCACCTTTGATGTGCACCCATCGCTCGGCCTCTGCGCGGGCATCGCCGTGGCCGTGGTGTCGTGGCGACGGCCGGTGAAGGAATTGGCGACGGCCGTGCTCGTGGCGCTGCTCGTGGCGGCTCCGAATCTCGTCTACCTGCTCCGGCATCCCCCGGGGGCCAGCGCCGCCTCGGATGCGGACCTCTGGGCGATCTTCCGCATCTTCGGCTATCACACCTTCGTGCGCGACCATTGGCGCGACGGCTATCCGTGGTACGCCATGGTGCTCGCGCTGGCCCTGGTCGGCGCCGCGCAGCTCGGGAATGCCGCGGCGCGCCGCGCGCGCGTGGTCGCGCTCGCGATGACGGCCGCCGCCGCCGGGTGGATTGGCGTGATGAACCTGGCATCGCTGCCCGCCGTGATGCCGCTCTACCTGATTCGCGCGTCCCTGCTGGCAAAGCCGCTGCTGGTCGGGCTCGCGCTCACGGCGCTGACGCGCCGCGGCTATGCAGGCAAGTACGCGTGGCTGGCCCCGTGGGCCGGTGTCGTGGCGGTGGCGCATCCCAGTCGCGTGGTGGCCGAGGCGGCGCTCGCCATCGTGCTCGGCGTCGTGCTGC
>JBBQZD010000077.1:0-11103 GCA_038208045.1 Gemmatimonadales bacterium | reverse complement strand
AGCGGGTAGAGAATCCGCTTGACGTCGGCGGCGCCGGTGGGGCGCTGGGCGGCGAGCGCACGCGGCGCGAGCAGCGCGAGCAGCGCGAGCAGCGCGAGCAGCGCGAGCAGCGCGAGAAACGCGAGGGAGCGCGCGCGGCAGAGTGCGAGGGGCATGGCAGGAGGGGTGCGGGAGCGCGAAGCGGAGACGCGCAATATATGGACACGGTGAAGCGGGGCCACGGCCGGGGATCACGGCCGGCGGCCTTCCCGCGGTCCCCGTCACGGCCTAAACTCTGCTTCGTCCGCTGGCCATTCTCCGCCTCCCGCCCTGCCCATGGCGCGCCTGGTTCCTCCCGTCGGCCCGCTCATTCACCGCCGTGGCAACTTCATCACGTCGGCAATCGCGCGCCTGCTGATGCTCCTCACCGGCTGGCGCTTCGAAGGCGAGCTGCCGAACCTCAGGCAATTCGTCCTCATCGTCGCGCCCCACACGTCGAACTGGGACTTCCCCGTTGGCGTCATGGCGATGTTCGCGCTGGGCATTCGCGGCACGTTTCCGGGCAAGGACACGCTCTTCGAGCCGCCCTTCGGTTTCCTCTTCCGCTGGCTAGGCGGCTTTCCGGTGAACCGGACGTCATCGCACAATGTCGTCGAGCAGACGATCGACTACTTCGCCACGCGCGACCAGGTGATCTTCGCGGTCTCCCCCGAGGGGACGCGCAAGAAGACCGACAAGTGGCGCACGGGCTTCTACTACGTGGCCGTCGGCGCCAAGGTCCCCATCGTCCCGGTGGCGTTCGACTTTCCGCGCCGGACGTACATCCTCCACCCGCCCCAAGTGATGACCGGCGACGCCGACGTCGACATCGCGCACCTGCAGAGCTTCTTCCACCCCGACCAGGCCTGCAAGCCGGAGAACTACTAGGCGCACACCGCCAAGGGGAACCACGCGAATCGCGCCGTCCACCGCGCCCCGCACACATCGCCAGTCCCCATCCGCCCTCCGTGTCGAATTCCCCTTTCGCATTCCCATTCCGAATTCCAATTCCACGACTATCACATTGTGACGGCCGTGCCATTGCCCCGCGACCGGTCGTCTGACAGAATACGAGACACTGTCGCTGCCTTGGCGGCCCTGCCCCCGCATCCGCACACCGGAACCAGACAGGCAATGCCGTGAGACCGAGCAGAACCAGCACCATCGTGCCGCTGCAGCTTCATCCGGACGAGGACGACCACGCGGTGATGATCCGCGAAGTCGAAGGGCTTCGCGTCGAGCACCGCCGGCTCGTGGGACGCATCAATTTCCGCAAGCGCCGGCGCTTCATGTTCGGCAGCCTGCTGGTGGCGACCCTCGCCGCCGCGGTCGCGGTCGCCGTGATGGTGCTGACGCCGTCGGAGTGGGCGCTGAGCCAGCAGACGCGCTTCACGCAGATGTCGTTGCTGCTCGCGCTGATCGTCGTCGCGATCCCGATGGCCGGCTATTTCGCGCGCCGCTACGATCGGCAGCGCGAGCGCGTGCGTGTGGCACGCATGCGGCAGCAGGAGATCCTCTCGCGGCTCAACCAGCTCGACGGCCTCATGGGCCTCGGGGTGCGGCGCAAGCGGCGCAAGCACCGCCGCGAGTGGGCGTGGCGCATTGAGCAGCCCGAGCCGTTCAACCGGCCGCCGCTGGAATCGCTCTCCAACGAGGATCTCGAGGAAGCCGCCGCGGCGCTCGGCCACAGTCTCACCGAGGCACGCGCCCTGCGCGTCGTCGTGTATGTGCACGCGGGCGTCACCGCGGTCGTCGCCGTGGGCATCGCGTTCGGCCTCACGCTGGCGGGCCCGGAGTACCTGACCAGCTTCCTCGGTGGCGGCACCGCGGGACGTGGGGCCGGTGTCGACCCGCTCGTCTTCTGGCTCGGGCTCACCTTGCTGCTCGTCGTCGTCGGCGGCGCCGGCTCGCACCGCGTCTCCATGCTGCTGCGCCACGTGCGCGGCTACCAGGACCGGCTGGCGTCCATCGAGCGCGCCCTCTGGGACGCGCGCGTGCTAGTGCGAGAGCGTCGCGAAAAAGTCTGACAGCACCTGCGACACCGCGGCCGGCTGCTCGATGCTGCTCGAGTGGCCGGCCGCTTCAATTTGTAGCAGCCGAGCCCCCGGAATGAGCGCCTGGATGCGGCGCGACTTGGCCGGCGGGGTCGCCACGTCTTCGTCGCCGACGATGACCAGCGTCGGCAGGCGGATGGAGGCGGCCTCTGCCATGACCCCCTGCCGCTCGATCACGCCGCGGACCGCGCGCACGATGGTGCGGGGGCGCGACGCGATCTCCGCACGCCACCGGGCGCGTTCGCCCGCGCGCGCAGGGTCCGTCATGAACGTCCGGCCGAACAGGATCGGCATCACGCGATCGACCACGAACCGCGTGCCCAGCCAGCCCGCAACCAGCGCGAGCAGCCGGTAGCGGCGCATGTTTTCCGCCGGCTCGCGCTCCGCGGACGTCTCCATGAGCGTCAGCGAATACAGCAAGTCGGGCCGCCGTGCCGCCAGCCGAAGGCCCACGAAGCCGCCCATCGACAGTCCGACGAAATGGCACGGCCGCGCGTCAAGTCCCTCGATGACCGCCACCGCATCGCGATAGACGGTCTCCATGCCGTGACTGCGGCCGCCCGGATCGCTGCTCTGTCCCTGCCCCCGATGGTCGTACGTGATGCAGCGGTAGCGCTCGCGCAGCGCCATGACCTGCGCGCCGAACATTCCCCCCGACATCAGGAGGCCGTGACTGAGGACCACCGCGGGGCCGGGTCCGCCCGTGTCCTCGTAATGGAATGAGACGCCGTTGGTCGTGAAGTACGGCATGAGTCCTCGGCGCGGGGGCAGAGCAAGGAAAGAACGCGATGCGCGCGGGCTCCCTGCAATTGGCCCACGCCGGAAACTCGCCCACGCCAGCGCACGCGGCAATGGCGTGGGGCCGGAGCCCCCGATAGCTTAGCATCCATGTCCGAACTGCTCGCGCGATACGCGGCGTTCGTCGACGAGGTGCTGCTGCCGCTCGAGCCGCTGGTGCTCGGCCGGCCCTGGCCCGACATCGCCGACCAGCTCGACGCCGCCCGCCACGCCGCCCGTGAACGCGGACTTTGGGCCCCGCACCTCCCCGCCGAGTGGGGCGGCCTGTCGCTCCCGCTCGCAAGCTTCGCCGAGGTGAGCGCCGTGCTCGGGCGCACCCCCTACGGCCACTACGTGTGCAACGTGCAGGCACCGGACGTGGGCAACATGGAGCTGCTGCTCGGGCACGCCAGTGACGAGCACAAGGAGCGCTGGCTGCGGCCCCTCGCCGCCGGGCAGCTGCGCAGCTGCTTTGCGATGACCGAGCCGGGACGCGCGGGCTCCAATCCGATCTGGCTCGACACCACCGCCGTCCGCGACGGCGACGCGTGGGTGATCAACGGCCGCAAGTGGTTCGCCTCCTCGGCCGAGGGTGCGGCCTTTGCCGTCGTCATGGCGGTGACGAATCCCGAGGCGGAGAAGCCGCACCATCGGGCGTCGATGTTTCTGGTGCCCACCGACACGCCAGGGTATGCGCTCGAGCGCAACGTGCCGGTCATGGGACACACCGGTGGGGGCTGGGCCAGCCACGGCGAGGTGCTGTTCACGGATTGCCGCGTGCCGGCCGCGGCGCTCATCGGCGCCGAGGGCACCGGGTTCGCCCTGGCCCAGGAACGGCTCGGCCCGGGCCGCGTGCATCACGCGATGCGCTGGATCGGCATCTGCGACCGCTCGCTCGAGCTGATGTGCACGTACGCGCTGCAGCGCGAGTTGAACCCCGGAGACCCGCTGGCGCGCAAGCAGGTGGTACGCCACTGGATCGCCGAGAGCCGGGCCGAGACCATGGCGGCGCGGCTGTTCGTGCGCGAGGTGGCGCGGATGATCGAGCACGAGGGCGCGCGCGCCGCGCGCATCGAGGTCTCGATGATCAAGTACTACGTGCCGCAGGTCATGCTGCGCGTGCTCGATCGCGCGCTCCAGGTGCACGGCGCACTGGGGCTCACCGACGCCACGCCGCTCGCCGGCTGGTATGCCCACGAACGGGCATCGCGCATCTACGACGGGCCGGACGAGGTGCACAAGGACTCCGTGGCGCGCCGCACGCTGGAACAATTCGCGCGCCCCGCGCCGTGAGGCTCGCCCCGTGAGCGGGGACGCGCGCCGCCCGCCGGCCACCGACGCGCCGGAGGCGGTGCGCGCGGGGGAGCAGCTTCCGCTGGAGCGGTTGCGTACCTGGTGGGTGCACGCCGTCGCGCCAACCAGCGCGCTCGACCTCACGCAGTTCCCGCGCGGGTTCTCGAACCTGACCTACCTCGTGACCGCGGACGACGCTGAATACGTGCTGCGTCGCCCGCCGCTCGGCGTGACGGCCGGCATCGCGCACGACGTCCTGCGCGAAGGGCGGCTGCTCGCCGCGCTGCGCCGCGTGTACACGCAGGTGCCGACGGTGGTGGCGCTGTGCGAGGACGCGGCGGTGATCGGCGCGCCGTTCTTCGTGATGGAGCGGGTGCGCGGCATCATTCCGCGCGGCGGCCCAGCGCGCGAGGTGCCCTTCGACGCCGTGCAACTCCGGGCACTGTCGGGCGCCGCCATCGCGACGCTGGCCGGGCTCCACGCGGTGGACTGGCGTGCCGCGGGACTCGACACGCTTGGCCGCCCGGAGGGGTACGTGGACCGGCAGGTGTCCGGCTGGACGAAACGTTGGACGGCCGCACGGACCGGCGAGATGCCCGACATCGAGCGCGCGGCGGCGTGGATCGCCGCGCACGCGCCGCCCACCGGCGATGCCACGCTCGTGCACAACGACTTCAAGTTCGACAACCTCGTGCTCGACGCCGACGATCCCTCGCGCGTGCGTGCGGTGCTCGACTGGGAAATGGCCACCATCGGCGACCCGCGGCTCGACCTCGCCACGTCGCTCGGCTACTGGCTGGAGCCGGACGATCCGCCGGCCCTGCTCCAGCTCGGGCTGGGCATCACCGCGATGCCGGGCAGTTTCACCCGGCAAGAGGTGGTGGCCGCCTACGAGTCGGCCAGCGGCCGCAGCACCGGCGACCCTGTGTGGCTCTTCGTCTTCGGCCTGTTCAAGGTGGCCGTCATCGCCCAGCAGATCTTCGCGCGGCATGCGGCCGGGCACACGCGAGACCCGCGCTTTGCCCGGCTCGACGTGGCCGTCGCCGCGCTGGGCGATCTCGCCGCACGCGCCATCGACGCCAACCGCATCTCGGCGCTGTGATCCTCGCGGCGCTCGTCGGCCTGACGCTGGCCGCGGGGGGGCGCGTGCCGGCCGACACCGTGCATGACACCGTGTTCGTGGCGTCCAACCGTCGGCGCGCAGCCACCGGCTTCACGCGCGCCGTCACCGACTCGCTCTGGTTCGGCGTGTACGTTACGCGGCTCGTGACCAGCGGTCCCGGCCCGCGCGCGCTGGCGACGATGCACGTATTGCGCGTGGATTCCGCGGCCCTCACGCCGGACGAATGGCGCGCGCGCGTCACGGCGGCAGCCCGCGACACGTCGGCGCGCGGCGCCGTGCTGGTGTACGTGCACGGCTACTCGTCGAGCCCCGCCACGGCGGTGGCGCAGGGGGGGCAGGTGAAGGCGCGTGGGGCGCACGAGGGACCGCTCGTCGTCTTCCTCTGGCCGACGCACGACCGGTTCGTGGCGCTGCCCACGCCGTCACGCGCCTACACCGATGACGCCGAGGCGGCCGCGCGCAGCGGCGGCGCGCTCGCGACGGTGCTCGCACTCGTCGAGGCGTCGGCGCCGAGCCAGGTGCTGCTCGCGCACTCGATGGGGTCGCGCGTGGCGCTCGACGCAGTCATTGGTGACACCGCAATGCACCGCCAGCTCGCGGCGCACCCGTTGCGGGCGTTCGGGCTCTTCTCCCCCGACGTCGGCGCGGTGCGGTTCGACTCGACGTATGCCCCGCACCTGCGCGACATCGCGCGGCGGGTGGCGCTGTATGGGGCGTCGTCCGACTACCTGCTGGGCGCGGCCGCCATGGTCAACCGCGCGCGACGCGCCGGGGGACGCGCCGTGCGCGGCCCGGCGATGCCCGGCATCGAGCTGGTGGACATCTCCCGGGGCGCGCGTGCCGAACCGGCGCTGCTCACCATGCTGGGCCCGCGCCACGCGGTGCGCTGGGCCAGCGCTGCGCTCACGGACTTCTTTGGCATCGTCGTGGCGGGCGCACCGGCGGCGTGCCGCGACGGCTTCGCTGTCGCCGACCCGACGGCCGAGGGACGCTGGCGGCTGCGGGCGGACGTGGCGCTCCACGGCTGGCTCGACGCCGACTGCGCCCCCCGACGCGACCGCGACGCCGTTCGTTAGCTTTCGCGGCCGTCCCCCCGCCACCGGAGCTTCCGTGACCACGCGCATCGCCCGACGTGCCACCCGGGCCTCGCTGATTCTCGCCTGCCTTGCCGCGCCAGCGCTCCGCGCGCAGGAGAATTTCGAAATCCAGGTCTACGCGTCCCCGACGATGGACAAGGGCCGCACGATTTTCGAATTGCACAGCAACTACACGTTCGACGGGCGCCGCACGGTCGAGCACGGCGTCCAGCCGACGCACCACGCCGCGCACTACACGCTCGAGATCACCCGCGGGTTCACCGACTGGTTCGAGCTCGGCGCGTATGCGTTCGTCACGGCCCAGCCGCAGGGCGGCCTCAACTACGTGGGCTCGCACCTTCGGCCACGTGTCACCGCGCCCGCGTCGTGGGGCCTGCCTGTCGGGCTCAGTCTGTCCGCGGAGGTCGGGTACCAGCGCCGCGACTTTTCCGAGGACACGTGGAACGCCGAGATCCGACCGATCATCGACAGGCAGGTCGGGCGCGTCTACCTCGCGTTCAATCCGGTGCTCGGCAAGTCGTTCCGCGGGGCGACGGCGGCCGACGGATTCGCCTTTGAACCCAGCGGCGCGGTGACCTTCGAGGTCACGGGAAAGGTGAACGTCGGCGCCGAGTACTACGGCGGGCTTGGCACGCTGCGGCGCCTCGCGCCGTCCGGAGAGCGGGACCACCTGCTGTTCGGCGTGCTCAACCTCATGCTGCACCCCAACTACGAGTTCAACCTCGGGATCGGTCGCGGACTCGGCAACACCGCCGAGAAGAGCATCGTCAAGCTGATTCTCGGGCGGCGCATCTAGGTTGCCGCGCGCTGCGGCCTCCCGGGTTTCGGATGCCCGGTGGCGCGCAGGCGCGGCCGCTGGCCGCTATCGTCCGTCAGCGTCGTCGGACTTCTCGCGGTTCTCGCCGCTCTCGCGGCGCGCGCGATTCCCGTCCGTCGCGGTCGAATCGGTCGTGTAGCTACCGGCGACGCCCGATGTGGCATACGCCGACGCCGCGTTGTGCTTGTAGACGAGTTCGCCCCCCGAAGCGCCCACGCGGTACGCCAAGGCGGCCGCCGCCAGGGTGCCGACCGCGCCGGCCACGCGCGCGCCGCGGCCCAGACGGCCTGGCATCAGGCCCAGCGCGACAATGACGAGGATGCCCGCCGAGGTATAGAGCAGCGTCTCGCCCGCATCGGCATGCGCGTCGAGCCGCGCTTCGCCGACGATGTCTTCAACCTTTTCTTCCTGATCCTCGCCGGTCTCCACGGCGATCCAGGCACTCAGCACGAGCGCGGCGGCCACGGCGGTGGTGATGCTCCACGCACGGACCGGCCGTGCGCCCGAGCGGATGGCCCAGAGCGCGCCGACGGCCACGAGGGGCAGGAGGACGGCGAGCACGACCGGAAAGTGAACGATGGCGGGATGCAGCGGATTCGGCAGCACGAGCGACTCCGGATTAGGGGTTAGGGGGAGCATGCACCCCGTTCTGCCGCCGCGGCATCCGGCATGTGTACCGATGTGCTCCGGCATTTGCCATCCAGCAACTGCCGGATGGCGCGCAAGACGTTGCGTCGCATATTCTTGGTCATGCGCGACGAATTCGACGACGAAGCGGATCGGCGACCTGCTGGGGTCCCGTTGGCCGTGGCCGGCATCCTCTTGCTGGTCGCGATTGGCGGCGCGGTGGACTTGGCCTTTGACGCCCCGGCGTCGTGGCGATCCGCGCACGTGCTATTCGAGCTGTCGCTGATGACCGTCAGCCTCTCGTTCGCGATCTACCTCTGGGCGGGCTGGCGCCGCGCCGCGCGGTCGCTCGAGTCGACGCGGCGCACCCTGCTCGCCAACGAGGCGGCAATCCACGCCGAACGCGAACGATGGAGCGCCAGTGCGCAGGCGGCGCTCGCCGGACTGGGCGCGGCGATTGACCACCAGTTTGCGGCGTGGAAACTGACGCCGACCGAACGCGAGGTGGCGCTCCTGTTGCTGAAAGGGCACGGCCACAAGCAGATCGCCGGTGCCACGCAGCGCAGCGAACGCACCGTGCGCCAGCACGCCGTCGCAGTGTATCAGAAGTCCGGACTGGGCGGGCGCGCCGAACTCGCTGCGTTCTTTCTTGAAGACCTCTTGCTGCCGCGAGACTGAAAGATTCGGCGTTGCCACGCATCGTTTCCGGCGGCATCGATGCGCCAGAGGGTCGCGCCGCGCGTCCACGCCAGCCGCACGGGGAGGGTTGACCTCGCGGTCCAACGAACGTATCATACTCGCTAGATAAATACTCCCTCCGTTCCGTGCGGTGCGCCGAACCCACCGCGCCACGCACCGCATGTTTCCCCTGCCGCACGCTACAACCAGGCTGCCAAGTATCTGACGATATGGTCAAGAAAAAAGCATCGACCCGGCACCGCCCGCCCGCCCGGTGGTCGCGGCGTCCCGAGGAACGGCCGCGGGAAATCCTCGACGCGGCGCTCACCGTGTTCGCCGCACAGGGCTACGGCGCCACGCGGCTCGACGACGTGGCCGCCGCCGCGGGCGTCACCAAGGGCACGATCTACTACTACTTCAAGAACAAGGACGCCCTGCTCGTCCGCCTCGTGGCAGACCACGATCGCAAGACCTTCGCCAAGATGGAATCGCGACTCGGACGGCTCAGCGGACCGGTGTCGGCCAAGCTCCGCATGGCGATGCGCGAGGGATTCCTGGAGCCGGCCGACGAGACCCGGCGGCTCGTGCACGTCGTGCTGCTGGAGCTGCACGGCACTGCACCGGCGCTCTTTGCCCGCACCGTGCACTCTGCGCTCGTCGAGGGCTGGACGCTCATCGCCAAGCTCATCGAGCACGGCAAGGCCATCGGCGAGTTCCGCCCGGATGCCGACGCCGAGGTGGCCGCCCGCGTCTTCACCTCGGGGCTGGTCCTCCAGCAGCTCTGGCGCGAAAGCATGGGCCTCGGCGCGCTGGACCCCTTCGACTGGGGCCGCCTGGTGGATTCGACCATCGAACTCTTCCTTCACAGCCTTCGCCCGGTGGGCCGCGCGCGCGCGACCCGGGGCAAGCACAGCACAAGGCCGTCGTGACGCACTCCGTCCGTTCTTTCCGACTCCTCGCCCTGGCACTCGCGCTCGCGCTCGCGCCCGCGTTCGTGCCCGCGTTCGCGCCGGCCCTCGGCGCCCAGCGCGCGCCGCTCACCGACAGCCTGCGCATCTCCATGGGCGAGGCGTTGCTGCGCGCCGGCACCCTTGGCGAGGAAGCCAAACTCGCCCGCGCTCAGGTGGACTTCGCCGCCACGCAGGTGACGGCCGCGCGCTCGGCGGCGCTGCCGGCCATCGACGGCAGCTTCAACTACCAGCGCACCTATGCGTCGCAGTTCCAGGTGAAGAGCAGCGCGCCGGCCGACACGGCGAACCCGCTCGGCAAGCTCTTCGCCAACCTGCCCTTCGGCCGCGTCAACCAGTACACGGCCAACCTCACCGCCACCCAGACGCTTTTCTCGCCGAAGCTCGGCAGCGCGCTCCGTGCCGCCAGCATGTTCGAGTCCGCAACCCGGCACGCCTGGCACGAGCAGCAGGCCGAGACCGAATTCCAGGTGCGAAGTGCGTACGTGCGCGCCCTGCTCGCCGGCGAACTGCAGGCCAGCGCGCACGAGGCCGTCGCACAGGCGCAACGGTTCCTCGACCAGGAGCGACTGCGCCTCTCGGCCGGCGCCGGCTCAGAGCTCGACGTGCTGCGCGCCGAGGTGTCGCTCGAGAACCTGCGTCCGCAGCTCGTGGAGGCGCAGAACGCGGCGGCCATCTCGACCCTCGACCTCAAGCGGCTCATCAACGTGCCGCTCGCCACGCCGCTGGTGCTCACGACGCCGCTCGCTGCGCCCGTCGTGACGGCCACGGACGCCGCCGACCCGGCGACGGTAGCCTCCGCGCGAGGCGCGGTGCACGCCGAGGAGGAGCAGGTGCGCATTGCCGGCGAGCTCGTGAAGATCGCCTTCAGCGCGTACCTCCCGTCGCTCGATTTCCGGATGAGCCTCGGCCGCCTCATGTACCCGCAGACGGTGTGGGGACTGAACGGTCTTGACTGGAAGACCGACTGGACGGCGTCGCTCACGCTGAAGGTGCCGCTGTTCAACGGCCTCAAGCGCGGCGCCGACCTGACGCAGGCGCGCATCGGGCTGCAGCAGGAGGAGTACCGGCTCGCGCAGCTGCGCGAGGCCGTGCAGATGCAATACCAGCAGGCGGTGGGCGAGCGCGAACGCGCCGCCGCGTCCATCACGGCGCGCCGGCGCACGGTGGCGCAGGCGCAGCGCGTGTACGAGCTCACCGTGCTCCGCTACGACCAAGGTCTCGCGTCGCAGCTCGAGGTCAGCGACGCGCGCCTGTCGCTGCTGCAGGCGCGCGCCAACCTCGCGCAGTCCACCGCCCAATATCTCATCGCCGACGCCAGCGTGCAGCGCGCGCTCGGTGCCAGCTCCGCCGCACTCTCCAGGGCCCGTTGACCATGACCTACGCACCAATTTTTCCGCGCCGCCTCGCCCGGACCGCGCGCGCGTTCGCGCTCTGCGCCACCCTGAGCGCCTGCGGCACCAAGCCGGACGCAGCGACCGCGGCGCCGGCCGTGGTCCTCGGACCCGCGGACGTCGCCGCGGCAAGCACCGCCGATGTCGGCGCGACTGTTGTCGTGAGCGGGGCGCTCGACCCGGCGGATGTCGTGCGCCTCCGCGCCCAGGTGGCGGGCACCATTCGCGATCTCCAGGTGGACCGCGGCTCGAAGGTG
>JBBQZD010000076.1:0-11172 GCA_038208045.1 Gemmatimonadales bacterium | reverse complement strand
GGATGGAGGCGTTGCTGACGCGCGACGAGACACTGGGCGTGATACGGCGCTTTCCAGACCGGCTTGTCCTCGAACCGCGACGGGGTCTCGTGGACCAGCTGGCCCGCGGCATGGACTTCGGCGGCCGGGGCTACCACCTGTCACGCGCCCGTGAAGTGGTGGTGAGCGTCGGGGTCGTGGACCCGGCGCGCACGCACATGGCCATCGCCGCCGACCTTCAGCCGGCGCGCAGCAAGCGAATGGCCACGCCGGTCGTGCTCGGGGTGCTCGGGGTACTCGCCGGCGCTCCGATCGCCGTGCTGACCGTGTATCCGTGGCTCGCCATCGCGCCGCCGCTGCTGCTGGCGTGGGTCGGGTGGCAGCTGGCGCGCCATTCGTGGCGCTCGTTGCGCCGGCAGTCGGCGGTGTCGCTGGAGCGGCTGCTGGACCGGCTCGAATATCCGGAGAAGCCCTCGGCGGCCAAGCAGCTCATCGATGGCCTGACGAAGGGGCTGCTGCCGCCGCGGTAGCGAGCGCGGGCCGAATGGATGCGGGTTGTACGGGACGGTACATTTCCCGCGATGCCCGCCACCGATACGCCTGCTCGCCGGCGCGACGCCGAACGGTTCGCCCGCGAGGCGCTGCCGCTCGTGTCGCGCACCTTCGCGATCTCGGTGCGGCTGCTGCCCGGCGAGCTCGGGCGCGTGGTGCTCAACGCGTACCTGCTGTGCCGCATTGCCGACACCATCGAGGATGACGGACACGCGTCGCCGGAGCGCAAGGCGGAGCTGCTGCTCGAGTTCCTGCGCTGTCTGGACGACGCCGGCGTCGCCGACGCCTTTCCGGCGCGGGCCGCCGACATCCGCGGCACCGAGGCGCACGTGCGGCTGCTGCGTCACACCGACCTGGTGTGCGTGCATTTCCGGTCGCTGCCCCCACGCTCGCGCGATCGCGTGGCGCACTGGGTGCGCGAAATGGGACGCGGCATGGCGGCGTTCGTGCTGCGGCATCCACACGGGTTGCGCATCCAGACGGTGGAGGAATACCGCGAGTACTGCTACTACGTGGCGGGCACGGTGGGCTGCATGCTCACCGAGCTCTGGCGCGAGCACGGGCCGGGGCTGGCGCCGGCGCGCTATGACGCGCTCTGGGCGCGGTGCCAGACCTTCGGCGAGGCGCTGCAGACGGTGAACATCCTCAAGGACATTGCGGCCGACGCCGAGCAGGAGAACGCGATCTACCTGCCCGAGAGCACGCTGGCGGCGCACGGCAGCACGCAGGCGTCGCTGCTCGATCCCGCGCGCATTGCGCAGAACCGCGCGGCGGTCGCCAACTTCATCACGCTCGCCTGGCGCGACCTCGACACGGCCTTCGAGTACCTGTTGCTGCTGCCGCGCCGCGCGCTGGCCATCCGCGCGTTCTGCGTGCTCCCGCTGCTCTTCGCCTACGCGACCCTGCGTGAACTCGCGCACACCGACGCCATGCTGCGGCCCGGCGGCCTCGTGAAGATCTCGCGGCGCGAGGTGAAGTCGCTGATGCTCGCCGGCCTCGGCGCACTGGCCAGCAACGCGCTGCTGCGGCGTCTGGTGACCTCGGTGCGCGAGCGCCCGTTTGTGCCGCTGGCCGGGGGCGTGGACGCATGAGCGCCCCACCAGCCCTGCACGGCCTGCTGCTCCCGCCGCCAGGATTCCGCGGCGTCTTCCGCACCGATGACGATGCGCGCGGCGTGTACAGCGAGAGCGCCGGCATCGCGCGCCTGCTGCCCGACGCCGTGGCGGTGCCCGCCGACGCCGACGACGTCGTGACGCTCGTGCAGTGGGCCTTGGCGCACGAGGTGCCGATCGTGCCGCGCGGCTCGGCGAGTTCCATGGCCAACGGCGCGGTGGGACGCGGCGTGGCGCTCGACCTGTCGCGGCTCGACGCGATCGGCGCGGTCGACGCCGAGGGCCGATCCGTGAGCTGCGGTCCGGGCGCTCTGCGCGATGCGGTGGACGCGGCCGCGCAGGCACACGGCCTTCGCTTTCCGGTGGATCCGGCGTCGGGGGCGTTCTGTACCATAGGCGGGATGTGCGGGACGAATGCCGCGGGGGCGCGCACCGTGAAGCTGGGCGCCATGCGCGCCTGGGTGCGCGGGCTCGACTGCGTGTTCGCCGACGGCAGCCGTGCGTGGGTGCGACGCGGCGACCCGCAGCCGACGCTGGAGGTGCTGCGCACCTTCCACACCAACGTGGCCCGAGATGCGTTGGAGCGCGGCGCGACGCTGTGTCATGCCGGGGTACGCAAGGAGTCGAGCGGCTACGGACTGGCGGATTATTCGCGAAGCGGGGACCTGCTGGACATCCTGGTCGGCAGCGAAGGCACGCTGGCGATTTTCGTGGGCGTCGAGCTTGCGCTGGCGCCGGTGCCCGCCGCGCGTGCGTCACTGCTGGCGTCGTTTCCGACGCTCGACGGGGCCGTGCTCGCCGCGGGCCGTGCCGCCGCACTCGGGGCGAGCGCCGCGGAACTGCTCGATCGCACCTTTCTCGAGGTCGTGCGCGCGGAGGCGGCGGCGCTGTCCATTCCGTCGGGCAGCGAGGCGGTCCTGCTCCTCGAGGCCGAGGGAGACAGGCCGGCCGATGCCGATACGCTCGCCCTGCGGCTGGCCGATGCCTGCCGCGCGGCGGGCGCCAGTCAGGTGGTATCGGCGGGCACGGGGGAAGAGGCAGAGCGGTTATGGCACATACGCCACGCGGCGAGCCCCATCCTGAACGCACTCGACCCGCACCTGGCTTCGATGCAGCTCATCGAGGACGGCGCGGTACCGCCGGCGCGCTTTCCGGACTACGTGCGCGGCGTGCGCGCCGCGCTCGACCGGCACGGCGTGCTCGGCGTGATCTTCGGGCATGCGGGCGATGCGCATGCCCACGTGAACGCGCTCATCGACGTGCGTGACGCCGGCTGGAAAGCACGGGCGCGGGCGCTGCTCGACGACGTCACCGACCTTGTGGCCCTGCTGGGAGGCACGCTGGCCGCCGAGCACGGCGACGGGCGGCTGCGCACGCCGCTGATGCACCGGGTCTGGGACGCGCGCGCGATGGCGATGTTCGCCCGGGTAAAGGTGGCCTTCGACCCGGTGGGCATCCTCAATCCCGGCGTCAAGGTGGGGGGCGTGGGTGATGACCCGCTGGCATCCGTGAAGTACGACCCGGCGCTGCCGCCGCTGACCGCCGCCGCGCGATCGGCGCTGGACCTGGTCGTGCGTGACCGCGCCTGGGCGGCGTACCGGCTCGACCTGATCTCCCGGCGCTAGGCGGCCCCGCGCGCGACACGGGGGCGCCCGTCGGCTTGCGCCCGGACGCCGAATGGCACACGATGTTTGGGTGAACGACCGTCGTCACGGACGCCGGCGGCCGAACTCCGGACGGGCTCCCCTGATGACACGAACGGCAATCGTGCTGGCGATGGCGGCCAACCTGCTGGGCGTTGCCGTGCAAGCACAGCAGGCGGCGGTCGGCGCGCACTCGGTGCACGGCGTCGTGTTCGACTCGGTCGCCATGACGCCGCTCACTGGCGCGGTGGTGCAGGTCACGTTCCTCGACTCGGTCAGCCGCGTGTTCGCCGCCACGAGCGACGGTGCAGGGCGCTATCGCATGACGGGACTTCCCGCCGGCCGGTTCCTCGTCGGCCTCGAGCATGAGGCGGCACGGGCGCTGCGGCTCGAGCTGCCGTTGCGCACATTCGAGCTGGAACACGAGGCGGACGTGACCGTGGATGTCGCCATCCCGTCCGGCGCGTCGCTGGTGGCGCTGCATTGTGCCGGGCTGGCCACCCTGCTTGGCGATGGACTGCTCGCCGGCTTCGTGCGCGACGCGGTGACCGGCGAGGAGCTGACCGGGGCGACCGTCCTCGTGGAATGGACGGAAGTGTCGCTGAACCGGCGCAACGTGCGCACCGAGCGGCATCGCGTGGACGCCCCGGCCGACGCCAGCGGAACCTACCTGGCCTGTGGCATCCCCGGCGACACGCCCGTGGGAGTGCGCGTGACGTCGCCTGGGCATCGGCCCGTGGTGGGCCAGCTCAAGGTGCCAGCGAACGGCGTGACACGGCGGGACTTCCGGCTTGCCGATTCCGCGACGGTTCGCGGCCCCGCGACGCTGGAGGGGCAGGTGATGCACGACGACGGTCGCCCGGTGGCGTCGGGACTGGCCGCGCTGCCCGCGCTGTCGCTCGAGACGCCAGTGCGCCGCGGCGAGTTCGTGCTGCGAGACCTGCCGCTCGGCACGTGGGCGGTGGAGCTGCGGGTCATCGGCCTCGAACCCTTGTCCACCTTCGTCGAAGTGGCGGACAGCGGGCGCGTGGCGAGGATCTTTTCTGTCGGCGCCAAGGCGCAAGCACTCGAGACGGTGCGCGTGATGGGATCGCCCAGCCGCGCGCACCGCGCGCTGGCCGACGTGCTCGAGCGCAAGCGCCTCGGATTCGGGTCCATCTTCCTGGCCGGCCAACCGTCGCTGGCGGGAGCGACGCGTATCACCGACGTCTTCCGCGAGGCGCGCGGCTTCCGATACCTGAACTCCGCTGATTCCGTCGTGGCCCGCGGGACGGGAGCGCTGGGCGGCACCACGTGCGACCGCATTGCCGTCTACATCAACGGGGATCGCTGGTTGCGGGCGAGCCTGCGGGACGTGAGCGACATGATTCCCGCCCGCGACGTGCTGGCCGTCGAGGCGTATTCCGACATGATGTTCGTGCCGGCCGAGTGGCGCACCGGCGATTCCTGCGCCGTCGTGTCGGTCCTGACGAAGCGCTGACGGCGGCGGCGATGGGCCGGGCGGACCGCGTGCGGCAACCCTCACGCGATGGCGCCGCGCCGCCTAAATTCCACGGAACCCTCACCACGCCCCTGATGCCGCACTTCTACACCGAACCGCAGGTCACCGTCCTTGCCCGCCCCGTCTTCGCGGAGCCGGCCCACCTGCCCGTCCAGTGGATGGGCGAGAGCACCGTCGGCGAACGGCTGGCGGAATTCGCCGGACGCCTGTGCTACATGAGCCAGAAGAACCCGGCGCAGCGCGCGACGCGCGAGTACCTGGAGAACATCAAGAAACAGGGGCACGGCTCGGTGCTCGAGCATGCGTCGTACTCGCTGCTGCTCGAGGGGGTGAGCCGGTCGCTGACGCACGAGCTGGTGCGGCATCGCGCGGGCTTCGCCTATTCGCAGCTGTCGCAGCGCTACGTGGACGAGAGCGACGCGTCCTTCGTCGTGCCGCCGGCGATCATCGGCGACGAGGCGCTCACGGCGCAGTGGAAGGCGCAGGTAGAGGGGGCGCAGGCCACGTACGTGGCGCTGGTGGGGCAGCTGATGGAGCGCTACAGCTGGGTGACGGACAAGGTGCACCGCCGCAAGATGGCGCGCGAAGCCGCGCGCGGCGTGCTGCCGAATTCCACGGAGACCAAGATCGTGGTCACCGCCAACGCCCGCGGCTGGCGCACCATGCTCGAACTGCGGTCGAGCGAGGGAGCCGAGATGGAGATCCGCCGCATGGCGCTGATGGTGCTGCGCACGCTGCAGGCCGAGGCCCCGGGGTTCTTCGCGGACTTCGAGGTGTACATGGCGCCCGACCGGGTGGAAGCGGCCAGGATTTCGTACCACAAGGTCTGAGCGACTCGGCGCGACGGGGCTACGGCAGGCGGAGCCCCGGATCGCGCTTGCCGCTGGGCGCAACGCGCAGATCGCTCGCGCGCAGCGCCGTGGGGTCGCCCGGCGCACCGGCGCCCATGGTGTTCTTTGCCGTGACCGCGCCGCTCGCACCATCGAGTTCGAAGACCGTCCAGAGCGTGCCCGGCTGCTGCGGCACGGCGTAGCTGGCCACCTGCTGCGTGCCGTTGAACACCCGCACCTGCGCGCCCGACAGCATCAGCGTGCTGTCGCCGGCCGAGCTGGGGGCGTTGTAGTTCTGCACGTAGAAGCGGTAGGTGCCGGCGCCGAGCTGGCTGATGGTGATGGTCTCCGGCCCGGGTGCGGCAGATGCGTCGCGATCGAGGCAGGCGAACGGCGCCGCCCCGCAATTGCCGGGCTGCAGGAAGTAGATCTGCTGCCGCGTGGTGCCGGCACCGGGTAGCGTCAGGTACAGGTCGAGGTCGCGGTTGGCGGCCACCCAGGTGAGCACCACGCGCCACTGGTTGGCGGCGGCGCTGGCGGAGAGGGTGAGGTCCTGGTTGACGGTCGTGACGCCGCCCGCCACCGCCACGGTGCGCGACGTCTGCGCGTATCCGGCCCCGCGCATCGTCAGGGTGTACGTGCCAGCCGCGAGCCCGGTGACGCTGTAGGTGCCCGTGGCGGTCGTGGTGGTCGCCTGCACCGCGAGGCCGGTGGTGTTGCCCATGCTCTCGCGCAGTTCCACCGCGATGCCCGTCGTGATGGGCTGGTTGGTGCTCGCGTTGAGCGCGCGCCCGCTCACTCCCCCGGTGGACGCGCTCGCGCGCACGAGCGGGATGTTCTCCACGGTCACCGGTGCGGTGATCGTCATCGGGGCGACCGTCGTGCCGACGAAGCCCGTGGCGGAGATGCTCAGCCCGAGAATGCTGCCCAGTCCGAGTCCCGGCAGGGTCCAATTGCCGCTCGCGTCCGCGGTCGTGGTGGCGACGACCAGTGCGTTGCCGTCGGCGGCGGTCACGCGCGCACCGGCCACCGCGGTGCCGGCGGGCGCCTCGATGACGCGTCCCGACAGCGCAAAGGTGATCGTGCCGCTCGGCGTCACCGTGACCAGCGCACTGCCCGACTTGCCTTCGGAGGTGGCCGTGATCGTGGCGCTGCCAGCGGCGATGCCGGTGACCAGGCCGCTGGTACTGACGGTGGCGACGGCCGCGTTGCTTGTCGCCCAGGTCACCGTACGGCCGGTGAGTGCCCCGCCCTGCGCGTCGGCGAGGTTGGCCGCCAGCACCGTCGTGGCGCCGGCCGCGATGGAGACGGTGGCCGGCACGAGCGTCACCGTGGCCACCGGAACCGTGGCCACGCTGACGCTTGCCGATCCCACCTTGCCGTCCACGGTCGCGGTCACGCTCGCGCTGCCGCCGCTCACCCCGCGCACCAGGCCGGTGGCATCGACCGAGGCGACGGCCGGGTTGGACGAGGCCCACAGCGCGCTCTTTCCGGCGACGATCGCCCCGGCGGCCGTCAGCGGCGCGGCGGCCAGTTGCTGCGACGCGCCGACGGTGAGCTGCACCACGGCCGGCGTCACCTGGACGGTCGCCACGGCCGGTGCGGGACTGGCGGGCGAGTCGCCGCCGCCGCTGCAGGCCGCCAGGAGCAGCGCCAGCACGGCCAACGATCGTCGCACGCGCACATGTTCGGACAAATGGCACTCCGCGAGGGGGCGTCGGGATGACGATGCACGATGGCCGGTGTTAACACACCGGCCATCGCTCACTGCACAAAGGTGATGCGGGTCACAGGCTCGTGACCGCTACTCTTCGACCTCCTCCTTCCGCTCCTTCTCCGCCTCGGCGATCACCTTGGCCGCGGCCTCGGCGGGCATGAACTCGTACGTGTGGAAGCGGTGGGTGAAGGTGCCGCGCCCATGCGTGATGGACTGCAGCTTGGTGGCGTACAGGTACAACTCGGCGAGCGGCACGATGGCCTTCACCTTGGTGCCGACGCCCTCGATGACGTCGGAGCCGAGGATCTGCCCGCGGCGTCCCGAGATGTCGCCCATCACGTCGCCCAGGTAGTCGTCGGGGGTGATGATCTCGACTTCGTCGAGCGGCTCGAGCAGCGCGGGCCGGCACTTCGGGGCCACCTGCTTGAAGGCGAGAATGCCGGCCATCTTGAACGAGGCCTCGTTGGAATCGACCGAGTGGCTGGAGCCGTCGAAGCACTCGCAGACGAAGTCCACCACCGGGTAGCCGGCGAGGATGCCGCGCTCGGAGGCCTCCTGCACCCCCTTGTCGACGGCCGGTATGAAACCGCGCGGAATGACGCCGCCCTTGATGGCGTCGACATACTCGTAGCCCTTGCCGCGCGGCGCCGGGCGCAGCTTCACCCAGCAGTCGCCGAACTGGCCGCGCCCGCCCGACTGCTTCTTGTGGCGCCCTTGCCCCTCGGCGGACGCGGTGAGGGTCTCGCGATACGCGATGCGCGGCGTCGTGAGCTCTGCGCCGACGTTGAACTGCCGCTTGAGCCGCGACATGGCCACCTCGATGTGGCGCTCGCCCATGCCGCTGATGATGGTCTCGTGGGTCTCCGAGTTGTAGTGCGTCTCGAAGGTCGGGTCCTCGTCGTGGATCCGATGCATGCCCACCTGCAGCTTTTCCTCGTCGGCGCGCGCGGTGGCGCGCACCGCGAAGGTGACCAGCGGCGACGGGAACTCGATCTGCGGCAGGCGAACCGGATGGTCCTTGGTGGAGATCGTGTCGTTGGTGTGCGTGTTCTTCAGCTTGGCGACGCAGCCGATGTCGCCCGGGAAGAGGCGCGGCACCTCGATGCGCTCGCGGCCCTGCGGAATGGAGAGGTGGGACAGCTTCTCGGCCATGTCCCGCGTGGCATTGTAGACGTCGGCGCCGTTGGCCACGGTGCCGCTGAAGGTGCGGAAGTAGGAGACCTCGCCGATATGCGGTTCCGCCGTCGTCTTGAACACGAGCGCGGTGAACGGGTCGTCCTCATTCGGGTGGATCTCGACGGCGCGATCGCCCACGGAGCCCTTGAACGCGTGCTGCTCTTCCATTTCGTAGGCGGAGGGCATGAGTTGCACGAGGAAGTCCAGCACCGTGCGCACGCCCCACGTGAGTTGCGACGAGCAGCAGAGCAGCGGAAAGAGCTCCTGGCGCTTCATGGCCTCCTTCATCGCGGCCATTTCCACGTCGCCCGGGATTTCCTCGCCGTTGAAGAACTTCTCGAGCAGGTTGTCGTCCGTGGCGGCAACGGCCTCGACCATCTCCTGGTGGTACTTCTCGAACCGGGCGCGATCGGCCTCGGGGATGTCGGCCTCTTCGTACTCGCCGGTTTTGGTCCCGGCCTTGAAGACGTGCGCCTTCTTGGTGAAGAGGTTGATGATGCCCGTGAAGCCGGCGCCCGCGCCGATGGGAATCTCCACCGGGACGACCTTGGCCGTGAGCTTCTCCTTGATGGACAGGTAGGCGGCGTCGAAGTCCGCGTGCTCCTTGTCCATCATCGCGACGACGAAGAGCACCGGATCCCGGCGAAGCATCGCCTCGCGGAACATCCGTTCGGTGCCCACCTCGACGCCGTAGGCCGACCCGATGGTCACCAGCGCGCCGTCGGCCGCGGTGAGGCCGGCGATGGCATCACCCTGGAAGTCCAGAAACCCTGGGGTGTCGATGAGGTTGATTTTGGTGTCGTGCCACTCGGCGAAGGCGCACCCAATGGATATGGAAAAACCGCGTTCGACTTCCTCCGAAGAGGTCACCGTCAACGCGGTCCCGTCCTTGACCTGGCCATGTCGCTTGCTGGTCCCTGACACGAACGCGAGGGCATCCACCAGTGTGGTCTTGCCGCTCGCGCCGTGTCCTACTACAGCGACATTTCTGATTGCCTCGCTCCTGTATTCTTTCATGCTGCCCTCCGCCGTCCGGAACGGCATTCGCTTGGTTGTCGGAGCTTCCGACTTGGACGCGGCGGCGTCAAGGGTGGGGGTCCCCTACGCGGTGTAGGGGAAGCTCCAGCACCGGGGCGGGACTGCACCGGGCCGGGCCGGCCGGCTACCCCGGCGCCGCACCCCGGACACCCGCCGGTCTCCTCGGACCACCGCTCGTCCTGCCGGCGCCCGCCGCCCCCATGACAAACGGGCCCGCCTTTCGGCGGACCCGTTTTGGCGCCTGGGCGCCCCTGCTCGGACGGAACAGAGTTCGTCTAGTTCTCCTCAAGGTCCATGTCGTACGTGAGTCCTTCGGCTTCCCGGAGCTTCGCCAACACCGTTTCCGCACCAGCCGCGGGCGTAGCGAACGCCGGCGTTGGTGTAAACGAAAACGTCACCGCACGACGGGTCCCTTCGGGCCAGTCGGCCATCAGCAGCCCGCCGATCAGCCGGCGGATCACCTGCCCGCACTCCACCAGCAGGGCCTGCGCCGTCTCGGCCAGCACGGCGAGGGGAATCTGCAGATCGCGGGTCACCATCAGCCCCGTCGTTTCGTCCCGCCAGGCGGCATCGCCCACCGCCCCTCGCTCCGGCCAGACGCCCACGTGCCGCACAGAACCGGCATGGTCATCTGCCGACCGTCGCGATTCGAGTGCTGCAGCCAAGGCCAGCGCCAGCGCTTCTGGACTGGGAATGCCATACAGCGTCACCACATCGCGCGACGGGCGTTCCATCGTAAGGGGCGACGGCACGGAGCTGACGTGCGCAAGCACACTCGAGTGCTCGGGCGGCTGCTCCTCTACCATCACGAGAACATCCACTTCTACCTCCTCATCGGTGAGTACACCAATAATTACCCCGCAAGTACCGGACCGTGTCACGATTATTGTCACGAAGTTGTCTCGATGGCTCGCGCTGGTACGGCGCGCCTCTCACAGCCCTCATGATTCTGACGTGGCGACCCGCTGGAGGTCACGGTGCGCCGCTGCCGCGCGCGGCGCCGGCGGCCGCGTTCCGCACTGGTCGACGCACATCGCGAGGAGGTGGAGCCGCGGCCATTCGTGGCGGAAAGGAGAACCCGAGCGCCGCGCGCGAGTAAATTGATCGGCATATGCGCACCACCCCCTTGCTCGCCCTCGCCGCGCTGGCCATCGCACGCCCGACGCCCGCCCAGTCGCTGTCGCCGAACGAGCTCGGGCGCGTTCCCGTGCTCGAATACCATCTCGTCGGCGACCACGACAGCCGCTGGGGCCGGTCACGCGACGGCTTCCGGCGCGACCTCGAACTGCTCTACGCCCGGGGGTACCGGCCGATCACGGTGTCGCAGCTCGTCGACGGGACGATCGACATTCCGCGCGGCACGTCACCAGTGGTCGTGACGCTCGACGATGCGTCGCCGGGACAATTCCGGTACGTCGAGCGGAACGGCGCGCTCGCCGTTGATGCCACGAGCGCCGTCGGCATCTGGCTCGCCATGCACGACGCGCATCCTGACTGGGGCAACCGGGCAACGTTCTGCCTGCTGCCGAGCGCGTCGGAGGGGCACGCGTTCTTCGGGGACAAGGGCATCGACGGACAGCGGACGGAATGGCGCTACCGGAAACTCCGGTTCCTGGTCGAGCAC
>JBBQZD010000075.1:0-11340 GCA_038208045.1 Gemmatimonadales bacterium | reverse complement strand
CTCGTGCACGACCAGCACGCCAGCCGCCGTGTGCTTGAGGCCCTGCTCGTACTTGTAGGTCCAGCGGCCGTAGTAGGTCATGCGCGGGCCGCCGAACACCGCCGTGTCGGCGACGGGCGGATCGTTGACGAGCACCACCATCGTCTTGCCCGTGAGGTCCACGCCCTTGAAGTCGTCCCAGCCGAACTCCGGCGCCTCGACGCCGTAGCCCACGAACACGAGCTCGGAGTTCTTGAGCGCCGCCGTCGGCGCCACATGCTTGGTCCAGGCCACGAAGTCGTCCCGCCATTTGAGCGCGGTCGTGCTGCCGCCCTTGGCGAAGGTGAGCGTCGGGCTGTTGGTGACCGTGATGCCGACCAGCGGGACGTTCTGGATGTACGTGCCGTCCGGGTTGCCCGGCGTGAGTCCCATCGCCTTGAACTGCGATTCGAGATAGGCGACGGTCTTGTCCTCGCCCATCGTGCCCGGGGCACGGCCGAGCAGCGAGTCGTCGGCCAGCACGCGAATGTGCTGCATGAGCGTGGCGGTATCGATGGCCGCGAGCGCCGCGGCGGGAACGGGCAGCTTGGTCGGGTCGGCGCTGCCTGAACAGGCCGCCGCGAACGCGGCGACGAACAGGAGCGAGCGAGCTCTGATAAAGGAAGTCATGTGGTGCGGCCCTCGGTGAAATGCCAGATCAACTGCGGAACACTCCAGTGACGCGTACGGAACAGACACTCGATCATTGCATCACCGGCGCCGGGGTATTCTCGGTGAGGTACTTGCGGTGCGGCAGGAACCACGCGAACGATGCCACGACCGCCACGGCGGTGAGCAGCGCAAACCAGCCCGGCACCACCTGCGCCCGCCAGAGCACCGCCGTGGCCGCGCCCAGCACGAGCAGCCGCGACGTTTCCAGCGGCGACGCCCACTGCTCGGCCTCGAAGAGCCCGCCAATGGCCGTCAGCGACACGGCCACGTAGAAGCCGCCCGCCGCGAGCTGCGCCAACGGCATCGTCGTCGCCCGCAGCAACAGCACGAACGTGGCCAGCAGGGCACACGTGAAGTGGAACACGCCGTACGCCGCCAGCGATCCGGGAATCCGCGGATCGTAGCGCTGGAATGCGGCCGGCTCGAGCGCCGGCGGGAACTCGCGCCCGCCCAGTCGCGCGGGGCGCCACCCCGGCGGCCCGAACACATACAGCCAGCGCTCGCGCCACGACTCCGCGCCCCACACACTCTTCAGGATGGCCCAGAACACGTGCACGTTGGCCCACAGCGGGTTCCAGCTGCGCAGCGGATGTGTGATGCCGTAGGTCGGCTCCTCCTCCTCCGCCACGAAGGTGCCGAACAGCCGGTCCCACGTGATGAACACGCCGGCGTAGTTCTTGTCCTGGTACTTGGGGTTCACGCCGTGGTGCACCCGGTGGTGCGAGGGCGTGTTCAGGACGTACTCCGCGACCCGCCCCAACCGGCCGACCGCCCGGGTGTGAATCCAGAACTGGTACACCAGGTTCAGCGCGTTGCAGCCGACGAACAGCTGCCACGGCATGCCCAGCACGGCGAGCGGTGCGTAGAAGACCCACGAGAACAGGCCGTGCAGCGAACTCTGCCGCAGGGCCACCGCAAGGTTGTATTCCTCGCTCGAGTGGTGAATCACGTGCCCCGCCCACAGCACGTTGATTTCGTGCGAATAGCGGTGGCTGAAGTAGTACGCGAGATCCACCAGCACGAAGGCAAGCGCCCAGCTGGCCAGCTCGGGGCCGCGCACGCCGAACCACGGGAATCCGCCGGCGCCGACGAACGGCGCGTCGGCGGGCCACGACGCGAGCCCGAACCAGTGCTGCAGCGTCCACCGCTCGCCGATCCAGATGAAGATCCCGATCGAGAAAAGCTTGGTGAACACTCCGCTGATCTGCGACAGGATGCCGCAGCTCAGGTCGGCGATGGAATCGTTGAGGCGCAGCAGGTGCTTTCCCGACCAGGCCGAATAGGCCAGCTCCATCCCGATGAGCAGGAAGAAGAACGGAATCGAGACGAGGATAATGCCCATCGGCGCCGCCTCGGCTGCGGCCTGGCTAGCCGCCGAACGCGTTCAGGCCCGTCTCGGCCATGCCGATGACGAGCGAGTGCACGTCGTGCGTCCCCTCGTACGTGTACACGCTCTCGAGATTGGCCATGTGCCGCATCGAGTGGTACTCGGCCAGAATGCCGTTGGCGCCGAGCAGGCGCCGCGCCTCACGCGCGATGTCGGTGGCAACGTTCACGTTGTTGCGCTTGGCCAGACTCACCTGCTGCGGCGTGTACGTGCCCGCGTCCTTCATGCGGCCGAGGTGCAGCGCCAGCAACTGGCCCTTCACGATCTCGGTGAGCATATCGGCCAGCCGCACCTGCTGGATCTGGAAGCCGCCGATCGGCCTGCCGAACATCACGCGCGTCTTGGCGTACGACAGCGCCTCGTCGTAGCAGGCGATCGCCGCGCCCATCGCACCCCACGCAATGCCGTAGCGCGCCTGCGTCAGGCACATCAGCGGGCTCTTCAGTCCCTTCGAGTTCGGCAGGATGGCGTCGGCCGGCAGGTGCACGTCGCTGAGCACCAGCTCGCTCGTCATCGACGCGCGCAGCGACAGCTTGCCGTGCGTCTCCTTGATCGTGTAGCCCGCGGTGCCGGTCGGCACCAGGAAACCCCGCACGCTCGCGCCGTTCTCGTCGCCCTCCTCGGTCTTCGCCCACACCACGCCGACGTGCGACAGCGAGCCGTTGGTGATCCACATCTTGGCGCCGTTCAGGATCCACGTGCCGTCCTTCTGCTGGCGCGCGCGCGTGATCATCCCGGCGGGGTTCGAGCCGTAGTCGGGCTCGGTCAGGCCGAAACAGCCGATGGCCTCGCCCGTGGCCATCTTCGGCAGCCAGTGCCGCTTCTGCTCCTCGCTGCCGAACGTGAAGATCGGGTACATCACCAGTGCGCCCTGCACCGACGAGAACGAGCGGATGCCCGAGTCGCCGCGCTCCAGCTCCTGGTTGATGAGCCCGTACGCCACGTTGCTCAGTCCGGCGCACCCGTACTCCTCGGGGAGGTTGGCGCCGTAGTACCCAAGCTGGCCCATCTCCGCGATGAGCTCGGTGGGAAAGCGGCCGTCCACATAGGCCTGCCCGATGATCGGGAGGACCTTGGCGTCCACGAAGGCGCGCACCGAATCGCGGATGGCGCGCTCTTCTTCGGTGAGCCCGGCGTCAATGTTGAACAGGTCTCCGGCGCGGGGCGTCAGCGCGGGCGAGGCAAGCAGGGAATCAGGCATGTCGAGATCGGGATTTCGGGAATGGAAGGCCTTGAAACATAGCGAATTGGACGTGTTCTCACGCGCGCCCGACACATGCGGACAAGTGGATGATGACGCCAGTTCAACGCCGCGAAGCATGAGAAGTACCGGGTGCAGATCCAGCTCTCCATCGATCGCACGACCCTGCGGTCTCGAGCAACACATGATCCGTGCACGTCATGGTGAGCGCGGCGCCCTCTCCGTTCATAGCTAACACACTGCCGGCATGGCACTTACATCGTAATATGATATATTATGTATTCTTGATTGATTGACAATATCTTTATTTATGATACATTATGCACCATGCCGAATCTTAACGAACCGCTATTCCACGGTCTACAAGCGCTCGGTGACTTGCTCGCGGATCGCGGTCAGGCGTACGGCTGCGTCGTTGCCGGAGGCGCGTCACTGGCGGCACTCGGCGTACTCGATCGCGTCACGGGCGACGTGGATGTCATGGCCGTCCGTGACGAAAGTGGCGGACTTGTACTCGCGCCGGTGGTATTCCCGTCGTTCGTCGCCACCGCCATCTCCGAGATCGCTCGTGAGCTCAACCTGCCCGGAGATTGGATGAACACGACGATGGCGAGCGGACTCGAGGCCGGCTTGCCTCCGGGATACGACCAGCGCCTGACGTGGCAAACGTTCGGCGCGCTGCACGTTGGGTTTGTGGGTCGCCGCGACCTGATCGCACTCAAGCTCGAGGCGGCGAGCGACGATCCACCGCATGGCCGTACCGACGTTCATGTCGCGGACCTCGTCGCGCTTCGCGCAACAGCCGCAGAGCTCGACCAGGCCGCGCACTGGGTGCATGCCGTGAACGTGGACCCTCGACGCACCGAAACCATCGAATGGGTAAAGCGCCATGTTCCCGAAGAACGTAACGCGTAGCACGGATCGACTCGTCGTCGCGGCCGTCCGCTGTGCATGGTCCCAGTGGGCGTCCATTGGCGCGCTCGCCGATCGCGGGCGGCAAACCGACCATGAGATCGTCGATCTTGAGTCGCTCCTCCTTGGCAGCCTTGGACTCGCACGCTCGGAGCCGCGTCTGGGCACGTTGGCCACCGACTGGACGCTCAAGAACTCGGAGCTGGTCAGCATCGCGCGCCTTCGTGCGTTGCTGGAAAGGCCGTTTCAACTCATCGTCGACGTACAGCAGCTGGCTCGTGAGGTTGCAACGACGGGTGGCGATGCTCGTTGGCGCTCGTTGGTCGTCGGTGGCGAGACGCGCAGCGGTGGAGCGACGTCCGGCCGAGCGCGCCGGACCAAGGCCACGGCGCCACGCTGGTATGGCGCGCGGACGTTGATGCTTCAACTCAGGCGCGGCCTCGGTGTGGGGGTGAAACCTGATCTCATCTCCATCCTGCTCGGACTGCGTGGGCAGTGGACGGAGGTGTCGACGCTTGCCGATGTGAGTGGCTATTCCGTGGCCGGCGTACGTCGAGCCGCGGATGACATGGCGAACGCGTCATTGATCGAGACCACGGGAGGGCACGGTCGGGCATATCGAGCCAGCCCGCGAGCGTGGTCCGGACTGATCGGTGAGATCGGCTCGCCGATGTGGCGTCGCCGCGCCGACGGCTTCGCCTTCGTGCTCAAGTGGCGTCGCTACCTCGACGGCAAGAAGGCCCCTTCAACTTCCGAGCTGCCCCTGGCAATCAAGTTCGCGGCCTTGATGACCGAGCACTGGCAGCTCTGGCTCGAGGTGGGCGTCACGCAGGAGCCGACTTCGGAGGATCCAACCAAGGCGTGGTCCTCCCGGGATGCGGCGATTGCCGAGATGGTCCGCTGGTTCGAGGATCGTGCGACCTATGGAGACGAGTACGACGCACCAGTGAAGGCGCACGAGGACTAGCCATGGCCATGGAGCGTCAGCTCATCAAGCTCGACGCGATCACAATGGTCTTCCATAACGGACGACGTCGAGACGCACGCCCTCAGCGACGTGCGCTTCGCGATCGCCCAGGGCGAATACGTGGCCATCAGCGGACCATCTGGCGGTGGCAAGACGACGCTGCTCTCGATCCTCGGCCTGCTCGACACGCCGACCAGCGACGAGTACGCCCTCGCGGGCGAGAGCGTGGCGCGACTGACGGCACGGGAGCGCGCGCGGGTACGCAACCAGCAGATCGGCTTCATCTTCCAGGCGTTTAACCTGATCGGCGACCTCACGGTTGCCGAGAACGTCGAATTGCCGCTGACGTATCGCAACATGCCGGCGAGTGAGCGGCGCGACCGCGCGGCGACCGCGTTGGAGCGCGTCGCAATGTCACACCGTGCCAAGCACTTCCCGGCGCAGTGGAGCGGTGGCCAGCAGCAGCGGGTGGCGGTGGCGCGCGCGGTGGCAGGTGACCCTGCGATCCTCTTGGCGGATGAACCTGCCGGCAACCTTGATGCAAAGAATGGCGAAGCTGTGATGGATCTGGTGCGGACGCTTAACAAGAACGGAAGCACCATTTGCATGGTGACGCACGATGAGCGGTACGCACAGCATGCGGATCGGACGGTTGAACTGTTTGACGGACGTGTTCTCAGTTGCCCGCCACTCATCCACGCGGGTCTCGAATAACTAGTCCACCACCCGCTTGGCCCGCCCGGGAATCCCCACCGCCTTCGCCTTGTCCCGGAACGCGCGGTCGTGGCCCAACGGGTGGCCGTGCTCGTCCTGCCACTGATGCACCATCTCGTGCAGCAGCGTGTCGAGCGCGTCGGCGAAGCCGTGCCGCCGAAGATGCGTGCGCGAAATGGCGATCTCGGACGGCCGCCCGCGCTGCGCCGGCATGTAGTGGCCGAGGCGCGTGCGCATCCGCCGCGACACGCGCACCTGCACCGGCCGCAGTGCGCCGCGGAAACGCTCCGTGTTGTACCGCGCGTGCCACTCGGACAGCCGGCCCGCGATGCCCTCGTCATCCGGATGCGTGCGCTCCGGCGGACGCGCCGCGCGCTGGTCGCCCTCGTGCGCCGGATATGCGACGAGCACCGTGCGGGCCGCCAGCCGGTCGGCGCGCCGCGGCGCAATCAGGAAGCGGACGATCGCCCGCTGCACCGCTTCGGGCGCGTCGAGGAAGCCCCGGTGCACCCGCAGCACGCCGTCGCGCGCGCTGACCATGACCGAGCGGTTGCGCGTGAGCGTCAGCGTGCGGACGCCACGCAGCCCCATGGCATGGAGGCGCGCGAGCAGCTCGGCGCCCGTGCGCGGCGTCACGCGGAAGTCGAGCGCCAGTTGCGCGCGGTCGGGCGACCCGCGCAGTCGGCGGATCAGCGCGCGAAGGACCACGCGCTCCCGTCCACGAAGTCTCCGGCCGCCGCGTCCCACTGCTGCTGGCGCACCGTCACCTGCGCGGCATCCCACGAGATCTCGTGGAAGCCCGCCGGCCGGCCGCCACGCGCACGGTTCGACAGCGTGTTCACCTGCGACACGACGATGCGCCGCCCCGCGCGCTCCACCTGCTCCACCCGCGCCTCGTGATCGTGGCCGCAGAGCACCACCTCGCAGCCGGTCCCGATGGCGTCGTCAATACCCGCGGCCCGCGAGGTGAGCCCCCAGCGCTGCGACAGCCGGCCGGCCAGCAGGTTGTGGTGCATCATCAACGTCTTCAGGTCTCCAGGCGGCGCGGCGGCAAGCGTCCGCCCGGCCGCCGTCCACTGCGCGGGAAGGACCGCCCCCACCACCGACAGGTCGCGCAGCCGCGCCGTCAGCGTGTGCCACTGGATGCCGTGCGACGTGTTGATGCTCGCCACCGTGAGTCCCGGCGCCTGCAGCGTCGGCTCGAGGTCCGCGCTGATCCAGCGGCGATAGCCGCGGTACATCATCGCGCGCACACCAAGCCCGCCGACGCACCACCACCACGCCACGTCGTGGTTGCCGGGAATCACCACCGTCGGCGCCGAGTCCCTGGCGAGGTCCACGAACCGCCGCGCCTTCGCGAACTGCCCGCGGAAATTGCGCTGCGTGAAGTCGCCCGAGATGGCCACCGCGTCCCAGCGGCGCTCGCGGAGCCGGCGTTCCACCGCGGCAACGTGCGCCGGAACCTCCGGCGGACCGAAGTGGATGTCGGAGAGGTGGACGAGCGTCGGCACTTACAACGCGGCGATCACGGCGTCGGTGTACTGCTCGGTCGTCGCGGTGCCGCCGACGTCGCCCGTGACCGTCCGCTTCTCCCGCAGCACCCGCTCGATCGCCCCCTGCACTCGGCCCGCGCGCTCGCCCTGCCCGAGGTGCTCCAGCATCTGCACCGCCGCGAGCATCACGGCCGTCGGGTTGGCGATCCCCTTGCCGGCGATGTCGGGCGCCGTGCCGTGCACGGCCTCGAAGATCGCCGCGTCGGTGCCGATGTTGGCGCCCGGCGTCAGGCCGAGCCCTCCCACCAGCCCCGAGGTGAGGTCCGACAGGATGTCGCCGAACAGGTTCGTCGTCACGAGCACGTCAAACCGCTCCGGACGCATCACCAGCTCCATGGCGCACGCGTCGACGATGCGTTCCTCGACCTCCACGCGCGTCTCGTACTCCTTCGCCACGTCGCGGCCGACCTCGAGGAAGAGCCCCTGCGAATACTTGAGGATGTTCGCCTTGTGCACGAGCGTCACCTTCTTGCGTCCGTGGGCAATGGCGTACTCAAAGGCGTATCGGTGGATCCGCTCCGACCCCTGCCGCGTCACCACGGCCACCGACTGCGCCGCGGCGTGGTCGTCGGTGCCGATCTTGATGTAATTCTCGATGCCGATGTACAGCCCTTCGGTGTTCTCGCGCACCAGCACGATGTCCACGCCGTCAAAACGCAGGCCGGGCAGCACGCTCTTGGCCGGCCGCACGTTGGCGTACAGGTCGAACGTCTTGCGCAGCGCCACGTTGATGGAGCGGAACCCCTTCCCCACCGGCGTCTCCAGCGGCCCCTTGAGCGCCACTCGGGTGCGACGGATGGACTCGAGCGTCGCCTCGGGAATGGGATCGTTCACCGCGTGCACCGCGGCCATGCCGGCCAGTTGCCGGTCCCACGCGATGTCGGCGCCCGCTGCGGCCAGCAGGCGCACCGTGGCCTCGGTGATGCTCGGGCCGATGCCGTCGCCGGGAATCAGCGTGACGGGAATGCTCATGGCGAGCTCCGCATGCGACGCGGCGCCGTCACGGGGCGACCACGAGTTCCGCGACCCGGTTGGCCAGCTTGTGCAGCAGGCGCGGCGAATAGGCGGCCGCCGTCTCGCCGATGAGGTCCGCCTGCCAGAGCGGCGCGCTCAACCGCGCGTCCACCAGCAGCAGCCGGACCGCCAGATAGCCGCCGTCCTTCGCCGATTCGACATGCAGCTCCACGGGAACCAGCGCGTAGCGCGCGTCCTGCAGGGCCACCACGCGTCGCAGGTTGCTCGCCAGCGGATCGGCAATCATCGCGTCCTTCTTGGCGCCGTAGCGCACGGGGAACGCGCCGAGGTTTCGAGGGTCCCCGGCATACAGCGCGTTGCGCTTCGCCGTTCGCACCACCTCGGCGGGCGTCGCCCACATCCCGCCGAGGCCATGCTCGGCGAGCGCCTCCGACAGCAGGCTGTCGAACGCGGCACGAAGCGCCGGCCCGGCGGGAGCCCCCCACCCCGACGAATCGGCGTGGTAGAACTGCACAGGCACCACGGCCACCTTGGTGCCGGCATACGGGGCCAGCGGCGCGGCGTTCTGCGCGGCGAGCGCGGGCGCGACAGTCAGGGCGGCAATTGTGGCGAGGCGTCGGATCATCTGGGTCGCAGGTGGCGGAAACCGTAAGTTAGGCGTTGCACCACCCCCTGCGCGACGCCCATCTTCTCCCGTCGCCTCTTCCGGGTCCTCCATGCCACGCTGGACATCCCTGCTCACCTGGACCGCCATCGCCCTCGCCGGGGCGGGCTCTATCGGGTTCCTCGCGCTCTCGCGGGGCGAGCACATCAATGCCGCGTGGCTGCTCACGGCCGCCGTCTGCACCTATCTGGTCGGCTACCGGTTCTACAGCCGCATCATCGCCGCCAACATCTTTGCCCTCGACGATCGCCGAATCACGCCGGCCGAGCGCCTCGCGGACGGCCAGGACTTCGTGCCGACCAACCGGTGGATCGTGTTCGGCCACCACTTCGCGGCCATCGCCGGCCCGGGCCCGCTCGTCGGCCCGACGCTCGCCGCGCAGTTCGGCTACCTGCCCGGCGCGCTCTGGATCATCGTCGGCGTCGTGCTCGGCGGCGCCGTGCAGGACTTCGTGATCCTGGCCGCGTCGGTGCGCCGCGACGGCAAGTCGCTGGGCCGCATGGCCAGCGACGAGATCGGCCGGGTGGCCGGTGGTACGGCGCTGGTGGCCGTGCTCGGCATCATGATCATCCTTATTTCCGTGCTCGCGCTCGTCGTCGTGAAGGCGCTGCAGCAGAGCCCCTGGGGCACGGTGACGATCGGCCTGACGATTCCCATCGCGATGCTGATGGGCGTCTACATGCACTACATCCGCCCCGGCCGCGTGCTCGAGACGTCGCTCATGGGGCTCGTGCTCCTGTTCGTCGCGCTGTACGCGGGACGGTGGGTGGCGCAGGATCCGATGCTCGCGCCCATCTTCACGCTCACCGGGCCGCAGCTCGCCAAGTGGATCATCGGCTACGGCATCGCCGCGTCGGTGTTGCCCATCTGGCTCCTGCTCGCGCCGCGTGACTATCTCTCCGCGTTCGTGAAGATCGGCGTCGTCGTGGCGCTCGCGGTCGGCATCCTGGTGGTGCTGCCGCCCCTGCAGATGCCGGCCCTCACCCGCTTCATCGACGGCACCGGCCCGGTCTTCGCCGGCAAGCTCTTTCCGTTCGTCTTCATCACCATTGCCTGCGGCGCGATCTCGGGCTTCCACTCGCTCATCGCCTCGGGCACCACGCCCAAGATGCTCGAGCGCGAGACCGACGCGCGCTTCATCGGCTACGGCGCCATGCTCACCGAGTCGCTGGTGGCCATCATGGCGCTCATCGCGGCCTGCGTGCTCACGCCGGGCATCTATTTCGCCATCAATGCGCCGGCCGGCATCATCGGCACGACCGCCGAGAGCGCCGCGGAGGTGATAAGAACGTGGGGCTTCGTGCTCGACCCCGCGCAGCTGCACGCGCTGGCCGCCAACGTGCAGGAGGCATCGCTGCTCTCGCGCACGGGCGGCGCCCCCTCGCTGGCCGTCGGCATGGCCACGCTCTTCTCGAGCGTCCTCGGCGGCACCAACGCCATGGCGCTCTGGTACCACTTTGCGCTGATGTTCGAGGCGCTCTTCATTCTGACGACGGTGGATGCCGGCACGCGCGTGGGACGCTTCATGCTGCAGGACCTGCTCGGCCACGTCTGGACACCGCTCGGCCGCACCGGGTGGCTGCCGGCCACGGTGCTGTCCAGCACACTCTTCGTCGCCATGTGGGGCTACTTCCTGTATCAGGGCGTCACCGATCCGCTCGGCGGCATCAACTCGCTCTGGCCCCTCTTTGGCATCGCCAACCAGCTGCTCGCCGCGGTCGCGCTGTGCGTCGGCACCACGGTGATCATCAAGATGGGCAAGGCACGCTACGCCTGGATGACAGTACTGCCCCTCGTCTGGCTGTCGGTGGTCACGATGACCGCCGGCGCCATGAAGGTCTGGTCAGCCGACCCCAAGCTCGGCTTCCTCGCGCACGCGCGTCTGCTCGAAGCGCAGGCGGCGGCTGGCGCGATGCCTGCGGGTGCCAGGACCGCGGCGGACGTGGCGCGGATGGCCTTCAACGACCGCCTCGACGCGGGGGTCGCGCTCTTTTTCATGGTGGCGGTCATCGTGATCCTCGTGGCGTCAATCCACGAGTGGCTGCGGGACTCTCGCGGCGTGGGCCGGCCGTCGAGCGAGGTGCCGATGCAAGCGCGGGCGGCATAGACGGGAAACGAAGCTCTATGCTCTACGCCGTACGTAACTCGCCGTACGGCGAATTGCGTATGGCATAAAGCGTAGAGCTTCGTTTCCTCACCGCACCGCCGCGACAAGATCGCCGAGCACCGCACTCGCCGTGGCGCTCCCCCCCGCCCCCCGCCCCTGCAGCCGCAGCA
>JBBQZD010000074.1:0-11363 GCA_038208045.1 Gemmatimonadales bacterium | reverse complement strand
CGATGGGCGGCTTCATTCACGTCCTGCTGGTGGTCGCGGTCATCGTCGTCCTCATCCGCGTCATCCAGGGCCGCAAGGTCATCTAGTCACGCGGTGGGATCGAGCGAAGACGCCGCCAGACGACGAGGCCCCACCCGGCATGCCGGGTGGGGCCTCGTCGAACCGCATCAGATCAGAAGCTGATGCCCGCCAGCAGCAGGAACGACCGCGTCTGGTAGTTCACGCTGTTGCTCACGGTGCCATACGTGAGGTCCTTGAGGCCGTACACGTACCGCCCTTCCACGGAAATCCCGTGCAGGGCGTCGAACTTGAGTCCCGCGCCGATGACGCCGGCAAAGGTCACCTTGTCACCACCGGACGGGCAACTCGTGCCCCCGGCATCGCACTTCAGCTCGAACGACGCTTGCGGCCCGACGTACGCGAACGGCGAGATGGCGGGCGTCGGCAACGACAGCCGAAGATAGACCGGCACGTCGATGTAGCTCAGTTCTCGCGAACTGCCAAGGATCGTGCTGCTGAATCCGCGCTGGGCATAGAGCGCCTCGGCGCCGAAACCGAGCGTGCCACCGCTGGCCAGCCCGACGCCGAAGGCGACGCCCGAATGTGCCGACAGCTTGCCCGGCAGCGCCCCGTTGTTGTTCGGCGTGGTGCCGAATGACATGCCGCCCTTGATGGACAACTGCGCGCCGGCCACGATCGGCAGGAGCGCCAGTGCGGCGGCAGCCAGGAACGTCCGTGTTGCTCTCATTGTTGATACTCCTGAAGATGATCGCCGGCACTGCGCCTGCGTGACGAGCCCGAGGAACGGCCCGCCGAAATGCGAGCCGAGGGGGGCACGTCGTTGCACTACGGCTTGCGGGCGGCGGCGTTGGCGTAGATCGCCACCTCCACGCGCCGGTTCAGCTGACGTCCGGCTTCGGTCTCGTTCGAGGAGACGGGTTCCGCCTCACCGCGTCCCGCGGTGCGAAGGCGCGACGCCAGCACGCCCTGCGATCCGAGGTAGTCGGCCACGGCCTGCGCGCGGCGCTGCGACAAGCCCTGGTTGTAGTCGGCCGAGCCCAGGGCATCGGTGTGCCCGACAATCAGCAGGTCCGTGTTCGGGTACGAGCCAAGGCTGCCCGAGAGACTCCGCAGGTTCTCCGCGGCCTCGGGACGAATGCGCGCGGCGTCGAAATCGAACATCAGGCCCGACGCGAACGTCACCTGGATGCCCTCGCCGACCCGCTCCACCGTCGCGCCCGGGATGTCCTGCTTGATCTGCTTGGCCTGCTGGTCCATCTGGTGGCCGATGACGCCGCCGACGACGCCGCCGACCGCCGCCCCGATGATGGCACCGCGCGCGGTGGAGCCCGTGTTGTTGCCCACCACGGCGCCGATGGCGCCGCCGGCACCGGCGCCGATGAGGGCGCCCTGTCCCTTCTTGTTGAACGAGGCGCACGCCGCAAGGCTCAGCCCCAGCAGCGCCACGGCGCCGATGGAGCGCGCCGTCCGCCAACCGCTGATGTTCTTTGGTAGTCCGTTCATTTGTAGTCTCGGTGGGGCTTTCGCCTGAATGGTTGGTGCGACGATTACTGCAGGTAGTTCCAGAGACCCACGAGGCCCATGACGCCGCCGATGATCATGACGATCGTGCCGGCGCTGCCACCGACGACGGCGCCCACGATGAGCGCGGCGACGCCGACGATCATGAGCGCGGGACTGCGGCCGTAGGCCGGCGCGGCGGGGGCGTTGACGGGGGCGGGCTGGCCAAGGTTGGCGCGAACGCCGACGGTGCTGCTCTGCATGGTCGGGCCGGCGGCCGGCGCGCGATCGGCGACGGGGGCAGCCACGGGAGCCGGCTCGCTCGCCTGCGGTGCGGCGACGGTGACGGCGGCGGCGCCATTCTGCGCGATGTCCTGCGCGAACAGCGGTGCGGCGACAAGCACGAGGGCAAGCGCCGTGAAGATCCTGCTGTACTGTGACATGGACGACCTCTGTGGATGCGGGGACGTTGGTTCCGTCCTACATGAGTACATGCCGCGCCGCGCCCCAACCATCGCTCAAAATGGTTACTCCCCGGTCTACTCCTTTCGGACAAGAGCGTTCCGGCCGGGGAGCCGTTACGATTATGGAGTGCACCCTCCAGGGACCGACATGACGGACGCGACGCCATTGCCCAAGACGCATCTCCCGGCCATTCCTCCCGTCGAGAGCAGCACGATCGTGGCATGGGCGGCGATGGTCATCACGCTCGTGCTCTCGGTGACCGCCATGAAGCTGGCGCGCGGCCTGCTGCTGCCGGTGGTGCTTGCCATGCTGCTCAGCCTGCTGCTGAGCGCGCCGGTGCGCTGGCTGCGCAAGCGGAACATTCCGGAGCGGATCGGCGCGGCGATCGTGGTCTTCGGCACCCTCTTCACGGTCCTGGTCGCGGGCGCCCTGCTCGTGTCACCGGCCATCAGCTGGGTGAACTCGGCGCCGGTGATGATGCGTCAGGTCGAGCAGAAAGTGCGCCTGCTGTCGAAGCCGCTCGCCACGCTGCAGAGTTCGGCCGAGCGCATGGAGCGCGTCACGGCCGCTCCGGTGGATGAATCGGTGCGCCAGGTGCACGTGACCGGTCCCGGCATCATATCGCGACTCGCCGGCCAGACGGCAGAGACCCTGCCGTCGGTGCTCAGCGTGATCTTCCTGACGTACTTCCTGCTCGCCGCCGGCCCGCTCTTTCGCCGCAAGCTCGCGGAGTTCCTGCCGGTCCGTGGCGAGCTGCGCAACGTGGAACACCTGCTGACCGCCATCGAACTCAGCACGTCGCGCTACCTGGCGACCACGGTAGCCATCAACGCCTCCGTCGGAGTGGTGACGATGCTGGCGCTGTACGCCGTCGGCGTGCCGAATGCCGCGCTCGGCGGCGTACTGGCCGGTGTGGCCAATTTCATTCCGTACCTTGGGCCGTTCATCACGATCTCGGCCATCACGCTGGCTGCGCTGGGTGGCGTGGACAACACGGCACTGGCGCTGCTCGCGCCTGCCCTGTTCCTGATCGTGCACCTCACCGAGAGCAACTTCGTCACGCCGATGCTGCTCGGACGGCGTCTGCCGCTGAACACCGTGACCATCTTCCTCGGCCTGATCTTCTTCTTCTGGGTGTGGGGCGTGCCCGGCGCCGTGCTGGCCGTTCCGCTCACCGCGGTGGCACGCATTGCCTGCGACCACATTCCGTCGCTGAACCGCATCGGCGCGCTGCTCGACACCTGATGCGCATGCCAACGCCTGCCACACGTCGCATCGTCGCCACGCCGGCGCTGCTCGCCGCGCTGCTCGCCGCGCTGCTCCTCGCCACCGCGGCAGGCGCTGCGGCGCAGGTAGCGAAGGCGCCGCCAAAGCCGCCGCCGAAGCCGCCAGCGAGGGCGTTGGCGCGCGCGCTGTCCGGTTGCAGCGGCCAGATGGTCTCGGCCGTCGAGGTCCGTGCCCACCGGCCATCCGCGGTCGGGGCGGCCGCCGAAGTGCGGGACAAGGCCTTCGAGATATCGGGCATGCACTACGCCACCACCCGGGAGCACGTGGTCCGCGCCTACCTGCAGGTGCGCGAGGGTCGCGTGTGTACCGAACGCAAACTCCGCGAATCCGAGCGCTTGTTGCGTGCGCTGCCGTTCATTGCCTCCGCGGCAATCCGCGTGGCGATCGACAGCGACGGGTTGGTCAAGCTGATGGTGGACGTGGTGGACGAAGTGCCCCTGATCGTGGGAGGAAGCGTCAGCCACGGCACCGTGTCCTCGCTCGTCGTCGGGTCGCAGAATTTCGGCGGCCGCGGACTCTTCACGGCACTGAGTCTCGAACGTGGCTTCGCGTACCGCAGCGGGGCCGGCGTGCGCGCCGTGCAATACGGCGCCTTCGGGCGACCGGATCTCATCGCGCTTGAGGCGGCCCGGGAGCCGCACGGCGATCGCCTCGTGGTCGAAGTGGCCGAGCCGTTCCTCACGGAGTTGCAGCGCCATGCGCTGCACGTCAGCGTCGGCAGCGCCAGCGGATTCACGGACCTGGTGCCGCCCTCCGGGGACGCCGTGGCGCTCTTCGCGCGTCGCGCCTTCTGGGATGCTGGCGCCGTGGCGCGCCTCGGCGCGCCGGCGGCAGGGCGCACGGTCGGCGTGGTCGGCGCACTCGTGATGGGCGAGGACATCCGCACGGGCGGCGGTGTGGTGATCATCTCCGACAGCGGGCTCGTGCCTGCCCCCGACACGGCGCTGGAGAATCGCTATCCCGCGTACGGCGTGGCGCGGGTCGCGGTCATCGCCGGCGTCAGGCATCTCCAGTATCTCACGGTCGCCGGCTTCGATGCGCTTGAGGCCGAGCAGGACGTCGGCCACGGCGTGCAACTCGGCGTACTGGCCGGCCCGAGCGTCTGGGCATCGCGGGGCAAGGGCGACCTGTTCGCGGCCGCCGACCTGTATGCCGGCACCGGCAATGACCGCTCGTTCCTCGCGGCGCGCCTGCTCGCCGAGGGACGTGTCAACCGGGCATCGCGCAGCCGGAACGGCATGGTGTCGAGCGCGCACGTCGCCTGGTACCGCCGCAGCTCGGAACGATGGGCAACCAGCGCGACGCTCGACGCGGCCGCGCTGCGCGACCTGCCGTTCCCGGCGCAGCTGTCGCTGCGCGATGCCGACGGCGGCGTGCGCGGTTTTGGCGGCGCGGCCGCCTCGGGCAGCGGGCGTGCCGTCGTGCGCCTCGAACAGCGGCTCGGCCTGCCCAGCGTGAGCGCGAGGGCGGCCACGGCCATTGCGTTCTTCGCCGATGCCGGCAAGCTCTGGGCGGGCGATGCGCCGTACGCCCTCAGCACGCCGGTGCGCCGGGCGCTCGGCGTCTCCCTGCTGGGCGCGTATCCGTCGACGGGCAAGCGGACGTACCGCCTGGATGTCGCGGTGCCGCTGAACCCGGCGCGCGGCGACTCGAAGTTCGAGATCCGCCTCAGTTCGTCGGACCGCACGGGCCGCATCTGGAACGAACCGCGTGACGTCGCGTTCACGCGCACCAGCGCCATGCCGGCCACGCTGCTCAAGTGGTAGCAGCGGGCACGGCGCGAGCAGGCCGGGCAGCGCGCGCGTCGGCACGGGGCTGCGGCTCGTCGAATACTCCGGGCCCTCATTGACAGGACTCTGCCGGTCGGTGTACTTTGTGTTACAAAGTTACCCGGCCTCGGCATGCCTGCGCCACGCTCCACCAGCCTGGGCATCGCCGACTGCAGGCCACGCCATGCGACCGCTCTTCGCTCCGGAGGACCGTGTGAACGCCAGTCAGCTCCTCGATCTGCTCGATGACCCCGCAGCGCTCGAGGCCCTGTATCGGGAATCCCCGCGCGCGTTCCGGCGCGCCCTCGACGACGCGCACGCCCAGCGACCCGATGCCATTTTGCTCCGTGCCTGGGCGGCGCGGCTCTCCGACGGTCAGCGCGTCGGCACCGCGGCGCGCGCGCTCGGCCCGGTCATCGCCATCGCGCTGGGGTGCGGTCTGCTGGTGCGACTGCCGGCCGTCTGGCTGGAACCGGAGTGGTACTATCCGCGCTTCGCGCCATCAATCGTCCTGCTCTCCCTCGCGCTCTACTTCTGGAGCACGCAGCGCGACCGGGGCCAGATGATCGCCGGCCTGCTGCTCGCCGCGGTGGCTGGCACGCTGGCGCTCAACCTGCCCGGCCACGGTGATGTGTACGCCGACTCGGTGGTGATGGCGCTCATCCACCTGCCGATCCTGTCGTGGGCGTTCCTGGGACTCGTCTTCGCCGGTGCATCCTGGCGCCAGACGGACGCGCGGATTCGCTTTCTCCGCTTCAACGGGGAACTCCTGATCCTCGGCAGCCTGGTCGCGCTGGGCGGCATGGTCTTCAGCGGGCTGACGGTCGCGCTCTTCGAACTGATCGCAAAGGGCGCCGGCAAATGGTACATGCAGAACATTGGCGTGGTGGGCGCCGCGGCAGTGCCGGTGGCCGCTACCTACCTCTACGACGTGGTCTTCCAGCGGCGCACGGGCATCGCGTCGGTCCTTGCCCGCGTCTTCGCGCCGCTCTTCCTCGCCATGACCGCCACCTATTTGGTGGTGGCCGTCCTGGGTGGGCAGAACCCGTTCGTGGACCGTGCGTTCCTGATCACCGTGAATGGACTGCTGATCGTCGTGCTCGGCATGTCGGTGCTGTCGATCGCGGAGCGTGGCGAAGATGACGTGGTGGGGTGGGTGGACCGCGTGAACCTGGCCCTGCTGACCGTGACGCTGCTCATTGACGTGCTGGCGCTCTCCGCCATCGTCTTCCGGCTCGCGTCGTACGGATTCACGCCCAACCGGGTGGTCGTGCTCGGGGCGAACCTCGTCATCCTGGTGCACCTGGCCCTGATTTTCCGTGCGCACGTGGGCTTCGTGCGCGGGGCGGCCGACGTCGGGGCGATACGACGAGCCGCCGCCGGCTACCTGCCGGCGTATGCGGCGTGGGCGGTGGTGGTGTCGTTCGTGCTGCCGTTCGTGTTCGGGTTCGCGTGACAGGAACGGAGCCAGGCCGCGCTTGGCATCGCCTTGACTCCCGTCTCGATCGCTTCCAACGTTCGACCCCATGCCACCCACCGACGCTCGCACGCGCGCCGAGAGGCTCGCGCCCGCCGTTCTCCTCGCGGGCTACATCGCGCTGTTCATCTGGGGCGCCATCAGGCCGTACGACCGCACCACGTGGTGGGTCGAAAATGTCCCCATCGTGTGCGTCGTCTCGGCGCTCGTGGTGCTGTACGTGCGCGGCGTCCGCTTTTCGCCGCTCGCCTACCTGCTCATGGCCGTGCTCCCGTACTGGCACACGGTCGGCGGTCATTACACGTTCGAGCGCGTGCCGTTCGACTGGTTCAGTCGCGCCTTCGGCTTCGAACGCAACATGTTCGACCGGGTCGGGCATTTCTCGGTCGGCTTGTTCGCCTTCGGTATCCTGGAGTACCTGACTACCCGCCGGACAATGACTCTCCCCTTCGCGTGCCTGTTCGCCGTTTTCGCCATCGGGTTCGTGGCGATGTCGTACGAGCTGATCGAGTGGGTGTACGCGGTGTATGGCGGCAATCCCGAGGCGGGCGCCGCCTTCCTCGGCAGCCAGGGCGATGTCTGGGACGCGCAGAAGGACATGCTGATGGACACGATCGGCGCGATCACCGCCGTGCTGGTGTTTCTCGTGGTGCGCCCGCAGGCCCGCCGGAATGAGGGGTCGTGACGGTCTGTTGCGGCGCACAGATTGGTCTGGCGGATTGCTCGCGCCCGCGCCTGCTTTGGTAGCGCAACCGCGCAATCTGCCTCGCCAACCCGGACCCGAAAGTCACCGTGCGCGACCTGACCAAACTCAGCGGGAACTCGACTCGGCCTCTCAGGCCTACGCGGCGGCGCATCCGGGCGACACGAGCGCGCAGGCGGCCGCGATGCGTCAGCGCCACGTGGTGGACAGTCTGGCGCGACGCGACGCGCTCAGCCGCGATCTCATTCAGCGCGGCGCCCTCGATACGTCGTACCAGTCCGCGCACTACAGCGAGCGCGGGGCGCTGCTGAACCTCAGCGGCATCACGCTCGTGCTGCTTCTGTGGCTCGCCGCTGCCGCCGTGCCGCTCGGCCTCGTCGTGCTGACGATCGTGTGGGGAGCGAAGCGGACGCGCGCGCGGACGGTCACAGGACGGTCCTGACACCCATCGTCGCGTGATCGGGATGGGCGGGCGCTAGCAGGGAGTTGGTGCCGACGAGGGTCCTGCCGCGCTGATGCGGGCGCGTACCCCGGCTTGCCGGGAATGTCCACGGCTCACGCGGGCCCTCGGACGCCCAGCCGCCATGGCGCCGGGGCCGATTGACGTCTCGACCCTGCGCGACTGGACAGTGCGCGATCAGCATCCCACTATTGTCGGGCCTTGCTCCGTGGGCTCTCACCTCAGAGGGGTCAGTTGCGCGCATCCGAGCAGGTGAAGCGACCGGGCGAAGGGCGCTGCGCGACCGCAGGTGCGGGGCTCGTGCCGTGCGGCCGACGGCCGTGACCGAGTCGGCCCGCAAGACGTGCCCGACCTGTGAGGCCAGCTATCCGTCCGACGAGCGCTTCTGCCCGAAGGACGGCACGGTGCTGCGGACCCGCGGGAGCACCGAGCTCATCGGCTCGGTCATCGCCGAGCGGTACCACGTCCTCAGCAAGCTCGGCGAGGGCGGGATGGGCCAGGTGTTTCTCGCCGAGCACGTGAAGATGCGGCGCAAGTGCGCGGTGAAGCTGATGAATCCCGGCACGCACCACGACGCCGATGCCATCAGCCGGTTCAATCGCGAGGCGGCAAACGCAAGCCGGATCAACCACCCGAACGTGGCCAGCGTGTACGACTTCGGGGAGACGGCGGACGGGATGATTTTCCTGGCGATGGAGTTCGTCGAGGGGGAGTCACTTACGGCGCTGCTCGAACGCAACGGGCCACTGAAGCCCGCCCGCGCCGCGGAAGTCACGCGGCAGATCGCCGAGGGGCTGGCGGCGGCTCACGAACAGGGCATCGTCCATCGCGACCTGAAGCCCGACAACATCATGGTCACGAAGGGGCGCGGCGGCGCGGACCTCATCAAGGTGGTCGACTTCGGCATCGCCAAGGCGATCGGGGCCGACGACCAGCGAGTGACGCGCACGGGGCTGTCGGTGGGCACGCCGGAGTACATGAGTCCCGAACAGTTCGCGGCCGACCAGGTCGACCACCGGAGCGATATCTATTCACTCGGGCTCGTCACGTTCGGGATGTTGGCGGGGCGGCTCCCGTTCCAGGGGGCGTCGTTTCAGGAGACGATGATCATGCGGCTCACCTCCGAGCCGCAGTCGCTTTCCGACGTCCGGTCGGACGTCCTGTGGCCGCCGACGGTGCTGGCCGTGATGAAGAAGGCGCTCGAGCGTCGTGCCGAGGACCGCTACCAATCGGCGTCGGAATTCGGCGAAGAGTTGATCGCGGCGGTGGCGCAGATTCCTGAGCACGCCGGTCAACCGGCGCAGCCGCGCTCGCCGGCCGGCAGCGCCGTTGTCGCCGCGAGCATTCCCGTCGGACGCCGGACGCGCATCACCGTGGCCGTCGCCGCCGTCGCCGTGTTGGCGGCCGGCTCGTGGTTCGTGGTGCGCAGCCGACTCGCGGCGGCGGGCAACCCGCTCACGGCGATCGCCGTGCTTCCGTTCGAGTCCGTCGGCGGCGACACCGCGAACACGTACTTCGCTGTCGGAATGGCCGACGAGGTGGCGCTGGCGCTCGCCAGGGTACCGGGGCTCCGGCTCACGGGACGCAACTCGGCGGGCGCGCTCCGCGATCGGAACGCCACGCTCAAGGAGATCGGCCGCGAACTCGGCGTCGGCTCCGTGCTCCAGGGCTCGGTGCGGCGCGCCGGCGCCCTGCTCCGCGTGTCGGCGGAACTCACGAACACGGGCACCGGCACCGTGCTCTGGACCGACAGCTACCAGCGCACGGCGACGGACGTGTTCAGCGTGCAGGACGACATTGCCCGCCAAATCGTCGGCGCGCTGCGGGTGACCCTCGCGAGCGGCGCCGCCGCCGGCGCGCCACACTCCATGCAGGGCACCGCCAGTCTCGCGGCGTACGACGAGTACCTGCGCGGCCTGTACGAGTACTCGCGGCGGGGGGCGCGCATTCCGAAGGCGATCGAGCATTTCTCGGCGGCGATCGCCGCCGATTCGGCCTTCGCGCGGGCCTGGGCTGGCCTCGGGCTGGCGCTCGCGGCGTCGACGATCTACGGCAACGTGGATGCGGCCGCGGTGCTCCCGCGCGCACTCTCGGCGGCGCAGCGCGCCGCGGCGCTCGACGCGACGTCCGCCGAGGCTTTCCTCGCGATGGGCGTCGTGCACGCCTACGCGAACCGCTGGGCGCCGGCGGAGGAGGCCTACACCCGAGCGCTCGCACTCGACTCGACGCTCGTGCTCACTCGCATGCATTACGGTCGGATGCTCTTCACCGTCGGCCGCGAGGAGGAATCGCTGCGTCAGCTCGAGCGCGGCCAGCAGCTCGACCCGCTCAACGCCAACATGGCGGCAACGCTGGCTGGCGCGCTGTCGCGGGCGGGGCGCGACCAGGAAGCGCTCGTCGCCGCGCGGCGGGCGTTCGAACTCGACTCGACCGTCAATGCCGCGCGCGGCACGTACCTGCAATGCCTCGTGAATGTGGGGCAGTTGCAGGAGGCGCGTGTGATCGCCGAGCGCATCCTGCGCTACGTCGGTACGGACGTCGGCGTGAAGGGGCAGGCCGCGTACGCGCTCGGACGCGCGGGCGACCTGACGCGCGCGCGGGCAGTGACCACCGAGATCGCCCGCGAAACGGGGGATTCGCGAATTGACGTCGCCTTGTTGCGGGCGTACCTGGGCACCAGCGACACGACGCAGGCGCTCGACGCCATGGAACGCCTTGTGGCGAATCGACGCCCCTTCGCCGTCTCTGCCGACTTCCAGACCCCGCTGTTCGACCCGATTCGGTCGAGCCCGCGGTACGCGAATGCGCTGCGCGCGCTGGGCCTCGACCCGGCTCGGCTCGCACCGGTCCGGAGCCGGCGGAGCCCGCGTACCGTCCCGACGTCGTCGCCCCGCCCCTGAGTTCGACACGCGAGGAGGTCGCACCTGCATGATCGCCCTGCATCCCATCGGCGTAGTCCACAGCCCGTACACCGACACGGCCCAGGTGCCCAAGGGACCCGGCGCGCGGCACGACGCCGAAGGCGTGCTGGACATTGGCGCGGAGTTCGAGGCGGGCCTCACCGACATCGAGGGATTCTCGCACCTCTACGTCCTCTGGCACTGCGATCGCGCCGACGGTTACGATCTCCTGTCACAACCCCCGATGGCTGATCGTCCGCATGGGGTGTTCGCCACGCGCAGTCCGCGCCGGCCGAATGCGATCGGGCTGACCGTCGTCGCGCTTCAGGGGCGTGAGGGACGCCGCCTGCAGGTGCGCGGCGTAGACATGCTCGACGGCACGCCGATTCTCGACATCAAGCCGTATCTCTCCAATGTCCCGGCCGACGCACTGCGCCGGGGGTGGCTCGCGGAGTCCGATCGCTGACCGTTGATGCAGGGGTCTCCGCCGGCGGCACGCGATGCCGGTAGTGATGCGCGACCTGCTCGCCGACGACGATCAGCAGCGCGACGATGGAAAGCCCGATGGCCCAGCGCGTGCGACGATACTCCCACGCCGTCGGCGGCAGGAGCGTCCCGCGGGTGCCCTGCCGGCGCAATCTCCGGGCGTGATGCGCCGCGACGAGGTTGGCCACGGCCGCGAGCACGGCCAGCACGTCGAGGGGAATCCTGATGGCGGGCGCGTCAAGACCACCGGAATGCAGCGTGCCCGTGCCCGCCCCCACCGCGGCGCCAAATCCGA
>JBBQZD010000073.1:0-11389 GCA_038208045.1 Gemmatimonadales bacterium | reverse complement strand
GCGCAGACGCCGGAGATCAAACCCGTGGCCGGGCTGCTCTCCACCGAGGGACTCCACGCCCTCGACGGAGCGCTCGCGAACGTCGACACGCTCTTCGCGCACGGGTTCCGCATGGCGGGCCTGGCGCACTTCTTCGATAACGAGGTGGCAGGCTCGGCGCACGGCGTGGCGCAGGGTGGGCTCACCCCGCTCGGGCGCCGGGTCGTGCAGCGCATGGAGGAGCTCCACATGATCGTGGACCTCGCCCACGCCGCGCCGCGTGCCATTGACGAGACCCTGGCGCTGGCGACGCGGCCGGTGATTGTGTCGCACACCGGGGTGCAGGCCACGTGCGCCGGACCTCGGAACCTCACCGATGACCAACTGCGGCGCCTCGCCGCGAACCACGCGCTCATCGGCATCGGCTTCTGGGATGGCGCCGTCTGTGACATCTCGCCGCGCAGCATCGCCCGTGCCATCCGCCACGCCGTCAGCGTCGCGGGACTCGACGTCGTGGCCCTGGGCTCGGACTGGGACGGCGCCACCACGGTGGCCTTCGGGGCGGACAGGATCAGCGAGTTGACCGAGGCGCTGCTGCTCGAGGGCTTCTCGGAGACGGAGATTCGCGCGGTGATGGGAGAGAACGCCATCCGGTTCTTTCTTGCGAACTTGCCGGAACGGTAGATGATGGGCCGTGGGCCGCGCCGGCGAGGACGGCACGCGTCGCCGACGGATCGTACAGGCATGGCTGGAACTCACCGGCGCACCCGGCGCCGCTACACCAAACACCAGAGCTTCAGGGAGGACGCATGACCATCAGACTGGGCGACGACGCCCCGAATTTCACGGCGGAGACGACGCAGGGGCCGATCTCCTTTCACGAATGGAAGGGGAATGGCTGGGCCGTCCTCTTCTCGCACCCCCGCGATTTCACGCCGGTCTGCACGACCGAGCTGGGCACGGTGGCCCGTCTCATGCCGGAGTTTGAACGGCGGCAGACCAAGGTCATCGGCCTGTCGGTGGACGGGGTGGAGTCTCATCTCAAGTGGGAGGCGGACATCGGCGAGGTGATGGGCACTCCGGTGAACTTTCCGATGATCGCCGACCCCGACCGGGCCGTCTCGACGCTCTACGACATGATTCATCCGAAGGCCGATGACTCGGGAACGGTGCGGTCAGTCTTCATCGTCGGCCCGGACCACAAGGTCAAGCTGACCCTCATGTACCGGGCGTCCACGGGGCGCAACTTCGACGAGATCCTGCGGGTCCTCGATGCACTCCAGCTGTCGGCGAAGTTTCCGGTCTCGACACCCGCCAACTGGCGTGTGGGCGAGGACGTGATCGTCTCGACGACGCTGAGCACCGAGGATGCCAGAAAACGCTTTGCCTCCGTCACGGAGCTGAAGCCGTACCTCCGGACGACGCCACAGCCGACATAGTCGCGCGGACACACTGGCGGAGGCCTCGGCGGGGGACCAGGGAAGGGTCCCCCGCCGCGTTTTTCGGTGCCGGCGGGCCGCCGCGATCGGGCATTGTCGGCGATTCGCGGCCGTCTCCGTTGCGTCTCGTAAACCCTTTCTCCATATTGCGTGGCGTGGATTTTGCATACGGGACACCCATTTCCGGCGGGTGCTGACGTGAACACCCTGGCCGTGATCCCCGCCCGCCTGGCTGCCACCAGGCTGCCGCGGAAGCCGCTCCGCCCCCTTGGTGGGGCCCCACTCGTGGTCCGCGTCTGGGAGCGGGTTCGGTCCCTCGGCCTGGCTGACCGGCTGGTCGTGGCCACCGAGTCCGCCGAGGTCATGGACGTCCTGGCCGCGCACGGCGTGGAGGGCGTCCTGACCTCCGCGTCACACCCGTCGGGCACCGATCGCGTGGCCGAGGTGGCCCGGCGCCCGGAGTTCGCCGAGTACGAAATCGTCGTGAACGTGCAGGGCGACGAGCCCTTCATGCGTCGCGACGCCATGGCGGGGGCCATCGGCATGGTGCGGGAGCACGGCTTCGAGCTCGGCACGGCGGCTGGCCGCCGCGGCCCCGAGATCCTTGGGGACCCGAATTGTGTCAAGGTGGTGATGGCCGATGACGGGCGCGCGCTGTACTTCTCGCGCGCCCCGATTCCGAACCTTCGTGACGCGTCCGACCGGGCCGAGCGCGACGGCCTGGTGCTGCAGCACATGGGCATCTACGCGGCGCGGCGCGAGGCGCTGGACCGCTGGGTGTCGCTGCCGCCGCACCCGCTGGAGTTGGTGGAACGGCTCGAACAGCTGCGCGCGCTGGCCGCCGGACTGGCGATGGGCGTTGCCGTGGTGGAGGCCCCCACGTGGGGCGAAGTGAATACCGAGGAGGACCTGGTGCGCGCCAACGCGCACTGGGAACAGCTCAGCGCCGGACCCGCCCGATGAATCCCCCGAACTCCTCCACCACGAAGTACATCTTCGTCACCGGCGGCGTGGTCTCGTCGCTCGGCAAGGGCATTGCGGCCGCGTCGCTGGGGCGGCTGCTCGTCGAACGCGGACTGCGCGTCACGATGATGAAGTTCGACCCGTACCTCAACGTCGACCCCGGCACGATGTCGCCATTCCAGCATGGCGAGGTCTTCGTGACGGACGACGGCGCGGAGACGGACCTCGACCTCGGCCACTACGAACGGTTCATTGACCGTCCGCTGAGCCAGGCGAACAACGTGACGACCGGGCGCATCTACCTCAACGTGATCACCAAGGAACGCCGCGGCGAGTACCTCGGTTCGACGGTGCAGGTGATTCCGCACATCACGGACGAGATCAAGGCGGCGGTGCGGCGGGTCGCCCAGGAAAACGACGTCGTGCTGGTCGAGATCGGGGGCACGGTCGGTGACATCGAGTCGCAGCCGTTCCTCGAGGCCATCCGGCAGTTTCGGCACGACGTCGGGCGCGAGAACGCGTTGTTCATTCACCTCACGCTGGTGCCGTTCATCTCGGCGGCCGGCGAGGTGAAGACCAAGCCGACGCAGCACTCGGTGCGCGACCTGATGGAACTCGGCATCCAGCCCGACATCCTCATCTGCCGCACGGAGCGTCCGCTCACCGAGGACACCAAGCGCAAGATCTCGCTCTTCTGCAACGTCGAATTCGGCGCGGTCATCGAGAGCCGCGACGTGCCGACCATCTACCAGATCCCGCTGTCGTTCGCCGAGCAGGGGCTCGACGCCCTCGTCTGCCGCAAACTCGGGCTCGAGACCGGAGCGGCGGACGTCTCCGCGTGGCGCGCGATGGTGCAGAAGATCGCGGAACCGAAGTCGAAGGTGCGCATCGCCGTGGTGGGGAAGTACACGGACTACGCCGACAGCTACAAGAGCGTCCAGGAGGCGCTGATTCACGGCGGCATCGCCAACGACGTGGGGGTCGACATCGTCTGGACGTCCTCGGACCTCTTCGCCGATGCGGACGCGGCGCGGCGGATGCTGTCCACGTTTGACGGCCTGCTCGTGCCGGGCGGCTTCGGCGTGCGCGGCGTGGAGGGGATGGTGGAGGCCATTCGCGGGGCGCGGGAGACGGGCACGCCGTTCTTCGGCATCTGCCTCGGCCTGCAGGTGGCCATCATCGAGTTCGCGCGGAATGTCTGCGGACTCGACGACTCCAACTCGAGCGAGTTCGCGCCGGAGTGCTCGCACCCGGTCATCGCGCTGATGGAGAGCCAGACGAACGTGAAAGACATGGGTGGCACGATGCGGCTGGGCGCCTATGCCTGCCGGCTGGCGCGCGGGTCGCGCGCGGCCGAGGTGTATGGCGTGCCCGAAATCAGCGAACGGCACCGTCACCGCTACGAAGTCAACAACCAGTTCCGCGACGTGTTCGTGGAGAAGGGCCTGCGCCTGAGCGGCCTGTCGCCCGACGGCTCGCTCGTGGAGATGATCGAGCTGCCCGACCATCCGTACTTCGTGGCGTGCCAGTTTCACCCGGAGCTGAAGTCGCGCCCGACGCGCCCGCATCCGCTCTTCGCGGGGTTCATCGCGGCGGCCGTCACCCAGCGCACGCGTCGGGCCGCCGATCCGGAGCCGGCGGGCGCGGCCGCGCTCGCCAAGAGCACCTGACGCATGCCCGCATCGTTCCCGCGAGACCAGCTGTTCCTGATCGCCGGCCCCTGCGTCATCGAGTCCGACGACCTGATGCTGCGTGTCGGCACCCATCTCGCGCGGCTCGCCGAGCACGTGCCCGGCGGCATCATCTTCAAGGCGAGCTTCGACAAGGCCAACCGCTCGAACGCGGGCGCGGCGCGCGGCCCCGGGATGGACGAGGGCCTGGCCACGCTCGATCGGGTGCGAGCCGCCACCGGCCTGCCGGTCATCACCGACGTGCACCTGCCGGACCAGTGCGCCGCGGCGGCGCAGGTGGTGGACGCGCTGCAGATTCCCGCGTTCCTCTGCCGCCAGACCGACCTGCTCGTGGCGGCGGGCGCGACGGGCAAGCCGGTGAACATCAAGAAAGGGCAGTTCCTGCATCCCGAGGGCATGCAGGGCGCCGTGGCGAAGGTGCGTGCGGCCGCCCCGGGCGGCGCGCCGCCGGCCGGCCGGGCACACGTCGCCGTCACGGAGCGCGGGTCGTTTTTCGGGTACGGCGACCTCGTGGTGGACATGCGCGCCATTCCACGCATGAAGGCCGCCTGCCAGTGCCCCGTGATCTTTGATGCAACGCACTCGGTGCAGCAACCCGGTAGGGGCGATGGCGGCGCCTCGGGCGGCGTGCGGGCCATGATCCCGACCCTCACCCTTGCGGCGCTCGCGGCCGGCGCGGACGGCCTGTTCCTCGAGACCCATCCGGACCCCGACCGGGCGCCCAGCGACGGGCCGAACATGGTGCCGCTGGACCAGCTCGATGCGCTGGTGCGGCGCGCCGTGGACGTGTGGGCCGCCGCACGGGGTGGCCGATGACCGGCGTGGGTGCGGGCAGCGTGGTACCCGTCCTCGACGAGGCCACGGCCCGCCGCGTGAAGTTCGTGGTACTCGACGTCGACGGCGTCATGACTGGCGGCGGCATCTACCTCGGCGACGTGGACGGCCGCCGGATGGAGTTCAAGCGGTACGATATCCAGGACGGCCTCGGCATCGTGCTGCTGCGACGGGCCGGCGTGAAGGTGGGCATCATCACCGGGCGCGTGTCCGAGAGCGTGGCGCTGCGCGCCGCCGAACTCAAGGTCGACGAGCTCGTGCAGGATGCGCAGGCGCGCAAGCTGCCCGCCCTCCGAAAAATCTGCGATCGGCTCGGCATCGGGCTGGATGCGGTGGCCTTTATCGGCGACGATCTGCCGGACGTCGGCGTCCTGCGCGCGGTCGGCCTGGCCGTGGTGGTCGCCAATGCGTCGCCGGATGCGGCGGCGTGCGCGCACCTGCGCCTGAGCCGGCCCGGCGGCGCCGGCGCCGTGCGCGAGTTTTGCGAGCTGCTGCTGCGCGCGCGCGGCGAGTGGGACACCCTGGTGGAGCAGTACGTGCAGAGTCGCTCGGAGGCGAACGGCAAATGATGACCCCGGACGAGATCATCGCGCGCGGCCGTCGCGTGATCACGATGGAGGAGCAGGCGCTCGGGCAGGCGGCGGCGCGGGTGGGCGCGGAGTTCGCGCGTGCCGTCCGCCTGATCGCCGACGCCCGCGGACGCGTCATCGTGGCGGGCATCGGCAAGTCGGGGCTGATCGGCCGCAAGATCGCCGCGACCCTGACGTCCACGGGCACGCCCGCCACGTTCCTGCACCCCACCGAGAGCGTGCACGGCGACCTGGGCATCGTCGGCACCGACGACGTGGCCATCCTCATCTCCAAGAGCGGAGAGACCGACGAGCTGCTTCCGCTGCTGGAACAGCTCAAGCGCCTCGGGGTAGGCGTGGTGGCCATTGCCGGCGAGCACGATTCCACGCTGGCGCGGGCGGCTGACGTGGCCCTCGACGCGTCGGTGCGTGAGGAGGCCTGTCCGCACGACCTGGCGCCGACGACGAGCACGACGGTCACGCTGGCTCTTGGCGACGCGCTGGCCGTGGCCTTGCTGGAGGTGAAGGGATTTCGCCGCGAGGACTTTGCGCGGCTGCATCCGGGTGGACGGCTGGGCCGGAGGCTCCTGACGAGAGTCGGCGACGTGATGCTCACGTCATCGCTCCCGATTTTGCCGGCCACGGCCACGATGCGCGAAGCGGTGGTGGTGCTGGCCGAACGGCGCGGCATCGTGCTCGTGGCGGGACCGGATGCCCAGTTGCAGGGACTGCTCACCGCGGGCGACCTCACGCGGCTGATGGAGCGCGAACAGGATGTCTTTCCGGTGCGCGTCGAGACGGTGATGGTGCGCGACCCGAAAGTGGCGCGGGCGGACGAACTGGGCAGTGCCGTGGTTTTCCGCATGGAGCAGCACGGCATCATGGCGATGCCCGTGCTGGACGAGCACGGGGTAATTGTGGGCGTCGTGCACCTGCACGACCTGATGCGAGCGGGGGTGGCGTGAAGCAGACGACAGACGGCACATGGTGGAGGATGACGGTCGTACGGCGCCTTGCGCACGGCGCACGGCGCACAGCTTCCGTTCTGCTCATCGCCTCCGCGGTGGCGACCGCCGCGTGCCAGAAACCGGAGGCCCCCAAGACCGCCGCGGACGCCAAAGGCATCGACCCGCTCGCGGACCAGGTGGTGTTCGGCTCACGCACCCTCGTGACCGACCGTGGGCTGATGCGCGCCGAGGTCCTGAGCGACACGTCGCTCTTCTACGACGACAACACGCGCATGGACATGCGCGTGGTGCGGGCGATCTTCTTCAACAGTTCCGGGGCCCGCGACGCGGTGCTGACCTCGCGCACGGGACGGTACCTCACGCGCGACGGCGTGCTCGAGGCGCGCGGCGATGTCGTGATCAAGACGGCCGACGGCCGCACGCTCACGTCGCAGGAGGTGCGCTTCGACCAGCGGGTCAACCAGATCCTGTCGGACAGCGCCTTCGTGCTGACGGAGGGCGACCGGCAGGTTACGGGCGTCGGTTTCGTGTCGGACCCCGACATGAACAACATCCGCATCCTGCGCGGGTCGCGGGCGAAGGCCGGCGCGGTCAAGGTTCCGGGCAACTGATGCGCCGCTGGCTGGCCCTCGTCGGTTTCCTCGTCCCGTCGCTCGCGGGCGCCCAGCGCGCGGCCCAGGCGAAGTCGTGCGAACTCGTGCTCACGAACTACGACTCCACCACGACGCTCGCGATCAAGATGCCGAGCGGCCAGTACAACAGCTTCTACGGGCGCGGCGTGCGCGGCCGGTGCGTCAACACCGACCAGAAAATCGCCGGCGATTCACTCGAGGCGATCGGCGACACCAAGTCCTACACGATCATCGGCAATGCGCACTACACCGAGGCGCGCATCGCCATCGACGCGGACCGCATCTACTACTTCCAGCTCGAGGAACGGGTGGTCGCCGAAGGCAACGTGGTGGCCACGACGGACAAGGGCACGCGCATGCGCGGCCCGCGCGCGGAGTACTATCGCGCCATGCCGGCGGTCCGGCCGCTGCAGCGCCTCGTCGCCACCGGACGCCCCGTCACGCGGCTGAGCCCCGGCGATGCCGGCTCCGCCACCACCGACACCGTGGATCTCGTGGCCGACCAGGTGACCACCGTCGGCGACTCCCTGTCGTACGCGAGCGGCAGCGTCGTGATCACGCGTCCCGACCTGAAGGCCGTGGCCGACAGCGCGTTCATGGATTCCGGCCGCGAGTATGCGCGGCTCATCGGACGGCCGCGTGTGGACGGGCAGGGAGAGTCGAAGTTCACGCTGGTCGGCCGGGTGATTGACCTCTGGTCGAAGAATCGGAAGCTCGAGCGGGTGCTCTCGGCCGACAGTGCGCGCGCGACCAATGACGACGTGACGCTTGCCGCCGACAGCATCGACCTCCGCCTGAAGGACCAGCAGCTCGAGCGCGCATTCGCCTGGGGCCGCTCGCGCGCGCGCGCACACACCGCCGACCGCGACATCGAATCGGACTCGATAGACGTCCTGATGCCCGGGCAGCTGATCCGGGAACTCCGGGCGCTGCGCACGGCGCAGGCGACCAGCCGCACCGACAGCACCAAGTTCGTCTCGACCGAGAACGACTGGCTCAAGGGCGACACGATCATCGCCACCTTCGACAGCACCAAGACCGCCGGCGATTCGGCGTCGAAGCCCGCCATCCATCAGATCTACGCCGGCGGCTCGGCCGCGTCGTTCTACCAGGTGCCGTCCTCCCAGGGCGCGACGGCGCTGCCGAACATCAACTACGTGAAGGGGAAGGCCATCACCGTGGCCTTCGGCGCCGACCACGCCGTCGAGTCGGTGACCGTGCGCGAGCAGGCGTCGGGCCTGTACCTGGAGCTGTCGCCCCCCGATTCCGTCTCCGCCGACAGCAGCGCGGCGCGTGGCGCGAAGGGAGCGAAGAAGAAGACCACGGCCGGCGCGTCGGCGGCGCCAGTTGGCAAGGCGCCAACGGCAAGGACGCCGGCGGCAAAGCCGCCGGTCGCCAAGCCCGCGCCCGCACCGGGCAGCGCGACGCCCGCCACCACGCAGGGGAAGACACCGTGACCATGCCTTCAGGCGATGAGCTTCGCGCCATCGCCGACCGCATTGCGGGCGGCGACCGCTCCACCTCGCTCGCGCTGCTCGCGCTGATTCAGGCGGCGGACGCCGACGGTGGGGCGACATTCAACGCGCTCGCCATGCACTACCGGGATGACTACCTGCAGTCGCTGCGTACCGAAGGGCGCGACGTGGAGCGCGAGGCGGGCCGCCTGAGCCTCGACGAGGTGCGCGGCCACCTGCGCGCCGTGGTCTTGCCGCGACTGGTTGCAGCCGGTGCGGCGACGATCGGCGACCTCGACGATCCGGACGGGCGCGTCGTGATGTCCGAGACACTGCGGCAGTCGATGGCCGCCGACCGCGCGCAACTCGAGGCCGTGCTCCGCGAGACCGGCGAGCACATCGTACCGCGCGTGTCGGCGGCCACCATGCCGCAGGTCGCGGGCCGCAGCGTGCTGCGCGCGGAGGGGCTGGTGAAGACCTACCGCCGCCGGAACGTCGTCAACGACGTGGCGCTGGAACTGCATCAGGGCGAGATCGTCGGATTGCTGGGACCGAACGGGGCAGGGAAGACGACCAGCTTCTACATGATTACCGGCCTCATTCCGCCCGCGGCCGGGCGCATCCTGCTCGACGGCGAGGACATCACCAACATGCCCATGTACAAGCGCGCGCGGCGCGGCATCGGCTACCTGTCGCAGGAACCGTCGATCTTCCGCAAGCTCACGGTCGAGGAGAACATCCTCGCGATCCTCGAGGAGCTGCCGATCACGAAGACCGAACGGTCCGCGCGCCTCGAGACGCTGCTCGACGAGCTCGGGCTCAAGCACCTGCGCCTCAGCAAGGCATTTCAGCTGTCGGGCGGCGAACGCCGACGCCTCGAGATTACGCGCGCCCTCGTGACGCAGCCCAAGTTCATGATGCTCGATGAGCCGTTTGCCGGCGTCGACCCCATTGCCGTGCACGACATCCAGAGCATTGTCTCCAGCCTCCGGCATCGCGGCATCGGCGTGCTTATCTCCGACCACAACGTCGAACAGACCCTCGACATCGTGGACCGCGCCTACATCATGTTCGACGGGCAGGTGAAGGTGTCGGGGACCGTGCGCGAACTCGTCTTCGACGACACGGTGGCCGACATCTACCTGGGTCCCACCCTCACCGCGAGGCTTCGCGAGCGCTTTCGCCGCGAGCACGGCTCCAGTGCCGCGCCCGCGGACGGCGCGGGTGACGGGCCGGTCCCGGAAGCGCAGATGTCATGAAGCCGGGGCTGAGCCAGTCCATCCGCCTCGGGATGGACCAGAAGATGAATCCTCGCCTGTACCAGGCGATGGATATGCTCACCATGCCCCTGCTCGACCTGCAGCAGCACCTGAAGCAGGAACTGCTCGTGAACCCGTTCCTCGACCTCATCGAGCACGACGACGAGGACGAGGACGAGGCGGGCGAGACGGACGCCGCCGACGAGACCGCCGAGGCCAACGACGCCTTCGAGGTGCCGCTCGACACGCTGGGCCCCACGCCGGACAACGACCCGCGGGAGCAGGAAACCGACTGGGAGAAGATCCTCCTCGACGGCTTCGACGTGTCGGGGCCGAAGGCGGACTACGAGGAGCGCGAGTGGCACGACCCGGTCACCGTGGCGCGCGCCAGCCTCGAGGACGACCTGCGCGAGCAGGTGGCCATGCTCACGCTCACGCCGCGCGACGTCGTGCTCGCCGAGGAGTTCATCGGCAACGTCAACGACGACGGCTACCTCGGCTGCTCGTTGGACGAGATCCTCGCGGGCATCAACGACGAGGTGCGCCGGACGGCCGACGAGGCCGAGCGCGACCTTGACGCGGTGCCGTACTTCACGATGGCCGAAGCCGAGACCATGCTGCGCATTATCCAGCGGCTCGAGCCGCCGGGCATCGGGGCCCGCGACCTGCGCGAGTGCCTCATGCTCCAGCTGCGCGAGGATGCCGCCGCCACGGCGCTCGCGCGCACCATGGTCGCGGAGCACTTTCCCGAATTGGTTGCGCATCGGTGGGCGGAGATCGCCAAGCGGACGGGCACTTCGACGTCCGAGGTGCAGGACGCCGCGGACCAGATCGCCAGGCTCAATCCCAAGCCGGGCTTCACGCTGTCGAGCACCGCCGACAGTTATGTCGTGCCCGACCTGGTGGTCGAGAAGGTGGACGGGCAGTACCTCGTGGCACTCAATGACACCAACATCCCGCGCCTTCGCCTGAGCCGCAGCTACCAGGACCTCGCGCGCGACCGCAAGAAATTCGATACCGAGCAGCGCGAGTTCATCGCCACCAAGCTCAACGCGGCCCAGTGGCTCATCCAGGCCATCGAGCAGCGGCGCCACACCATGCTCAAGGTCATGCACTTCATCGTGGACCGGCAGCGCGACTTCTTCGAGAAGGGCGTGCAGCACCTCAAGCCGCTCACGCTGCGCGAGGTGGCCGACGTCATCGGGATGCACGAATCAACGGTCAGCCGCGTGACCAGCGACAAGTACGCGCAGACGCCCCGCGGCGTGCTCCCGCTCAAGTACTTCTTCTCCTCCGGCATCGCGACCACGGCTGGCGAAGACGTCTCGGCCCGCGGCATTCGAGACAAGATCGAGAAACTGGTGCAGGACGAAGACGCGAAGGACCCGCTGACCGACCAGGCGATCGTGGCCGTCCTCGAGCAGGAGGGCGTCAGGATTGCCCGGCGGACCGTGGCGAAGTACCGGGACCAGCTGGGGGTACTGTCCGCGCGAATGCGGAAACGTGTGTAACGGACGCTCTCCGCTCAACGCCGTACGCTGTCAGCCAGACGATCCTCCGCTTTGCCCCTGTCGTCGTTCAGCCACTGCCTCTTTCCAACC
>JBBQZD010000072.1:0-11506 GCA_038208045.1 Gemmatimonadales bacterium | reverse complement strand
CTCCGTCTCGGCGGTGCGCAGCGTCGTGAGGCCGTGCTCGTCCAGCACCTCGGCGACGATCTTCGCCATCGAGAATTGCTCGAACGCGGTCGGCAGCCCGAAGGTCTGGTCGTACTGCGTCATCGTGGCGACGTAGAGCTTCGGGCGCGCGCCCGTCTCGAAACCGGTGAACCCGTCGATCGCGACGGCCCTGATGATCTGCCGCATCCGATCGGAGCGGAAGTTCCAGGTGATCAGTGCGTCGCCGTCGCGCATCGGCGCCACGGGCGCACCCGCGGCGTCCAGCACCACCGCCGGTTCCATGAACTCGTCGGTGACCTGGCGGTCGTAGTTGCCCTGGATGAACGCCAGCGGGTCCGTGGTGGAGGGTCCGACACCTTGTACGGCAGCGCGGTACCAGCGTTCGATGCGCGGCCAGCGCTGGTCGCGGTCCATGCCGTAGTAGCGCCCGCCGATGCTGGCCACCACGGCGCGACCGGCCGTGGCGGCGACGAACGAGCGCATGAAGCCGAGGGCGCTCTGGGGCAGCGTGTCGCGTCCGTCGAGCAGGCAGTGCAGGGCCACGCGGTCCACACCCTGCCGCCGGGCCAGGTCCACGAGCGCCACGGCGTGGTCCTGGTGCGCATGCACGCCGCCGTCGCCAACGAGCCCCATCAGGTGCAGCGTGCCGCCGGTGCGCCGGACGTGCGCGCATGCCGCGGAGAAGGCCGGATTGCGAAAGAACGAACCGTCTTCGACGGCAGCCGTCACGCGCACGAGATCCTGCATCACGACGCGGCCCGCGCCGAGGTTCATGTGGCCGACTTCGCTGTTCCCCATCTGGCCCGCGGGCAGCCCCACGGCACGGCCCGACGCCTCGATCAGCGTCCGCGGCGCCTTCGCCCACAGCCGGTCCCACGTGGGCGTGCGCGCCAACGCGACGGCATTGCCCTCGGTGCTCTCGCGATAGCCCCATCCGTCGAGCACGACGAGCACCACGGGACGGTCGAGCAGGGAAGCCATCTTGGCCGGGTTCAAGAACAGGTGATAAGTTCGAGAGTGCGTGACATCCGGGGAAAGCTATCCCCGGTCACGCCCCCCTACCAGCGATGCGACCTATTCGTTCCCTCCTGTTCCTCATCATCGCCGCACCCATGGCGACCCTGCCCTCGTCACCCCTCGGGGCGCAGGCAGCACTCGTTGCTGATGCCACCGTGCGCAGTGCGCCCGGCGGCAGCGTCATTGCCGTGCTGAAGCAGGGCACGACCGTCACCGTCGGTGCGGCGCGCGGCAGCGAGGTCTACGTCACGTTCACCGGCTGGATCGACGGGAGCAAGCTGGGCGGCGCCAGGGACTCGTTCCCCATTCAGTTGACGGGGAACATCGCCATGCGCCTGCGCTCCGCGCCGTCCATGCAGGGCGCGATTCTTGGCGAGGTGCGCCCGGGCGCCGGCCTGCATGAGCTGGGAAAGCGGGCGTCGTGGTCGAATGTGCGTCGCGGGGGCTGGGTGGAGGCGCGCACGCTGCCGCGCGATGCCGCCAAGCCCGTCGCCGCGGCGCGCCCCGCGGCGCCTCCAGCCAAGGCGCCGGTGCGGACGCCCGCGCCCACGCCCACGCCCGCGCCCGCGCCGAAGCAGGCCGCGCCGGCGCAGGAACAGGCGGGCGCCCCGCCCGACTCCACAGCCGTCATCGAGCCGATTCCGGACGGTGCCCTCCGCGTGGCCAAAGTGACGGCCATGCGAAGTGCCCCGAACGGCATCGTGCGTGGTCAACTGGCCGCCGGAACTATCGTGACGCCGCTCGCCCGGTCTCGCGGCTGGGTGCGCGTGCGCGCCGAGGTGTGGGTGCCCGAGAAGGACCTGGTGCCGACCGATCCGTCGTTTGGTGCGACGTACAGCGCGGCCGATCTCCGGGCCGATCCCGAAGGGACGCGCGGCAAGACCGTGCGCTGGGAGGTGCAGGTGCTGGCGCTGCAGCGTGCCGATCCGCTGCGCCGCGACCTCGCCCAGGATGAACCGTACTTTCTCGCCAAGGGGCCGGGCTCCGAGGACGCGCTCATTTATCTGGCCATCCCGCCATCCCTGCTCGGCGAGGCGCGGTCCGTCCAGGCGCTGGCGCGAATTCTCGTGACCGCGCGCGTGCGCACCGGCCGCAGCCAGCCGGTGGGCATTCCCATTCTCGACATCCTGTCGTTCTCCAAGCAGTGATCCCCTTCGGCGACGGATGGCGTACCCTCTGGCGTGAGTATCCGCGCCTCATGCGCGTGCTCGCCGGAGCGTGCGCCGCGTCGCTCGTCGCGACGGGCGCGCTGGCATGGCGCACCGCCGAGTATCGCAAGGAGACCGCCGCGCTGCGCGACGGCATGACCGGCATCGAACGCGTCAAGGCCGACCTGGCGCTGGCGTCGGACGCCAAGCGACTGCAGGTGATGATGGCGCTCGCGCTGCGCCAGGCGCGCACCACGGGCGACCTGCACCTCTCCATCTCGGTGGACAGCGGGCTGCTGCACCTCGAACAGCACGGCGCCATTCTGCACACCGCGCGCGTGGAGGTGGGGGCGGACGGCTGGCAGCGCACCGCCGACGACTCCATTCCCATCGCTTCGCCGCGCGGCGTGCGGCGCGTCGCCGAGGTGCGTGGTGACAGCGTGGTCGTGCTCACGGGCGGCGCCGTGCTCTACCGGGGCGAGGCCTCGGAGGCCGCGCGCGCCGGGAGCGTGCGAATTGCCGGCGCCGACCTGAAGTCCCTGCTACCGAACCTGAAGTTCGGCCTGCCGGTGTACTTTTACTGATGCGTCTGCCCAGCGTCCGTGAGTTCTTCGCCAGTGGCGGCCCGGCGGCTGCCGTGAGCGTCGTGGCGGTGGTCGCCGCGCTCTCGCTGGCCGCGGTCGTGTTCTCGCGCACGCAGGCGGCGCGCCGCGACCGCGACCTCACGCAGGCCGTCTTCACGGACAACGCCGGCATCCTGGCCATGGTGCGCTCGCAGACCGCCTCGTCCGGCGATTCACTCGACCGGATGATGAACTCGACCGCCGACTCGGCGGGCGCGCAGCCGTACCTCGTCGTCAGCATCGCCGAGAACCGGCTCTGGTTCAAGCGCGGCTCCGAGGTGGTCTTCAGCACCCGCGTCGCGACGGGAACCGGCAAATATCTGGAGCGGGCCGGCGGGTCACGCTGGAAGTTCGAGACGCCGCGCGGCCGCCTGGTGGTGGTGCGCAAGGACGTGGATCCGGCCTGGGTGCCGCCCGACTGGCACTACGTGGAAATGGCGCGCAAGAAAGGCAAGCGGCTGCGCCGGCTCGAGCGGGGGCAGAGCATCGCGCTCGCCGGCGGCGCGGTCATCACGGTGTCGGGCAACGACGTCGTGACCCGGTATCCCGACGGCTCCGAGGTGCCGTTCGAGGTCAACGAGGGCAAGGAGATCATTGCCGGCCGCGAGCTCGTGATGCCGCCCATCGGTACCAACCAGCGGCGCTATTCGGGCGTCCTCGGAGTGAACCGCCTCTATCTGGGCGACGGGTACGGCATTCACGGCACCGATGCGCCCAGCAGCATCGGGCGGGGCGCGAGCCACGGCTGCGTGCGGGTGCGCAACGAGGACGCGGAGACGCTGTTCCGGATCGTGCCCGTGGGGACCCCGGTCTACATCTACTGAGGCGCGGCGCTCGCCCGCAGGGGGGCGACATTCGGGCCTCGCCCCAGCCGGCCCCCCCGGTTCCACCCAGCCGAAACCGAAACGTTGGCATGAACCCGGGGTATGGGCTATCTTCCGTTGATCCCCCGCCGTGGCGCCCCGTGCGCCGCGGCGCAGTCGTCTTCCGCCCCGGGATAGTGATCGCACTTCGCCGCCTGCTGCAGACCACCCTCGCCGTCGCCATCCTCGTGGTGCCGGTTGCCGTGGCGTCAGCACAGGCCACCGCCGCGGCTGCGGTCCCGGTCCCCGAGACGCACCTGCTCTTCGACCGGGCGGTGGTGGACACGATCTTCGGACGAAGCGGGCGGCTGTTGGCCCGTTTTTTTGCGCCCCGGCATTCGATGGAGATCGAACCCATCGCCCGGCTGTTCGGCAAGCGGGAGGAGAAGACGAACGGAACGGTCGCGGTCACCGACTCGAGCAGTGGGCGCGAGCTGTCGCTCATTGCCATGCGGCCGTTCGCCGACAAGGTCAATGGCCTCGTGGGCGACTATCACGTGGGCCGGTTCCCCGCCGAGAAGCGCTCGCCGAGATCGGCCGCGTACGAGAACCCCGATGGCTTCATCGAGGTGACGTCGGAGAACAAGGACACGCCCGTCTCCGAGCACTTCCGGCTGGCAGATTTCCTGACGCATGACCAGACGAACGTGTGGCCCAAGTTCCTGGTGCTGCGTGAACCGCTGATCGACAAGCTCGAACTGGTCATCGCCGAGTTGGAGCGCCGCGGTCACCCGGTGCAGCACTTGACGATCATGAGCGGCTTCCGGACGCCGCAGTACAACCAGAAGGGCGTCGGGCGCGGTGGTCGGGCGCCGGACAGCCGCCACCAGTTCGGTGACGCCGCCGACATCATGGTGGACAACAACCGTGACGGCCGGCTGGACGACCTGAATCGCGACGGGCGGGTGAACGCCAAGGACGTGAAGATCATGGTCGATGCCATCAACGCCGTGGAGCGCGACTATCCCGAGCTCGTCGGCGGACTCGGCCTGTACCGCCCGACCCGCACGCACGGCCTCTTCGTGCACATGGACGTTCGCGGCACCCGCGCACGCTGGGGCCGGCTCTAGCGGTGTCCGCTCCCGGCCAGTCCGCCCCGGGCGGATCACGGGCCGGGTGGTGGGCGGTCATCGTCGGGGCCCTCGCGCTCCTCGGCGCCCTGCTCCTGATCCTCCACCCGCCCAGCATGCTGCTCGCGTCGCCCTTTGGCCGCGAGGACCGCGCCCCCAATGTTTCCGCGTCGCCCGCCGTCTTCGGCCGCAGTGGCGAGGTGCGCGTGCGCCTGGTGCTGCCGGGCGAGACCTTCGCCTTTCCGCTCGACGTGCGGGGCGATCCGGATGGAATGTCCTACGCCTGGGTGCGCGCGCAGGACAGCTCGGTCGTCACGCCGTCCCAGTCGCTCACCGGTGCGGACGTGGTCGCGCCCGGCTTTCCCGGCTTCTACCGGCTCGAGGTGGAACAGCGCGCCGGACACCGCATCGTCGATTCGCTGCTCATCGTCGTCCTCGTGCCCTACTCGGACAAGATCGGGCAGTCGCTAAACGGCTACCGCATCGGCAACTATCGCTCCGGCATTGACGGCACCGAGGCGTCCCCGCCCCCGCGCGGCTTCATCGAGGTGACGCCCAGCTCGATGAACCTGGCGGTCAGCAAGCATTTGCGTATCGCCGACCTCGTGACGCACGACGAGCAGCAGGATCAGTGGCCCAAGTACGTGGCCCTCGACACGCGCATTCTGGACAAGGTGGAACTGGTGCTGAGCTACGTCGGCGCCTTCCGCGGCGGGCAACGGCGCGCCGTGCAGGTCGGCGTGCATTCCGGCTTTCGCACGCCGGGCTACAACCGCCGGGTGCCGATGTCGGCGCGCGACAGCCGCCACCAGTACGGCGACGCCGCCGACCTGGCCATTGACGCCGACGGCGACGGGCGCGTGACGGCCCGCGACGGCGTGCTGGTGGCCCTGCAAGTGGAGCAGGTGGAGCGCGACTTCCCCGACCTGGTGGGCGGCCTTGGCATCTACGGTAACCAGACCGGGGTTTCGTACGTACACTTGGATGTGCGCGGCAAGCGCGCACGGTGGAAAGGATAGACGGTAGGACAATCCGCCTGTCCGCCCTCCGCCTTCCGCCTTCCGCCCTCCGCCCTCCGCCCTTCGCTTCCCATGAACGCCAGCCTTCGCGATCGCATCGTCCGCCGCCTCGAAAACCTCTCCGACGAACGGGCCTACCAGATCCTCGACTACGTCGAGTTCCTGGAGTCGCGGTACGCCGAGCGGAAGGCGCCGCCGGCCAACCTGCTGCAGCGCTTCGCGGACGGCGTCGAGGACACCCTGCGCGCGGGCCGCGTCTCGGCCTCGACCGTGGCGCAGACCATGGACTTGATTAGCAAGGCGATGGGCGTGCTCAACGGCGTCACCGCGGCCGGCCGGTCGGTGGCCAATGATCTGGTGACCACGGCGTCCCAGATCACCACCAATCCGATGGCGAATCCGCCGGCGCCGCCCGCTGCGCCGCCGGCTGCGCCGCCGGCCACGCCGCCGGCCACGCCGGCCGCTGAACCGCCGGCCCGGCCCCCCGCGCCCTAGACCCTGCCGTGGGGTGCCGTTACCTTTCGCCATGGCACCCACGTTTGTCCCACTATCGGCCCGCACCGGAGCAATCCGGCCGCGGGCCGTCGCGCTTAATACGGCCCTCTCATGAAACACTCACGCATCCGCGACGAGCAGACGCTCACGTTCGACGACGTCCTGCTCGCTCCCGCGCACTCCATCACGCATCCCAAGGACGTCGACACGCGCTCGCGCTTCACGCGCGGCATCACGCTCAACGTCCCGCTCGTCTCGGCAGCCATGGACACCGTCACCGAGAGCGAGATGGCCATTGCCATGGCCCGCGCCGGCGGCATTGGCGTGCTCCACAAGAACATGAGCATCGACCGGCAGGCCGCCGAGGTCGACCGCGTGAAGCGCAGCGAGAGCGGGATGATCATGCACCCCATCACGCTGCAGCCCGAGGCGAACATCCGCGAGGCGGTGGCGCTGATGGCCAAGTTCCGCATCTCGGGGGTGCCGGTGGTGGACGCCACGGGCACGCTCGTCGGCATCATCACCAACCGCGATCTGCAGTTCGAGCGCGAGCTCGACCGCCCGCTGCGCGAGGCAATGACGCACGAGCGGCTCATCACCGCGCCGCATGGTACGACGCTCGACGAGGCCGAGCGGATCATGGGCAAGCACCGCATCGAGAAGCTTCCGGTGGTGGACGAGGCCGGCAAGCTGATCGGACTCATCACGGTCAAGGACATCCACAAGCGGCGGCAGTATCCGCTGTCCAACAAGGACCAGCACGGGCGCCTGCGCGTGGCCGCGGCCATCGGGGCGGGGGGCGATTTCCTCGCCCGTGCCCGGGCGCTGGTGGACGCGGGCGTGGACGTGCTCGTCATCGACACGGCCCACGGGCACGCCGACGGGGTGCTGCAGGCCACGGCCGTGGTGCGCGGGGCGCTGCCTGAGGTCCAGCTGGTGGTGGGCAACATCGCCACGCGCGACGCGGCCAAGGCGCTCGTTGACCTCGGCGTGGACGCCATCAAGGTGGGCGTCGGCCCCGGCTCCATCTGCACCACGCGAGTGGTCGCCGGCGTGGGCGTGCCCCAGCTCACGGCCGTGCTCGACGCGGTGGCGGGGGCGGGTGACGTGCCGGTGATCGCCGACGGCGGCATCAAGTACTCGGGCGACATCGTGAAGGCGCTGGCCGCCGGTGCGTCGTCGGTGATGATGGGCTCGATGCTCGCCGGCACCGAGGAGAGCCCGGGCGAGTCGTTCCTGCTGGAGGGCCGGCGCTTCAAGATGATCCGCGGCATGGGCTCGCTGTCGGCCATGCAGGACGGCAGCGCCGACCGGTACTTCCAGGACGGCGAGCTCGGGGCCAAGAAGCTCGTCCCCGAGGGCATCGAGGGTCGCGTGCCGTACAAGGGCCCCGTGGGCGACGTGCTCTTCCAGATGATCGGCGGCCTGCGCAGCGGCATGGGCTACGTGGGGTGCGAGAGCATCGACGTGCTGCGCACCCGCCCGACCTTCGTGCGCATCACCACCGCAGGCTTGCGCGAGTCGCACCCGCACGACGTCATCATCACGCGCGAGGCGCCGAACTACAGCGTCTGACCCATCGCCGGCTCGGCACGGAAGCGGGGCGGCCCCCAGAGGGTGCCGCCCCGCGTCCCATATCTACCGTCTACCGTCTACTCACTCCTCCGTCTCCGCCTTCTTCGGCGGCACGGCCGGTCCGATGCCATCCGGATCGAAGTGCTGCTGGTCCCGGAGCAGCCGGGTGAACGAGAAAATCATGAGGCCGAGGACGAAGGTCCAGCTTCCGGCCATGAAGACGATCGCGGCGGTGGACATCAGGCGGCCTCCCCAGACAGGTCAACTTCTTCGAATCCCTTGCGGTCATCATACTTGTTGCGCACCCAGGCCATCTTGATCAGCACGACGGCGACGATGGCGAAGAAGACGATGACGGCGCGCGAGAACGTGATGTACGGCGTGTCTGCCGGGTTCAGCGGGCCGCCGCCCGCCGACTTCTCGTGCATGAGAATCGGCAGCGCGTCCACCCAGCCCCACCAGCCGAGCACGAACAGCAGGTACAGGGGCGTCACCCAGGTCATGATGAACTTGAAGATCTTCGGAATCCGGAGATCGGCGCCCTGGTGCAGGCTCTCCCACGCCTTGGCCGGCGTGAAGATCCACATGAAGACGATGACCTCGAGCACCGCGACGACCACGAGCCCGAACGTGCCGGCCCAGTAGTCCCACTCGTCCAGCACGCCGTGCTGCAGCCAGTGCACGTGCATCAGGCCGAACACGAGGCACAGCGCGCCGAGCGACCAGGCCACCGTCTCGCGGCGGAACCCGAACTCCTCGCGGAAGAACGCCGTGATGGGCGTGAGCATCGCCACCGACGACGTGATGCCGGCGAAGAACAGCAGCCCGAACCAGGCGAGGCCCAGCAGGTTGCCGAAGGGGATGTGCTGGAAGACCACGGGCATGGTGGCGAACCCGAGGTTGAACGAACCGCTCTGCGCCACCGCCATCGCGCCCGACACGCCGAAGAAGACGACGGCCGCGGGAATGGCGATCGTGCCGCCCAGCACCACTTCAGCCGTCTCGTTGGTCGCCGCAGTGGCCAGCCCGTTCAGCGTGATGTCGTCCTTTTTCGAGAGGTACGACGCATACGCCGAGAGCGTGCACATGCCCACGGAGAGCGTGAAGAAGATCTGGCCCGCCGACGCGAGCCAGACCCCCGGCTCGCCGAGCCGCGAGTAGTCGGGCCGATAGATGAACTCGAGCCCGTCCCACGCCGTCGTGCCGATGCCCGCCTGCGACGGCAGCATCATCACCACGACCGCCAGGACGATGGCGAGGCCGAACAGGATCGGCATGCCGATCTTGGCCAGCTTCTCGATGCCGCCCGAGATGCCCTTCGACAGCACCCAGATGTTCACGAAGAGCGTGCCGATGAAGAAGAAGTACGGCGTGTACGGGTGGTGGTACAGCGTCGCGCCCTCGGGTGCGATCGACTGGAACGACTGCAGGTAGCCGATCATCCCTTCCTGCGTCGTGATGCCCCAGTAGTCCTTGGTCACCGAGAAGTACGCGAACGCGAGGGTCCAGCTCTCGATGTAGGTGTAGTAGATCATGACCACGAGCGGGACGACGAGGCCGATCGCGCCCACGTACTTCGCCGCCGGGTGCTTCCAGATGGCGGCGAACATGCCGGGGATGTGGCCCTTGCGGTACCGGCCGCCGTTGCGTCCCAGCCCCCACTCGATCCACATGAGCGGGATGCCGAGCAGGATCAGCGCGATGAAGTACGTGATCATGAACGAGCCGCCGCCGTTGGCCGCCGCCTGCCGGGGAAAGCGGAGGAAGTTGCCCAGGCCTACCGCGTTTCCAGCCATCGCGAGGATCAGCCCGATTCGGCTGCCCCACGCTTCGTTCGAATTGCCGGCTCCAGAGGACGCCAAGTCGGGAACTCCTGTTCGAGGTGGAAGTCGTGAATTCTGCGCCGTGTTCGCGGCGCTGTCCACCCGTCGGGCGGCCGCACAGCGCTGGGCCCGGCTCGTGCGTATGGCGGGGATTCGCGGCCGGGCGCATTGACGACCGTTGGTACCCACCCCACCTTGCCCCGGTTGCAGCACGGCACGCGCCGCGACGGCGCGAGCCGCCGCCGCCCGGTTCAACCACCGCCTGGAGACACTCGATGGGACTTCTCGTCAAGAAGCCGATGGACATCCTGATGCGGGAGGCGAGCAGCGAGGATGAGCATTCCCTCAAGCGCTCCCTCAGCGCGCTGAACCTGACGGCGCTCGGCATCGGCGCCATCATCGGCGCGGGCATCTTCGTGCTGACGGGCACCGCGGCGGCCATTCACGCTGGCCCGGCGATCGTGATCTCGTTCATCTTCGCCGGCCTCGGCTGCGCCTTCGCGGGCCTCTGCTACGCCGAGTTCGCGTCGATGATTCCCATCGCGGGTTCCGCGTACACCTATGGATATGCCACCCTTGGTGAGTTCTTCGCCTGGATCATCGGCTGGGACCTGATCCTCGAGTACCTGTTCGCCGCCTCTACCGTGGCGGTGGGCTGGGCCGGCTACTTCTCGCGCATCATGAACGACATCGGCTTACCGATTCCCGCGGCGTGGTCCAACGCGCCGTTCCGTGTGGAAGGAACGCACACGCTGATCCGCACGGGCGCCATCATGAACCTGCCCGCGGTGCTGCTGGTGCTGGCCCTGACGACGCTGCTCGTCATCGGCATCAAGGAGTCGGCCGGCTTCAACAACGTCATCGTGGCGGTGAAGCTGACGATCGTGCTGCTCGTCATCGGCTTCGGCTTCATGTTCGTGAAGCAGGCCAACTGGCACCCGTTCATTCCGCCGATCGAGGTGGTGGACGCAGCCACGGGGACGACGCGGTTCGGCTGGCCGGGCATCTTCGCCGGCGCGGGCGTGATCTTCTTCGCGTACATCGGGTTCGACGCCGTGTCGACGGCAGCCCAGGAGGCCAAGAACCCGCAGCGCGACCTGCCCATCGGCATCCTCGCGTCGCTGGCCATCTGCACGGTGCTGTACATCCTGATGGCGGCCGTGATGACGGGCCTCGCGCCCTTCCGCACGCTCAACGTCGCCGATCCGGTGTACGTGGCGCTCGACGCGGCGGGGCCGGGCCTCGCCTGGCTCAAGTACCTCACCACGGTCGGCGCCATCGCCGGCCTCGCGTCGGTAGTGCTGGTGATGCTCATGGGCCAGCCGCGCATCTTCTATGCGATGTCGCGCGACGGCCTGCTGCCCGACGTGTTCAGCAAGGTGCATCCGCGGTTCAAGACGCCGTACGTCGCGACCATCATCACCGGCGTCGTGGCGGCCGCCGTGGCGGGCGCCTTCCCCATCGGCCTGCTGGGCGAGCTCGTCTCCATCGGCACGCTGCTGGCATTCGTCATCGTCTGCGCCGGCATCCTCGTGCTGCGCTACTCGCAGCCCGACCTGGTGCGCCCGTTCCGGACGCCATTCGTGCCGTTCGTGCCGGCGGGCGGCGTGCTGGTCTGCGGCTGGCTCATGTGGAACCTGCCGCGCGACACGTGGCTGCGGCTCCTCATCTGGATGGGGCTTGGATTGGTGATCTACTTCGCCTACGGGCGGCACCATTCGCGGCTGCAGAAAGCGCAGGGCTGAGCTTTCCCGGTTATCTTGCGGCGGCGCCCGGATCTACGGGCGCCGCCCCACAGTTTCCGCCAACCCCCCACCGTGTACACCGACGACATCGCCGTACCGCCGCACCG
>JBBQZD010000071.1:0-11598 GCA_038208045.1 Gemmatimonadales bacterium | reverse complement strand
GACGTCGCCGCGGCAAGCACCGCCGATGTCGGCGCGACTGTTGTCGTGAGCGGGGCGCTCGACCCGGCGGATGTCGTGCGCCTCCGCGCCCAGGTGGCGGGCACCATTCGCGATCTCCAGGTGGACCGCGGCTCGAAGGTGGCCCGCGGCCAGCTGCTGGCGCGCGTCGAGGCGCAGGGCGTCACGAGCCAGGCGGAGGGCGCCAAGGCCAATGTCGCGGGCGCCGACGCGGCGCTCGCCGTCGCGCGGCAGCGGCTCGAGGCCGGCAGGCGGCTGTTCGAAGCCGGCGCCACGTCGCTGATAGAGTACAAGAGCGTGCAGGCCGGCTTCGATGCCGCCGTGGCGCAACTGGCCGCCGCGCGTGCCGTGCAGGCCAGCACGGGCGAGGCCGCTGCGCGGACGAGCATCCGGTCGCCGATCAACGGCTGGGTGAGCGAGCGCAGTGTCGAGGCGGGCGAGTCGGTGAAGGCCGAGGACCCGGTGCTGGTGGTGGTGGACCCGCGCATGCTCGAGCTGCGGGGCCAAGTGGGGGCCGGTGATGCCGCGCGCGTGCGCATCGGGCAGCAGGTGACCTTCACGCTGGATGCGCTGCCGGGCCAGGAGTTCCGCGGCACCGTGGCGCGCATTGATCCCATGGCCAACGCCGCCACGCGGCAGGTTGGCGTCTTCGTGCGGCTGCCCAATGCGGCGGGGCGCATCGTGGCCGGGCAATTCGCGCACGGGCGCATTCACACCGGCGCGGCGGCGCAGGCCGTGGTCGTCCCGGCGACGGCGGTGCGAACGGCCGGTGCGGATCGCTATGTGCTGGTCGTGGACGGAGGCGTCGTGCGTCGCCGTACGGTCGTGACCGGCGCGCGTGACGACGATGCGGGCGTGGTGGCCATCACCAGCGGGCTCACGCCAGGCGAACGCGTGATCGTGACCCCGGGCATCGACATCGCCGACGGGACGAAGGTCGCCGCCGCGAAGGAGCAGTAGGATGGCCAGGCTCGAGTCCGGCGGCGGCCTCAGCGGCCTCGCCATCCGGCGCCCGGTCTTCACGGCGATGGTGATGTCCGCCCTCGTGGTGCTCGGCTTCTACAGCTACCGGCGCCTGCCGATCGACCAGTTCCCCGCCATCGACATGCCGGTCGTGACGGTGCAGACCACCTATCCCGGCGCGAGCGCCGAAACCGTCGAGCGCGAAGTGACGCGGCGGCTGGAGGAGGCGTTCAACCCGGTCGAGCAGGTGAAGAAGATCACGTCCATCTCGCTCGAGGGCGTGTCGCAGGTGATCGTCGAGTTCCAGCTGACGCGCGCCGCGGACATCGCCGCGCAGGACCTGCGGTCGAAGATTGACGGCATCCGCCGCAACCTGCCGGTCGGCATTGACCCGCCGGTCGTGCAGAAGCTCGACATCAGCGCGGCCCCGATCATCTCGCTGGCGCTCTCGAACCCGCGGGTGCCGCTCGTGCAGCTGACGGCGCTCGCGGACGAGACGATCCGCCGGCGGCTCGAGTCGGTGCCCGGCGTGGGCGAGGTGCGGCTCTCGGGCGGGCTCAAGCGCGAGGTGCGCGTCTATCTCCAGCCCGCGCGCATGGAAGCGCTCGGCGTCACGGTGCCGCAGGTGTCGGCGGCGCTGCGGCAGCAGAATCTCGACGTGCCGGCGGGCCGGGTGCAGCAGGGGGCGCGCGAGCAGCTGGTGCGCGTGAAGGGGCGCATCGTCGACCCGAAACAGTTCGAGCAGGTGGTCATCGCCAACCGGGGGGGACTCACCGTTCGGCTCCGCGACGTCGCGCGCGTGGAAGACGCGACCGAGGAGGAGCGCTCCCTCGCGCTCGTGAACGCGCGTCGCAGCATCGGCATGGACCTCATCAAGGTGTCGGGCGCCAACACCGTGGCGGTGGCGGACGGCGTCAAGCAGGTGATCGGCGCCCTGCAGGCCGGCCTGCCGGCCGGCACGGAGTTGCAGGTCGTGCGCGACAACTCCGTGATGATCCGCAATTCCGTGCACGACGTGATCAACGAGCTGCTGCTCGGCGCGCTGCTCACCGTCCTCATCGTGATGCTCTTCCTGAACGACTGGAAGGCCACGGCCATCACGGCGCTTTCGCTGCCCGTGTCGGTCATCTCGTCGTTCATCCTGATGCGCGCGCTGGGCTTCACGCTCAACGTGCTCACGCTGATGGCGCTGTCGCTGTCCATCGGCATTCTGATTGACGACGCGATCGTCGTGGTGGAGAACATCGTGCGCCACCGCGAGATGGGCGAGGATCACTTTACCGCGGCCGGCAACGGCACGCGGGAGATCATCCTCGCGGTGATGGCCACGACCTTTTCGATCGTCGCCGTCTTCGTGCCGGTGGCCTTCATGGGCGGCATCATCGGGCGCTTCTTCTATGCCTTCGGCATTACCGTGGCGTGGGCGGTGCTGGTGTCGCTGTTCGTCTCGTTCACGCTGACGCCAATGCTCAGCGCGTGGTGGGGCGTGAACCCGCACACGGGCGATGCGACGCACGGCAACGTGGTGACCCGCACGCTTGGCCGGTTCAACCGCTGGTTCGACGCTACCAGCCAGCGCTACCGCGGCATCATCCGGTGGGCGCTCGGCCATCGGCGCACGACCATCGCGGTGGCGGTGCTGAGCCTCGTCGCCGCGTTCGCGCTGGTGCCGTTCATTGGCGGGGCTTTCCAGCCCGACTCGGACAACAGCGAGTTCACCGTGCGCTTCGAGACGCCCGAGGGCTCGAGCCTGGCGCAGACGCGGGCCAAGGCGGAGCAGGTCGGCGAGACGGTGCGCGCCATCGCCGGCGTGGCCTACACGTACACGACCATCGGGGCCGGCGCCACCGGCACGGTGCGCGCGGGCGAGGTGTACGTGCGTCTCACGCCGCCAGGCGAGCGCGATCTGAAGCAGAACCAGATGATGATGGTCGCGCGCGCGCGGCTCGCCCCGCTGTACGGCGTGCGCGCGTTCGTCCTGCAGCAGGGCGGGCCCGGCGGCGCCCAGCAGCCGCTGCAGGTGGAGCTGCGCGGCCCCGACATCGCCGAGCTGCAGCGGCTGTCGGTCGCGGCCCGCGATATGGTCGCGGGCATTCCCGGCATCGTGGACGTCAAGTCGTCGCTGGGCGACCCCAAGCCGGAACTGCGCGTCGAGATCGACCGCGACGCCGCCAACCAGGTCGGCCTCGACGTCGGCGCCATTTCGGCGACCATCCGCCCGCTCTTCGCCGGCGAGGTGGTGACGCGCTGGGAGGACCCGACCGGCGAGGAGCGCGACGTGCGCGTGCAGCTGGCACCCGAACTGCGGCGGTCCATCGCCGACGTCAGCGCGCTGCCCGTGCCCACGGCGAAGGCCGGCCCCAACGGCGTACTGTCGGCCCGCCTCGGCGACGTCGCGCGCGTGACCGTGGCCAGCGCTCCGTCGCAGATCGACCGCATGCGGCTCGAGCGCGTGGTCAGCATCTCGGGCAACATCTCTCCCGAGATCTCGCTGTCCGAGGCCTCCGCGGACATCCGCACGGCGCTCGCGGCCCTGCCGCTGCCGCCAGGATACTCGATCAACCTCGGCGGGCAGACCGAGCTGCTGGCCGAGACCGGCGGCTACGTCGTCGAGGCCATCTCGCTCGCCATCATCCTCATCTTCCTGATTCTCGCGTCGCAGTTCGAGTCGTTCACGCAGCCTATCGCAATCATGCTCTCGCTGCCGCTCTCGCTCGTGGGCGTGCTGCTCGCGCTGCTGCTCACGCGCACCACGCTCAACATCATGTCCATGATCGGCGTGATCATGCTCATGGGGCTCGTGACGAAGAACGCGATTCTGCTGGTGGACAACGCCAACGAGCGGCGCCGGGCGGGGGCCGACCGGTTTACGGCGCTCGTCGAGGCCGGTGCGGTGCGGCTGCGTCCCATCATGATGACCACGCTGGCCATGATCGCCGGCATGCTGCCCATTGCCATCGCGCTCGGGGAGGGCGGCGAATTTCGCGCGCCGATGGCCCGCGCCGTCATTGGCGGGCTCATCACGTCCACGATGCTTACGCTCGTCGTGGTGCCGGTGGCGTACAGCTACTTCGACGACTTCGGGCAGTGGGTGAAGCACCGGCTCGTCTCGCCCGAGCGGGCGCTGGAGATCACCGCGGAACAGGAGATTTCCGGTTTGGCGCACAAGCACACGGGGGAGGCGTAATTCCGGCGGCGGCGCGGCGCGCTAACTTCCGGCGGTGACCGAGTTCACGATCTACCTGCGGATGGGGTACCACCACATCGCCGCCATCGGCGCGTGGGACCACATCCTGTTCGTGGCGGCACTCACCGCGGCGTACGGCCCGCGCGAGTGGCGGCGCATTGCGATACTCGTGACGGCGTTCACGATCGGCCACTCGGTGACGCTGGCGCTGGCGACCTTCGACATCGTGCACGCGAGCCCGCGCGTGGTCGAGCCGCTGATCGCGGCGACTATCGTCGTGACGGCGCTCGCGGCCATTCGCGACCAGCTCGTCCCCGCCACCGAGGCCGCCGCACACGCCGCCCGCATTCGGCGCTATGCCACGGCGGGCGGCTTCGGCCTCGTCCATGGCCTGGGCTTCGCCAGCGGGTTGCGGGCCCTGCTCGGCACCGAAAGCTCCATCGCCATCCCCCTCGTCGGCTTCAACTTGGGGCTCGAAGGGGGGCAGATCCTCATTGTCAGCCTGATCTTCCTGTGCGGCCTGGTCGCCGAGCGCTGGCTGGGCGTCGTGCGCCGCGACTGGGTGCTGATTCTGTCGGGGGCGGCGGGCGGCATCGGGCTGACCCTGCTGCTCGACCGGCTCACGAACCCTTCGTGAGGGTACGCCGTACTAATAGTGGTATTCCCGCGTCTCTTTTTCCCGCTCCCATGGGTGTGATGATGCTGCGTGTCCGTCCCTTCTGTTCCGCCGTCCGCGTCCTCTCGGCGTCGCTCCTCGTAGCCACCGCCGCGCTTCCTCTCGGCGCACAGCGCGGGCCGCAGCCGACCACCGGCCCGCAATGGCTCAACGCCGACACGACCAAGAAGGTCAATCAGTCGAACTTTCGCGGTATCGAGGACTGGGCGACACCCAACGAATACCGGACGGCGAGCGGGTCGCCGGGGCCCAAGTACTGGCAGCAGCAGATCGACTACGTCATCCGGACCTCGCTCGACACGACCGAGCACCGAGTCACCGGGTCGGAACGGCTGACCTATCACAACAACTCGCCCGAGACGCTGGGCTACATCTGGCTGCAACTCGACCAGGACATCGACAAGTCCGATTCGCGCGCCGCGCTCTCGGCGCAAGCACTGCCCAAGGCAATATCGCCGATGGCGCGCCGGTTCCTGTTTCCCGACATGGACGCCATCAAGAACCCCGGCTACACCATCTCGCGCGTCGAGCTGGTGGATGCCGCGGGCAAGAAGACTAAGGCGGCGACGTACCACAACGGCACGCAGATGCGCATTGACCTCGCGGCGCCGCTCGCCACCGGCAAGACGGCTGTCATCGACATCGACTGGTCGTTCGTGATGCCCGAGCAGAGCCGCAACGGGCGCGGCGGCCGCGAGAAGCTGAAGGACGGCTGGCTGTACGAGGTGGCGCAGTGGTTCCCGCGCGCCGCGCCGTTCGATGACGTCAACGGCTGGCAGAACGTGCAGTTCTACGGGCGCGGCGAGTTCTACCTCCAGTTCGGCAACTACGACGTCAGCATCACGGTGCCACACGACCACATCGTGCAGGCCACCGGCCAGCTGATGAACCCGCTCGAGACGCTGACGGCAACGCAGCGCGCGCGTCTGGCGACGGCCTTCAAGGGCGACACGTCGGTGTTCATCGTCCGCATTGACGAGATCAATACGCCGATGACGCGGCCGGCCGGCACGGCGCCCATCACGTGGCGCTTCAAGGCCGACAAGGTGCGCGACTTTGCCTGGTCGAGCTACCGCGGCTATGCGTGGGACGCCGCCGGCTACCGCTACACGTCCAACCCGGCGCGCGTCATCGAGATGCACTCGGCCTACCCGCGCGAGGCCGCACCCATCTGGAGCAAGGTCAGCACGCGCGCGATCGCGACGACGATGAAGGTGTACGGCCAGCACGCGTTCGAGTACCCGTACCCCGTGGCCCGCAACGTGAACGGCCCGGTGGGCGGCATGGAGTACCCGATGATCGCCTTCTGCGGCGTGAAGGCACGCGCCGACGGCACGTGGGACAAGTCCGCGGAGTACTCGCTGGCCAGCGTCTCGATTCACGAGGTCGGGCACAACTGGTTCCCGATGATCGTGGCCAGCGACGAACGCATGTGGACCTGGATGGACGAGGGGCTCAACTCATTCCTCGAGCATTACGGCTCGCTCGACTATGACCCGCAGTGGCCCACGGCGCGCCTTCCGGGCGCGGCGAAGAACCTCGTCGGATACATGAAGTCGCCGGCGCAGGTGCCGCTGATGACCGCGTCCGACGAGATCTTCGCGAACTTCGGCCCCAACGGCTACACCAAGCCCGCCACGTCGCTGGTGATGCTGCGCGAGAACATCCTCGGTCCCGACGCCTTCGACCGCGCATTCCGCGAGTACAGCACCAAGTGGATGTTCAAGCACCCGCAGCCGCAGGACTTCTTCCGCACGCTGGTGAACGGCGCGGGCGAGCAGCTCAACTGGTTCTGGCGCGGCATGTTCTACACGACCTACGCCAACGACCAGGCCATTGCCGGCGTGGAGACGCAGGGCGCCGAGGAACTGGCGGGTGACGCGCGCAAGGGCGAGTTCTACAACCGCGTGACGGTCGAGCAGAAGGCCGGCCTGGTGATGCCCATCCACCTCGGGGTGACGTTCGACGACGGCTCGAGCGACCTCATCAAGCTCCCGGCGGACGTCTGGCGCAACAACGAGAAGACGTTCGTGTACGGCTTCTTCAGCAAGAAGGGACTGAAAGAGGTCACGGTCGACCCGAACGAGGCGTTCATCGACATCAACCGCGAGAACAACACGTGGAAAGCACCGGCCGCGCCGAAGCCGCAGGTCATTCCGTGATCCGGGCCCGGCGACTCGTCGCGCGCGTGCTGGCGCTCGCGGTCGCGCTACCGCTTGGCGCGCCGCTGCGCGCGCCACTCGGCGCACAGCGCGGAGCGCAGCCGGCCACGGGCCCTCAGTGGCTCAACGCCGACACGACAAAGAAGGTCAACCAGTCCAACTTCCGCGAGCTGCGCGAATGGCCGACGCCGAACGAGTGGCGCACGGCCAGCGGCACGCCGGGACCGAAGTACTGGCAGCAGAAGGTGGACTACGTCATCAAGGCGTCGCTCGACACGGTGCGCCACGAGATCACCGGCACCGAGCGCGTGACCTATCACAACAACGCGCCCGAGGCCCTGCCCTACCTCTGGTTTCAACTCGATCAGAACGTGGAGCGTCAGGACTCGCGGGCCGCGCTGTCGGCGCGCCCGCTCCCCAAGTCGCTTGCCAACCTGTCGCCCGCGGCGCTGCGCGCCGTCGGCATCGGCGATGATGAGACACACGCACTCGGCATGCGCATTGCAAAGGTGCGCACCGTGGGGGCCGGCGGCGTGCGCCGAGAGGCGCCCTTCGTCGTGAACGGCACGTCCATGCGGGTCGAGCTGCCCTCGCCCGTCGCGACGGGCCAGGCGGCGCAGGTGGAGATCGAGTGGGCGTACCTCGTCCCCGAGCAGGGGCGCAACACCCAGCGCAACGCTCGCGACAAGGTGAAGGACGGTTGGGAGTACGAGATTGCGCAATGGTATCCGCGCGCCGCCGTCTACGACGACGTCAGCGGCTGGACCAACGACCAGTTCTACTCGCAGGGTGAGTTCTACCAGGAGTTCGGCGACTTCGACGTCACCATGACCGTGCCGCACGACCACATCGTGCGCGCCACGGGCGTGTTGCAGAATCCGCTTGAGGTGCTCACCGCCACGCAGCGCGCGCGGCTGCTGAAGGCATGGGATTCCACTGAGCCGGTCTTCATCGTGAGCCCCGGCGAGGTGGGGAATCCCGCCACGCGTCCCGCGGGCCGAGCGCCACTCACCTGGCGCTTCACGGCGCAGAACGTGCGGGACTTCGCCTGGGCCAGCTCGCACACGTTCATCTGGGACGCGATGGGTTTCCGCTATACGCCCGGCGGGCGTCTCATCGAACTGCACTCGGTCTACCCGCGCGACGCCATGCCGCTGTGGGACCAGTACAGCACCAAGGCCATCAAGCAGACGATGGTGACGTACGGGCGGATGGTCATCGAGTATCCCTACCCGGTGGCGAGCAACGTGCACGGCTCGGTGGGCGGCATGGAGTATCCCATGATCGCCTTCTGCGGCGCGCGCCCGCGCCCCGACGGCACGTTTGACCCGTCACTCAAGTGGCGCCTCATCTCGGTGACCATTCACGAGGTCGGGCACAACTGGTTCCCGATGATCCTCGCCACCGACGAGCGTCGCTGGGGCTGGATGGACGAGGGCATGAACTCGTTCATCCAGTACTACGCCGAGAAGGACTGGGACCCCGCCTATCCGTCGAACCGTGGCCCGGCGAAGAACATCGTCGACTACATGCGCAATGTCGCGCAGGTGCCGATGATGACAGCGTCGGACCTCGTCTACGCCAACTACAGTCCGCAGGCGTACGCCAAGCCGGCGACCACGCTGGTGATGCTGCGCGAGCAGGTGCTCGAGCCCGCGGCGTTCGACCGCGCCTTCCACGAGTACGCCGCCAAGTGGGTGTTCAAGAAACCCCAGCCGGCCGACTTCTTCCGCACCATGGCGAACGGTGCCGGGGAGCAGCTCAACTGGTTCTGGCGCGGGCTGTTCTACACGACGTATGCCAACGACCAGGCGCTGGGCGGCGTCGAGACGCAGGACGCCGCCGAGCTCGCGGGCGATGCCACCAAGGGGAAGTACTACCACCGCATCACGGTCGAGCAGAAGGGCGGGCTCGTGATGCCCATCCAGCTGGGGATCACCTTCGACGACGGCACGGGCACGCTCGTGAAGCTGCCCGCCGACGTCTGGCGCAACAATGAGAAGTCGTTCACCTATGGCTTCTTCTCGGGCAAGCCGCTGCTCCAGGTGGTGCTCGACCCCAACGAAGTGCTCGCGGACATCAACCGCGACAACAACAGCTGGAAGGCCGCGACGAGACCGCTGCCGTGATCTCGTCGTGGCGCGCGGTGCTCGCGGCCGGCTCGCTCCTGACCCTGGGAGCGTCGCCGCCGCACGCCGCGCCGGCGACGCGGCACGACATGCACATCGCGCACACGCGCATGGTCGTCGAGGGAACAATGGTGGTCGCGCGGGTGCGCATGTTCCGCGACGACCTCGAGAAGGGCATCAAGCGGAAGGTCACCGACGAGGCCGCGGCGCAGGCCGCGGTGAGCGCCTACATCGGGCAGACCTTCGGCGTCACGGCCGACGGCGCGCGGCTCACCGCCGAGGTCGTGGACAGCGGCGGCGACGCCGAGGGGGACCAGCCCATCTGGTGGGTGCTGGTGCAGTGGAAGGCCGCGCGACCGATCCACACCGTCGGGCTCAAGGTCCACGTGCTGTTCGACACGTTCAACGACCAGCAGAACGTCGTGGTGCTCAACAAGCAGCCGGGCGACGAGCGGCGCAGCCTGTATTTTCAGCCGGGCGACCGGACGGAGCAGGTCGTCACGTTCTGAGTTCGACCCCGGTCCCCTTTCCGGCACTCCCCGATGACGACACCCGAACGCCTCGCCGGCCTGGCCGCGTCGCTCTTCATCCTCGCGGCGCCGGCAGCCATCGCCGCGCAGGGCGCTGACGCCGACTGGGCGAACCTGCAGCGGTACCGCACGGCCAATGCCGAACTGCCGCCGCCGACGCTCGGCGAGCAGCGGGTGGTCTTCATGGGCAACTCCATCACCGAGGGCTTCGCGGCGCAGTTCCCGGAGCTCTTCCCCGGCCAGCCCTATGTCGGCCGCGGCATCAGCGGCCAGACGACGCCGCAGATGGTGCTTCGCTTCCATCAGGATGTCATCGCGCTCACGCCGGCCGTCGTCGTGATTCTCGGCGGCACCAACGATATCGCCGGCAACACCGGGCCCTCGACGCTCGAGATGATCGAGGACAACCTCGCGGCCATGGCCGAGATGGCGCAGGCCAACGGCATCCGGGTCGTGCTGTCGTCGGTGCTGCCGGTATACGACTACCCGTGGAAGCGGGGACTCGAGCCGGCACTGAAAATCGTCGCGCTGAATGCCTGGATTCGGCAGTACGCGGCCGCACACGGTGCGGTCTATCTCGACTACCACACGGCGATGGCCGATGCGCGGCAGGGGCTGCGGATCGAATGGTCGCCCGACGGGGTACATCCCAACGCCGCCGGATACGCGGTCATGGCGGCGCTCGCGGAACCGGCGATCGCCCAGGCGCTGCGAGGCCGTCCATAAGGGTGCCGTCGTTAACTTCGACGGCGAGTTGTCGTCGCACTGCAGTGCCAGGGAACACACCTTTCTCCGCCGGCTTGCCCATGTCGAACACCAACCGCCTGCACGAACTGGCCATCAGTGACACGGGGTTCGTCTTCGACCCGGTGACCGGCCACACCTACAACGTCAACGCCACCGGACTGGCCATGCTGCGCGCCCTCAAGGAAGGCGCGTCGCCCGAGGCCGTCATCGAGGCCCTGCACGCCGAGTTCGACATGGAGCCCGAGGACGACGTCGCGCGCGACGTCAACGAGCTGCTCTCGCGGCTTCGCGAGCATGGCCTGGTGAAGTGACCTCCCCGCTCCGCGGCACGATCGCCGTCACCGGGATGAACGCCACCGACAATCCCGCACCGGGCGTGGCGGTGGCGCGGGCGTTGCGCCTCGACCCCGGCTTCGCCGGGCGCATCATCGGGCTCGGCTACGACGCGCTCGATCCCGGCTTCTACGCCGACGGTCTCCTCGACGGCGGCGCGATTCTCCCGATACCCGCCGCAGGTCGCGACACGCTGCTGCACCGCCTGCGCGAGCTCGCCGGGACCTTCGGGATCACGGTGCTCATTCCGACGCTCGACTCCGAGATCCGCGCCATCGCATCGCTCGAGCCGGAGCTGCGCGCACTGGGCGTGGGAACCTTCGTGCCCTCGCTCGAGGCCATCGAGCGCAGCTCCAAGCCGCACCTCCCCAAGCTCGACGGCCTCCACGGGATCCACGTGCCCGAGTCGGAGCCCCTCATGAGCGCGGATGGCGTCGAGCGACTCGTGCGGAAGTTTGGGCTGCCTGTCGTCGTAAAGGGCGTCCACTACGGCGCCTCGGTCTGCTACTCGGAGGCCGACGTCTACGCGGCCTTCAGCTATCACGCGGCGATGTGGGGACTGCCCGTCGTGATGCAGGAGCACCTCGACGGTGATGAATACAATGTCTGCGCGCTCGGTGACGGCACGGGCGCAACGGTGGGCGCGGTGGCCATGCGCAAGCTCGCGCTCACGGACAAGGGCAAGGGCTGGTCTGGCGTCACCGTCGGCAGCCCCGCCCTCCTGGCGCTCGCCGCGGCGGTTGTGAAGACGCTCAAGTGGCGTGGCCCCCTCGAGGTGGAGGTGATCGCCGCCAAGGGCGACATGACGGCCGATGCGCTCCACGTCATCGAAATCAATCCGCGCTTTCCCGCC
>JBBQZD010000070.1:0-11671 GCA_038208045.1 Gemmatimonadales bacterium | reverse complement strand
GCCGACACCGTGCGCGCCGTCGTGCGCGGGCGCGACTACGCCCTGTACCGCTGGGACGTCCGGTGGTTCACGCCGGGCGATCCGCACGAGACCGTCGTGTCACTCGCGCCCGACGGTCGGGTCGTCGGGTTCGTTCGCAAGCTGGCGGATCTCGACGCCCGCCCGGCGCTGACGGGCGATGCCGCGCGCGTGCTCGCCGACGCCGTGCGGTCCGGCTGGCTCGCCGCGCCAGCCGACGCCTGGACGCTGGCCTCGGCCAGTTACGAGACCAAGACGGGCAGCGGACGCGTGGATCACACAATCGTCTTCGAACGGCGTCAGCGTGCGCTGCTGGCGGCGCCGCTCCGGCTCACGATCACCATCGCCGGCGATGTGCCCGTGGCGGCGCGCCGGTCGGTGGCCGTGCCGCAGGCCTTCGAGCGGCGGTATCGCGAGATGCGAAGTGCCAACGAGCAGCTGGCGCTTGGCGCGCAGTTCGGCATCGCGCTGCTGCTCATTGCGGTCGTGCTCGTGCTGCGCCGTTACAGCGCAGCGGGCGACGTGCGCTGGCGGTCGGCGTGGATCGCCGCCGCGGTCGTGGGCGTGCTGACGCTCGCCGCCGGACTCAATGAACGCTCGCTCGCCTGGTTCCGGTACGACACCGCGACCTCGGCGACGCAGTTCCGCTGGCTCACCATCGCGGCCACGGTCGCGGGCGGGGCGCTCACGGCGCTCGTGCTCGCGCTGACGCTCGCCGCGGCGGAAGCGGCGTCGCGCCACGCCTTTCCGCAGCAGCTCTCCTGGTGGCGCTGGTGGCCCGCGCGCGGCACGCGGCAGGTCGCCGGGCGCGTGGCGCTGGGCTACGTCCTCGCCGCCTTCGGCATCGCCTACGTCGCCGCCTTTTACCTCGCGGCACGGCGGCTCTTTGGCTGGTGGGTGCCGGCCGAGCTGATCGACAGCCCCAACCTGATGGCCACGCCGGCGCCGTGGCTCTCGGCCGTCGCCACGTCGCTGAATGCCGGCGTGTGGGAGGAAGCACTCTTCCGCGTCCTGCCGCTCTCGCTGCTGTCGCTGTGGGTTGGCAACCGGCCGCACCGGGTCCGCTGGATGGCGGCCGGCGTGGTGGTGACGGCGCTCGTCTTCGGGTTCGCGCACGCCAGCTATGCGTCGTGGCCAGCCTACTCCCGCGGCGTCGAGATCTTCCTCGACGCATGCCTGTGGGGCACGCTCGTCGTCTGGCTTGGCCCGCTCCCGACGATGATGGGGCACTTCCTCTACGACTTGGTGCTGTTCGGGGCATTCACGACGGCGGGAACCGCGCCTTCCTATCGCGTCGCCGCCGCGTTCATCGCCGCCATTGTGGCGTTGCCCGCGCTCCTCGTCGGCTGGCGCTGGTGGCGGCAGGGCGGGCTGACCGATGCCACGGCGGAGGATCGCTTCGCGGCCATCGCGCCCGCGGCCGCACGCGCGCCGGCGCCGCCGGTCGTCGTCGAGCCCATTCGCACCCTGTCGCGATGGGCAGAATGGGGCGCTGTCGCGCTCGCGGTTGCCGCCCTCGCCGTGGGTGCGACCGCCTCGCGCCGGGCGCGGCTCGGCGCCGAGGCGACGGCATCGAGGGCCCAGGTGCTGGCCGTCGCCGATTCCGCCGTGCGCACGCGGAGCGTGGATCTCGGCACGTGGACGCGCCTCGCGCGCACCACGCCGTCGGACTCGATGCGGTTTTGGACGCGGTTCCTGCGTGCGCACGACGCCGACCGTCTGGCCGCCGAACTGGCCACCAGCTACCAACCGCCGGCCTGGTGGGTGGTGCGCTACGTCCGACCGCACGCCGCCCTGGAACAGCGGGCCGAGGAGTGGCGCGTTCGCGTGCTCCCCGATGGCCGGCTGCTCGACGTGCGACATCTGCTGCCCGACGCTGTGTGGCGTGACTCCGTGAGCGCCGATTCCGCGCGCACGCTGGCCCGCCTGGCCGTGGCGCACGAGGGTGTTCGCTTGCAGTCGTTGCAGGAGTCCGACCTCGTGGTCGAACGCCGGGTGGCCGCGGCCGGAAAAGCCCAGCGGACGGACATCACCATCACGTACGCCGATACGTCGGTCCACCTCCCTGGCGACGCCCTCGCACGCGTGCGCGTGGCGCTGGCCGGCGACGAGGTGGTGCTCGTGCGCCGCTCGGTCGAACTGCCCGAGGCATTCCTCCGCGAGGACGCCAAGCGTGGACTCACGCAGGGCCTCGTGGCGGGCGGGTTTGGCCTTGCCGCGCTCGCCTTGCTGGTGGTGGGCGTGTTCTTGGCGCGGCGCCGAAGCGTCTCCGTGGACGCGGGGCGCTTCTTCACGCGGCGGCGCGCGCTGATCGTGCTGGGGGCGCTGGCGCTGGTCTTTCTCGCGGATGCGCTCAACCAGGTCCCGGCCGATCTCGCGGGCTACGACACCACCGAGCCATGGTCCCGCTTCCTGACCGGAATTGCCGGGGGCTATGCGGGTTCGCTGCTCGGGTTGGCCGTTGCCGCCGGCGTCTGGCTCGTGTTCGATTCACTGCGTCGGCGGTCGGGTCTCGTGATGCTGGCCGCGGGCCGCGGCGGCTGGCGCGCCACGCTGGTCGCCGGCCTGGCCCTGGCCGGGAGTGTGCGGCTGGCGGGAGCACTCGTCACGCTCAGCTGGCACAGCCGCGTCGCGCCGCCGCCCTATCTCTCCGACGCCGCAAACGCGGTGCCGGCGGTGTCGGGCGCGCTGTCGGTTGCCGACGGCTTCTTCTGGCCCGTGCTGATTGCCGGAATCGCGGTGTTGACGATCGTCCTGCTGGCCCGCACGCCGGCGGTCCGCGTGGCGCTGTCCCTGCTGCTCGTCGCCCTGCTGGTGGCCTCGGCACAGCCCACGTGGAGCGCGAACATCCTGGTGGCGCCCCCGGCGCTGTTCGGCACGATGCTCGTCGCCGTGCTTGCCATGTTCGTCGTGGTGGCGCGGACGTTCGTCATGACCAGCGTGGGGGCGTGGCTCGTCGCCTCGCTGCTGGGCACGATGCTTCGCGCGGTGGTGTCGTTCTTCCACCCGGCGGTCGCGGCCGAGCGAGCCGGCGCGCTCCTGGTGGTCGGGGTGTGCGTGGCCCTCATGGCACTGCAGCGCCGGCTTGCCGACACCTGGGGCACGCCGGCCGACTGACGGGCGTCAGAGCCGTTGCGCGCGAGGGTTCCCCCTACGCAGATTACACGACCGACACGTGGTCGTACTGGGTGTAATTTCAATAGGATATGCCACAGTTCTCCTGTCCCATGGAGTCCCATCGATGACCGCAGTCGCACTTCCATTCGTCATACAGGGCGGCATGGGCATAGCCGTCTCCAATTGGCGACTGGCGCGCGCGGTCTCGTCGCTTGGGCAACTCGGCGTCGTGTCCGGCACCGCCCTCGATTCGGTCTTCGTGCGGCGCCTGCAGGATGGGGATCCCTGTGGTGCCGTGCGCCGCGCGCTTGCCCACTTCCCGCTGCCGGACGTCTCGGCGGAGATCCTGAAGCGCTACTGGAAGCCCGAAGGACGGACGGCGGGAGAGCCGTACAGCCTGCTGCCGATGTACCGGGCGGCCATGGGGGTCTTCCGCGAGCAGGTGACCATCGCCGCGAACTTCGTCGAGGTCTGGCTCGCCAAGGAAGGGCACAACGGGCCGGTGGGCATCAACCTGCTGACCAAGGTGCAGATGCCGACGCTGCCGTCCCTGTACGGGGCGATGCTCGCGGGCGTGGACGTGGTGCTGATGGGCGCGGGCATCCCGCGTGAGATTCCCGGCGCGCTCGAGACGCTGTCCCGGCACGCCCCGACCTCATTGCGACTCGACGTGGACGACGACGTGCCGGGCGGCACCGCGTCCGTGAGCCTCGATCCGGGCCGCTTCGGGATGACGCACCTGAACCTGAAGCGCCCGCTCTTTCTCGCCATCGTGTCGGCGCACACGCTCGCCACCAACCTCGCGCGCAAGGCCACGGGACCGGTGGACGGCTTCGTGGTGGAAGGTGCGGTGGCCGGTGGGCACAATGCGCCGCCGCGCGGCGTCATGAAACTCAATGAGCGGGGCGAACCCATCTACGGCGAGCGCGACGTCACCGACCTCTCGGCGATGCGTGCGCTGGGCGTTCCGTTCTGGCTGGCCGGTGGCTTCGGCACTCCCGAAGGCGTGCGCGAGGCGCGTGCCGCGGGCGCCGCTGGCGTGCAGGTGGGCACTGTCTTTGCCTACTCCGACGAGTCGGGCATCGCGCCCGACATCAAGCGCACGGTGCTCCGCGCCGTGGCCAAGGGTGAGGTGGACGTCTTCACCGATCCACGCGCGTCGCCTACCGGCTTCCCATTCAAGATCGTGCGTGCGCCGGGACTTGAGGAACAGAACGACACGCGCACGCGCTGCTGCGACTTGGGCTACCTGCGCACCGCGTACCGCAAGGAGAGTGGCAGCCTCGGCTATCACTGCCCGGCGGCGCCGACCGACGGCTGGTCCGATTCTGGTGGCGCCATGGCGGAGACCGAGGGACGCCGCTGCCTGTGCAACGGCCTCATGTCGGTCATTGGCCTTGGTCAGCCGCTCGGCGACGGAACCATCGAACCGCCGGTGCTCACGAGTGGCGACGCCGTGGCCGAGGTGGCGCGGGTGGCCAAGGGGCGCGAGTCGTACAGTGCGGCCGAGGCGTTGGAGTACCTGCTCGCCGAGAGCTGAACGCCGACGCAGTGCCGGCGGGTGCCGCGCCCGCGGCGCTCACTCGTACCGTAGCGCATCAACGGGGTCGAGCCGCGAGGCACGCGTTGCCGGGAGAATGCCAAACAGCACGCCCGTGAGGAGGCTGCCCGCGAGCGCGAGCAGCACTGCCGTGAACGGCACTTCCGCGGGCACCGGCGTCCACGTGCGCAGGATCAGCGCCAGCACCCACCCCAGTGCCAGGCCCACGACCGACCCGATGCCCGTGAGCGTCACGGCCTCGACGAGGAACTGCCAGAGGATGGTGCCGCGCGTCGCGCCCAGCGCCTTGCGCACGCCGATCTCGCGCGTGCGCTCGGTCACCGAGATCATCATGATGGCGATCACGCCCACGCCGCCCACGAGCAGGCCCACGGCGGAGAGCGCGATGCCCACCAGGAAGATGGCGCCAAAGAGCTGGTCGAACGTCTCCATCAGCCGGTCGTTGGTGACCAGCGCAAAATCGTTGACCTGCGCCGGGCGCAGCCCGCGCATCGCGCGCAGCGTGGCGGTCACGTCGTCCATCACCTCGCCCTGCGGCACGCCGTCCTCGGGCTTCACCAGCATGATGGCGTTGCGGTCGCGCAGGCCCAGCGACTGCTTGGCGGTCATGTAGGGCATGATGCCGCGCGGCTTGTCCGGGCCGCGACCGTCGAGCGACTTGAGAAATCCGGCCGTCGTGTGGTACACGCCGATCACCTCGAACGCGACCTTGTCGATCAGCACCGGCTTGCCGATGGGATCGGAGTCGCCGAAGAGCTGCTGCTTGAGGGAATCGTTGACGATGAGCACGCGCGCGCCGCTCTTGGCCTCGACCGCGCTGAAGTTGCGCCCCGGGTTGATGTCGCCGCGGTCGATTTCCATCCAGCTGGCCGACATGGCGTCGTAGCCGACGTTGGGCAGCGTGCGGTCGCGGTAGCGCATTTCGCCCGACGCCGCCCACATGTCGGTGGCCGACGCCACCGACGACAGGCGGCGAATGGCCGTCCGCTCGGCGGTGGAGATGGCGGGATTCCGCCGGTCGGTGCAGGTGTCGTCGGTGGGGGAGCAGCCCGACAGGCGGATGTCGCGCCGGCGCACCTGGAAGGTGGTGGCGCCGGTGGCGTCGACGTCGGACTTGAAGCTCGTCTCGATGCCGTGCGTGGCGGCGGACATCGCCACGACCACGAGCACGCCGATCGCGATGCCCGAGATGGTCAGGAAGGCGCGCACGCGGTTGGCGCGAATGGCGTCGAGGGCGAGCCGCACCCCCTCGAGCATCAGGAAGAGCCGTTCGGAAAATGGCATCGCTATTCCTGGCGCAGGGCTTCGATGGGGTCCAGCCGGGCGGCCCGGCTGGCGGGATAGAGCCCGGCCGCGATGCCAACTCCGGCGCCGAGGACGAGCGCCGCCACGATGGCCCACGGCGCGACCGCCGCCGGGAGCGGCGAAACCTTGGCGATCACTTGGGCGAGGCCGAAGCCGAGCGCGATGCCGATGCCCGCGCCGATGAGCGACAGCGTGGCCGCTTCGGCCAGAAACTGCGTGAGAATGTCCCGGCGCCGGGCGCCGAGCGCCTTGCGAATGCCGATTTCGCGCGTGCGCTCGGCCACCGCCACCAGCATGATGTTCATGATCACCATCGCGCCGACGACGAGCCCGATGGCGGGAAGGGCCGTGCCGAAGACGATGAGCTTGCTCTTGATGCCCTCGAAGAACGACAGCGCCTGATCCTGCGTCTCGAAGGAGAAGTTGTCGGGCTGCGCGGGGCGCAGGTGCCGCGCGCCGCGCATCGCCTCGCGGGCGTCCTCCATGGCGCCGTCCATTTCCGGCCGCGTGAGCGTCTGCACGATCAGCCCCGAGATGTCGCCGCGCGGGTTGGTGACGCGCGACAGCGGCGACTTGTACGGCGCGATGAACAGCCGGTCGAGTGAGAAGCCGAAGACGGTTCCCTGCTTCTCGATGACGCCGATGACCCGGTAGGGCATGCCGCCCACGCGGATCTCCCGCCCGATCGGGTCGAGCCCCTCGAAGAACGCCTCCACCACCTCGGCGCCGATGACGACGACGGGCAGGCCGAGGTCGGCCTCCTGCTGCGTGAAGACGCGGCCTGCGGAGAGGTCGTACTTCTTGATGCGAAAGTAGGCCGGCTCGGTCGCGACGGCCTGCAGCGGCTTCGGTCGGGCGTTGGGCGCCACGGCGTTGGCGAAGGTCACGTTTTCAATGGCGCTGCGGGCGCCGCGCGGCAGGACGCCACGGACCACGGCGACGTCGGCGTCGTCGATGCTCGGCCGGCGCTGGAACTCGCGCCACTGGGCCTCGCTCACACCGCCGACCTGCACGAAGGGGCGCCGGCGCAGCGTGAAGGTGTTCACGCCCAGCAGCTTGGCCGCGAAGTCCTCCTCCACGTACTTGCTCATGCCTTCGACGATCGAGATGACCGTGATGAGGAACATCACGCCGATCATCACGCCGAGGAGCGTGAAGAAGCTCTTGAGCTTCTGCACGCGGATGGTGTCGAGGGCGAGCCAGACGGCTTCGAGGGGGTGCATGCGGCGGGGAGAGGGACAGGGCAGGGTGCGACACGGGTCCGCGGCCGGCGACGTGCGCCGGCGCGGCCAGACGTGAAAGCTAATGCGGGGTGCCTGCCGGCTGTTCCACCACGCGCCGGGGACGGTATTCCGCGCTCCGGCCGGATGACCAACGCGCGGCCGTCCCCGGCTGTAGAGGTGGCAATGGAGGGAATGCCGAAACCGGTGCCGCTCCAGGTGCGTAAACCATTAGACTCCCGACGGAGTCCAAGACCTCAGCCCGACGTGCCCCGGTCCTTCCGGGCCGCGAACGCCCTCTCCTCGCAGACATCAGATGCGCTTTTCGAGTTTCCTTCGTGTCGCCGTCGCCCTCACGGCCGTTCTCCTGCTCGCGCCGTCACGCGTCCTCGCGCAGGACGTCGACGTGATTCGCGGCAAGGTGACCGGCACCGATTCCATCGCCATCGCGGGTGCGCGGGTCACCGCCACGTCCATCAGCGGCAACGTCGCGCGCCGGGCCACCACGGACAACAGCGGCCGGTACACCATCACGTTCCCGAACGGGGACGGCGACTACATGCTGCTGGTGCAGGCCATCGGCTTCTCGCCCAAGCGCTTCGAGGTGAAGCGCATGGCGGATGAGCAGATCCTGATTGCCGATGCGCGCCTGTCGAAGGCCGTCACCGAGCTCGAGGCGGTGAAGGTCGTAGCCGGCGAACGCACCCGCACCACGCGCGATGAGCGCACGCCCGACATCTCGGGCACCGAGCGCGGCATCAACAACGCCAACGTCTCGGCTGCAAACGCCGGCGACCTGGCGGCCATGGCGGCGTCGCTGCCCGGCGTCACCCTGGTGCCCGGCACGAGCGGCGACGCCTCGGGCTTCTCGGTGCTCGGCTTGACGCCCGACCAGAACGCCACGACGCTCAACGGCGGGTCCTTTGGCGGCGCGGACGTGCCGCGCGATGCCGGCGTGTCGTCGTCGCTGAGCACGGCGCCGTACGACGTCTCGCGCGGCGGCTTCAGCGGGGCGCAGTTCAACATCCGCTCGCCCTCGGGCAACAACTTCAAGAACCGCACCATCTCGCTCAACCTCGACGCGCCGTCGCTGCAGTGGACCGATCGCGCGGCGCAGGCGCTGGGCCAGCAGTACACGAACGTGTCGCTGGGCGGCCTGCTGTCGGGCCCGGTGAAGATCGACGAGATCTTCTACAACGTGTCGTACCAGCTCGGCCGCCGCTCCAACGACTTGCAGACGCTGCTCAACACGTCGTCCACGGGCCTCAGCACGAGCGGCGTCAGCCCGGACTCGGCCACGCGGCTCATCAACATCCTGCGCGCCCAGGGCATTCCGGTGGCGCCGGCCCGGAGTGTCGGCAGCCGCAACCGCGACAGCGGCTCGCTGCTGGGCACGCTGAACCTCGCGCCACCGGGCTCGCGCTCGGGCGCGGCCTACGCGCTGACGTTCAACGGCTCGGCCAACCGCATGGACCCCGCCGGCGGCTCGATCAGCGAATTGCCGGGCCACAGCGGCGACCGCACCAACTGGAATGGCGGCGTGCAGGGGCGGCATTCGGCGTACTTCGACTCCGGCATCCTCTCCGGGTTCCTCACCGAGACCAACGTCACGCTCGGCGGGTCCCACGGCGAGGGCAACCCGTACCTCGACTTGCCCAGCGGCAGTGTTCGCATCAACTCGACGCTGCCGGACGGCACGACGGGCCTCCGCACGGTCTCCTTTGGCGGCAACCAGTTCCTCGGCACTTCGCAAAGCAACGCCACGCTCGGCTACGTGAACTCGATGTCGTGGTTCAGCAAGAACAACAAGCACCGCCTGAAGTTCACCAACGAAGTGCGCCGCGACGCATTCGACCAGGACCAGACCGTCAACCAGCTCGGTTCGTTCTCGTACAACTCGCTGGCCGACCTCGAGGCCGGCCGGGCGTCGTCGTTCACGCGCCAGCTCTCGCCGCGCGTGCGCAGCGGCAGCCAGACCGTGGGCGCCGTGTCGCTGGGCGACTCGTGGCGCCGGACGCCCAGCCTGCAGATCCAGTACGGGCTGCGCGTGGACGGCAACAAATTCAGCGCCGGGCCCAACGACAATCCCGAGATTGCGCGGCTGTTCGGGTCGTCCAACTCGAGCACGCCGGACAAGGTGTACGCGAGCCCGCGGCTCGGCTTCTCGTGGCAGTACGGCCAGGCGCCGCAGATTCCCGGCTTCGAGGGCGCCATCCGCGGCCCGCGCGCCGTGGTGCGCGGCGGCCTCGGCGTCTTCCAGAACCTCCCGCAGGCCACCCTGCTCGGCAGCGCGCTCGACAACACCGGCCTGCCCTCGGCGGTGCAACAGCTCGGCTGCTTCGGCGCGACGGTGCCGGCGCAGAACTGGAGCAACTGGCTGACAAACACCGGCTCCATTCCCGGCGCGTGCGCCGACGGTTCGGTGGGCTCGCCGTTCAGCAGTTCGGTGCCGAACGTGGCGCTCTTCGCCAAGGACTTCCAGGCCACGCGCAGCGTCCGGTCGAACCTCCAGTGGAACGGCCCGGTGCTCGGCAACCGCTTCACGGGGTCGGTGGACGTCACGTACTCGCGGAACCAGAACCAGCCCGGATCGTTCGACCTCAACTTCGGCGGCACGCCGCGCTTCACGCTGGCCGGTGAGGGCGGGCGTCCCGTCTACGTGCCCGTCACGAGCATCGATCCGCGCACCGGCGCGGCCGCGCCGCGCGATTCGCGCAAGAATGCGCAGTTCAACGTGGTCAACGAGAACCGCTCGGACCTGCAGTCGGAGTCCAGGCAGATGACGCTGCGCCTGTCGCCGTCGACGTTCAGCTCGAGCCTCACCTGGAGCCTCGGCTACGTCTACGCCAACGTGCGCGAGCAGTTCCGCGGCTTCCAGAGCACGACCGGCGATCCGCGCGCGACCAGCTGGTCACGCTCCGGCTTCGACGCGCATCACCAGCTGCAGTACCAGCTCGGCTACAACTTCTTCGACGCGGTACGGGTGAGCTGGGTCGGCAGCGTCCGGTCGGGCAGCCCGTACACGCCGCTCGTCGGCGGTGACGTCAACGGCGACGGCCTGAACAACGATCGCGCCTTCATCGCCAACCCGGCCACGACGTCCGACGCCGCGCTGGCCACGTCCATGCGCACGCTCCTGGCTAGTGCATCGGGTGACGCACGGCGCTGCCTCGAGACGCAGCTGGGCACGCTGGCGGCGCGCAACAGCTGTGGCGGCGCCTGGTCCCAGTCGGCGTTCCTGAGCGTCTCGTTCAATCCGCTCAAGCTCCACCTGCCGCAGCGCGCCACGCTGTCGTTCCAGGTGAACAATCCGATCGGCGCGGCCGACCTGATCCTGCACGGCGAGAACAACCTTCGCGGCTGGGGCCAGCAGCCCCAGCCCGACGCCACGCTGCTGTACGTGCGTGGCTTCGACCCGCTGACGCAGCGCTACAAGTACGACGTGAACCAGCGCTTCGGCTCGGTGCTGCCGGCCGTCACCACGACGCGGCAGCCGGTGGTCGTCACGGCGCTGATGCGGTTCGACCTCGGGCCGGCGCGCGAGCGGCAGCTGCTCACGCAGCAGCTCGACCGCGGGCGGCGCCTGCCCGGCCAGAAGGCCAGCGAGAGCCAGCTCAACGCCATGTACGGCGTGGGCGGCGTCACCATCAACCCGATGTCGATGATCCTGCGGCAGACGGACTCGCTGCACCTCACGGCGGCGCAGGGCGACTCGCTCGCCACGATCAACCGCGCGTATCTCATTCGGCTCAACAAGTTGTGGGCCCCGGTCGTCAAGCAGCTGGCCGGTCTCAGCGACACCTACAGCCACGATGACGCGTACACGATGTACAAGAAGACGCGCGAGCAGTCCGTGGACATACTCATCGAGTACGCGCCGCGCGTGAAGGCCGTGCTCACGGCCGAACAGCGCCGCAAGCTGCCGGCCATCGTGGCCAGCAACCTCGACCAGCGTTATCTCGCCTCCATCCGCAGCGCCACCGTCGGCGGCACCGCGGGCGGTCCGTTCATCTTCATGGGTGGCGGCGCCGTGCCTTCGGGCGGCGGCGGCACCGTCATCGTTCGCTGATGTACGCCTCTCAACTTTCCGTGACCATCATGCGCAACACCACATCACTTCTCCTTGCCGTCACCCTGCTGACCGCGGCCGGCCCGGCGGCGGCCCAGCAGGCGCTGCCGCCGGTCCGTTCCCTCGGTGCCGTCACCAAGGTCTCTCCGGCGGACCTGCTCGGCTCCGTGTCCACGGTCCGGCCGCTGCCCGACGGCGGCGTGCTGGTCAACGACCTCACGCGCCGGCAGCTGCTGCACCTGAATCCGGACTTCACCAAAAAGGTGACGATCGCCGACTCCACGCCCGAGACGGCCAACGGCTACAGCGGCCGCCTGGCCGGGCTGCTGCCGTATGGTGGGGACTCGTCGCTCTTCCTCGATCCGGCGTCGTTGTCGATGC
>JBBQZD010000069.1:0-11745 GCA_038208045.1 Gemmatimonadales bacterium | reverse complement strand
GCTTGCGAGTAGCGATCCGATGCAGCAACGCATCGGACGGCTTGACACGCTGAGCCGAGAACTGCTGACGCTCCTGTCGGCCACCGGCGTTCCGTGCCCCACGAAGACGCTGGCGCTGGCCGCGGGCACGTCGGTCGACGTGACCGAGGCGTCACTGCAATCGCTCGAAGTCGGCGCCATGGTGCAGCGCGTCGACGACCAGTGGGTGCCCGCACACGACGAGATCGCGGCGGCCCTGCTGGCGATGCTCGGCACGCCCGCGACGGCACGCGCCCGGCTGTCCGTGGCGCGCGCCGTGGCCAGCAATCCGTCGGCCGACCTTGCGGCCCTTCGCCTGTCGGCCGAGCTGCTCGTGGACAGCGGTCAGAGTGGCGAACTGGCTGAGCTGCTGGCGCGATTCGCGAGCCTGCGCGAGGCGGGCGGCGTGCACGGGAACTCGGACGAGCATCTCCGCGCGCTGCTGGGCGAGGCGCTGCCGCCGGAGCGCCGCCGCCGCCTGCTGCGCGCCGCGTCGTGGCGGTCTCGGGTGCGCCTGGGCGTCGCCGTCATCATCGCGATGGCCGTACTCGCGGCCGGGGCGCTCGCATGGCGACGGTCGCTCGCCCCCGATGTCATCCTGGTGTTGACGGGCATCTCCTCCGACTCCAGCGTCCTGACCAGCAGGGCCATCCCGTTGCGGGCCGACGAACCGCTTCCGGAAGTGATCGAGCTTTCAACCGAAGCGGTCTCCCGTCTGCCGGCGGTCTTCGCGAGTCTCGGCATCGAGGTGAGCGCCGCCCCCGACGGCGGCGGATGGTACACGCATCGCCCCTTTGCCGACAGCGGCGGACAGGAGCTGGTCCATATCGGGCGGATGGGCGAGGAGCGTCGGCTTACGAATGCGAGGGGGGACGACGGCGACCCACGGCCATCGCCGGACAACCGGATGCTCTACTTCACCACCAGCCGTTTCTCTCCGCTCATGCACTCGTCCATCGCGCGACTCGACCTCGCGAGTGGCCGGGTGACTTCCATCACGAATGGACTGGCCGTCCAGGGCGCGGCGCTTCCTAGTCCCGACGGCTCGCTCATCGCCTTCAGTGAGCACGACTTCGACTCCGGACGCGTGCAAATGTGCGTGGCGGACGCGGATGGTGCGCATCGCCGCTGCACGACCGCTGTGGACCACGCCGTGAGCTGGCTGGACGAGCGCCACGTGTGGGCGCTGTCGCGCCCGGGAAGCGACTCGTTGCTGAAGGTAGCCGTGGACGGGTTTCAGGCGAGCCTCGCCTGTCCGACGGTCCGTGAGGCGCGGTTCTCTCCCGTCGGTCGCTGGGCGGTGATGTACGGCGAGCGAGCGGGTTTCGACGGCGGCGTCTACTGGCTGGCCCGTGCCAGTTCGCCCTGTGAGGGCCCTGTCCTGCTGGTCCATGGCCGACCAGTGCGGCAGGCGTTGGCCGTCTGGGATGTGCGGGTGCCGGCGCGCGATTTCGTGGACCAGCTACGCATCGTGACGAGTCCCGTTGTGCAGAGCTTTTCACCGGTGCAGCTCTTCGCCGAGGGGCGCACGCCGTCTGGCGCGCCGCGGGGCATCGGGGCGGTGCGCTGGCGGTCGCTCGACACAGCGATCGCCACGGTGAGCGAGGAAGGTCTGCTCATCCCCCGCGGCGCCGGCACGGTGCGCGTGATCGCGTCGGCGGGTGGCTTCCGTGCCGACACCGCCCGCCTTCCGGTGCGCGACGAGCCCGCGCGCCTGCTGGAACGGTCCACGTGGGAAGGCCCGCGCGGCCTCGCCCCCTGGCATGTCTTCGGCGAACCTGCGCCCTTCATCGACTCCGCGGGTGGCCGACCGTTTTTCTCGATCAATGGCGACTCGACCTATCCGAATGGCCTCCGGCTCCGCCGCACCCTGGACGCACGTCAGGGCCTCGTCGTGCGCGCCCGCGTGAAGCACCAGGTCATCGAGACGCAGTGGCAGTACATCCATCTTGCCATCGGCGCGCAGTCACCCGACAGCAGTTGGGACCTCTGGGACAAGCGCACGGGTGCGCCGCCCGCCGCGCCGCGGTCGTTTGCCCACTGCGAATTCGGCTACCCGGCGAGCGAAGGGACGGCAGGGCTTGCCGAGGTATTCGTCGGCGAAAGCGGTGCGCTCAGGACATACCCGGCCCCGCGCGCGATTCATGACGGCGCCTGGGTCTGGGAGGAGGTCCAGTTACTCCCCGACGGGCGGTGTGGCGTGGCCGTGGACAGCCGGCCGCTGGCGCTCGGCCGCGCCCGGCAACCAGTCACGATGCCGATGGAAGTCATGCTGCTCGGCCAGTCCCATCGCACACGGATGCTCGTAGACACGATCGAGGTGTATGCCGGCGTGCTGCACCCCGAGTGGTGGCTGGCGCTCGATCTGAAGCGCCGTGCGACGGACTCCACGCCGGCGCTCAAGAAATCCGCGCGGCCGCGCGACCCGCTCAGCGCCCCTGCCCCGCCTGCTCCAGAATGAACGCATACCGAAAGGCCGTCTCCTTCAGCCGCTCGTACCGCCCGCTCGAGCCGCCGTGGCCGGCCCCCATGTGCATCTTGAGCAGCAGCGGCCGCGTGCCGGTCTGCGTTGCGCGCAGCTTCGCCACCCACTTGGCGGGCTCCCAGAACGCGACGCGCGAATCATTGATGCCGCTGGTGACGAGCAGTGCGGGATACGCCTGCGCCGACACGTTGTCGTATGGCGAGTAGGCGCGCATGCAGGCGTAGGCGTCGCGCTCATTGGGATTGCCCCACTGCAGCCACTCCTGCGCCGTCAGCGGAATCGAGTCGTCGAGCATCGTGTTGATGACGTCCACGAACGGCACGTCGGCGACGATCGCGTGGAAGAGCGCGGGCCGGAGGTTCGCCACCGCGCCCATCAGCAAGCCACCGGCGCTGCCGCCGTGGGCCACGAGCCGGTCGGCGCTCGTGTAGCGCTCCCGCACGAGATGGTCGGCCACATCGATGAAATCGGTGAAGGTGTTCATCTTCTTCATCATCTTGCCATCGTCGTACCAGGCGCGCCCCAGTTCCTGCCCGCCGCGCACGTGCGCAATGGCCCAGGTGACGCCGCGGTCCACCAGCGACATGCGCGCCGAGCTGAACGTCGGTTCCGTGGTGTAGCCGTACGAGCCGTAGGCGTAGAGCAGCAGCGGACGCTGGCCGTCGCGCACGAACGACCTGCGGTAGACCATCGAGACGGGCACCCGCGTGCCGTCGCGCGCCGTGGCAAAGGTCCGCTCCACGGCGTACTGCGACTCATCGTAGCCGCCGAGCACCTCGTCCTTCTTGCGCAGCAGGCGCGTGTGGGCGCCCAGATCGTAGTCGAAGACCGAGTTGGGCGTGACGAGCGACGAGTACGTGAAGCGCAGCGTCGTGCTGTTGAACTCCGGGTTGGCGCCGACGCTCACGCCGTACGCGGCCTCGGGAAAGTCGATGCGGCGCGACGTGCCGGAGGCGAGGTCGTGCACCGACAGCGCCCGCAACCCCAGGAGCCGTTCCTGTACCACCACGTGCCGGCGGAAGACGTGCACGCCCTCGACAAACACCTCCGGGCGATGCGGCAGCCACTCCTCCCACGCGCCGGGCGCGCCGACCGGCGCACGCATGACCCGGAAGTTCGGCGCGTCGAGGTTGGTGCAGATGTACAGCCAGCCGTCTCCCGGCTCCACGTCGTACTCGACGTCCCGCACGCGCGGGCGGACCGGCACGGGCTCGGCGTCGGGGACCGCGGCCGGCACCAACCACGCCGCGGAGTCCGTGAACGAACTGGACGAGATGATGATGAACTCGCCGCTGCGTGCGCGATGCACGCCGACGTTGCAGGTGACATCCGGTTCGCGAACGACCGAGACGTCCGCGCTCCGCGGCTCGCCGATGACGTGGCGCCACACCTGGTCGCTGCGCTTGGCCGCGTCGGTGGTCAGATAGAAGAGCGTGCGGTTGTCCGACGCCCACGCCAGGCCGAACCCGAGCTTTTCGACGCGGTCGGGCAGCCAGTGCCCGCTCGCGAGATCGCGCACGCGAAGCGTGAAGTCCTCGTACCCGTCCACATCCTCGAGCAGGGCGAGCAGTCGGTGATCAGGACTGACCTCGAGCGCTCCGAGTTGGTAGAACTCGTGTCCCGCGGCGTCGTCGTTCTGGTTGAAGTAGATCTCCTCTGCGGCATCCTCCGACTCGTGCCGCCGACAGAAGATGGGATAGGCCTGCCCCGCTTCAGTGCGGCTGTAATAGACGTACGGACCGTCGCGCTGGGGCGCGGTCTGGTCGTCTTCCTTGATGCGGCCAAGCATCTCGATGTACAGCGCGTCCTGCAGTGGCTCGGTGGGCCGCATCGCCTCGGCCGTGAAGGCGTTCTCCGCCTCGAGGTAGGCCGTGACCCGCGGGTCGTCGCGATCGCGCATCCAGCGGTACGGATCAGCGCGGACCTCGTCGTGCAGTGTCTGTTCGAATGGGACGGTGGGGGCTTTGGGAGGGGGCATTGAATTGGAATTCGGATGACGGAATTGGAATTCGAATTCGGAATTCGAATCAGATGGCGGCAGTGGAGATGGAGCGGAATCTACTCTCTGGGCGGGCACTGCCGGTGGGATGCCCTCCGCCCTCCGCCCTCCGCCCTCCGCCCTCCGCCCTCCGCCCTCCGCCCTCCGCCTGCCCCACCACCTGCCTCCGCGGTATGTTCCCGCATGCCCCGCAACGATTCTCCCGGTGCCGACCTTCTCGCGCATTGGCGCCGGCTCTCCGGCGTGCCCGGCGGACGCTGGCTGTTCAGCAAACTGCTCGGCTTCATGGTGCCCTATTCCGGGTCAGTCTCGCCGCGCGTGCTGCTGCTCGAGCCGGGGCACGCGCGCGTGCGCATCGACGAGCGGCGCGCGCTGCGACAGCACCTCGGGTCGGTGCACGCCATCGCGCTCATGAACGTCGCGGAGATGGCCAGCGGGTTGGCGATGATGGGAGCGCTGCCGATTGGCATGCGCGGCATCGTCACGAAGATCGCCATCGTGTACGCCAAGAAAGGGCGCGGACGGCTGATCGCGGAAAGCCGGTGCCACGTTGCCCCCGACCTCGCGCCGGGCGAGTACGACTTCGTGTCGGAAGTGACGGACGCCGCCGGCGACGTCGTGGCGACCGCGACCGTCACGTGGAAACTTGGACCGGTGCCCACACCAGTCACCACACCAGTCACCGCGCCGGTGCCCGCATGAACTCCGCCGCCACGCAGGACTTCCTGGCGCAGACGCGGGCTGACGTACCACTCATCGGCGGGCCGATGTACCCGTGCAGCAATCCCGAACTCGTCGCGGCCGTCTCGCTGGCGGGAGGCATCGGCGTGGTGCAGCCGGTGTCGCTCACCTACGTGCACGGCCACGAGTACCGCGAGGGCCTGCGGCTCATTCACCGTCTCGCCGGCGGCCGGCCCATCGGGTTCAACGCGCTCGTCGAGAAGTCGTCGCGCACGTACGAGCAGCGCATGATCCGCTGGGTGGACATCGCGCTCGAAGAGGGCGTGCGCTTCTTCATCACTTCGCTCGGCAATCCGCGCTGGGTCGTGGACAAGGTGCACGCCGTCGGCGGCGTGGTCTATCACGACGTCGTCAACCGGCGGTGGGGCGAGAAGGGACGCGACGGTGGCGTGGACGGCTTGATCGCCGTGAACAACCGCGCCGGCGGCCACCTCGGCGACCGCGATCCGCGCGCGTTGTTCGATGAACTCGCGCCGCTGGGCCTGCCGCTCGTCGGGGCCGGCGGCGTGGGCGGCGCGCGCGAGTTCGTGGAGATGCTCGCACTCGGCTACGCCGCCGTGCAGCTGGGCACGCGCTTCATCGCAACCACCGAGTGCAAGACGGGCGACGCCTACAAGCGGGCCATCGTGGCGGCGCGCGAGACGGACATCGTGAGCACGGAGCGGTTGAGCGGCGTGCCGGTGGCAGTCATCAACACGCCCTACATCCAGCGACTCGGCACCACGGTTGGTCCCTTTGCCCGCTGGATGTTCAGGGGACGCAAGACCAAGCACTGGGCGCGCACCTGGTACGGACTCACCGGCTTCTGGCGCCTCAAGCGCGACCAGCAGCGCGGGGGCACCGGCGAGAACGAATACTGGCAGGCCGGCCGCAGCGTCGAGACCATTCATGCGGTGGTGCCGGCCGGTGAGGTCGTGCGCGCGTGCGCTGAGGCGTGGAGATCGGACTAGGAACGGGCTGGTGCGTTGTGCGCAACCGCGTCAACTCCGTGCCTCCGCGATAACGTGGCCAGCCGAGCGCCCACCGCAGCTGGCTACCAGGCGCCGGCGATCGCCGCGCCGAGCGGTGGCGCGCGAAAGAGTCGCCGCGACAGCACCGTCACCTGCCCCGCGCGCACCAATGCGTGCCCGACGATGATCTCCCGGCCGTCCACGACGGCGCGGACATCCTGCTCGCCCACCGGCAGGCGCAGTCGCACCACGCGCAGGTCATGCGGCAGCAAGTTCCAACTGCGCAGGTCGGGGCGATCGTTCACCTCGGACGCCGCCGCGATGGCGAACAGGCCAATGCCGGCGAGCACGCGCCCAACGGTGGACGACTTCTCGTCGTCCTCGTGCTTCGGGTCCGCCGTGGCGACGACCTCCTCGCCGACACGCGCGCCACCGCGCGCGCCGCCGCCGGCCGCCGGCGCAGCGTCGCGGCGATCACGCCGGCCGGTGCGGCGCCGCTCGCCTTCATCCGCCTTCGCCAGCTGGTCGCCGGCCGCCTTCACCAGCGTCGCACGCCCCGCGGCGCGAATGAGCGCCCGCGTGAAGCGTGCGGCCTGCCCGCGCTCGAAGTCCGCACGGACGGCCCGCGACACATTGCCCGTCGTCGGCACGAGTGCCGCGGCCCCCGACAGACCGCCCGTGCCAAGCGATGAGAGCGAGACCACGGACGCCACGGGACGTCCGTCCGCGAATTCGCTCCAGTTGATGGACACGCCCATCTCGTAGCGGGGACGCGCGTCGTACGGACGGAACGCGCGCATGCCCTCGCGCACGAGTATGCCGTGGGCGGCGCGGCGCGAGCGTTCGTCATCGCTCACGCGCAGCGCGCCGAACTCGTCGCGCGAGAGCCAGACGGTTTGGTCGCGCGGCACCGGATGTCCAACGAAGCCCTGCTCGAGCACGACCACGACGTCACCCGTGAGCGCATCGGCGACCGTCGTGTCGCGGTTCACCGGCACGTGCGCCAGGCGCGCCGCGTTGCGGTACGCCACCTCGGCGGCAGTGCGATCACCGGCCGCCTCGAATACCGCCCCGGCCACGTAGTGCAGCAGCCCGCGCACTTCGCCGGCGGCGGAGACGCTGCCACTGTCCTCCGGCGCAATACCGAGCAACTGCGTGAGCCGACGGGCCTCGACCGCCGCCTCGTCGCGCTCTCCGCGCGACAGCCACGACAAGGCCCCGTAGAACGGAATGAAGAGCCGCTCCGTCGGGCCCGGTGTGTATGGCAGCACGTAGTCGTTGACCACCAGCGAGGCCGCCGCGTTGCCGGCGCGCTTGCTCCAGCGATCCTCCGACAGCGCCCACGCCCGGTCGAGCGCCCAGACACTGGAGTCGGTGCGACTCGCGTAGAGGCCGAGCGTGCCGGCCGCGAGCGCACGCAGGAGCCGGTCGCGCACGGCCGCGTCGGCGTCAAAGACCGCCTCGTACGCCGAGCCGTACTGCCCGGCTTCGAGCCGGGCGCGCACCAGACGATCCACCGGCGCCAGTCCGTCGTGCCCGTACTGCAGTGCCGCGCGCGCGCAGCCGGTGAGCAGCAGCGGACTCACCAGCAGCGCGACGAGTGGGCGCATCGAATGACGGATCACGGCTGGCTCGACGGGCTCGGCGGGCCGGTCAGTCCTTGCCGACCTGCTTCTCGAGCACGACGATGCGCTGCTGCGCGAGCGCGATGGCCTCGGCCATCTTCGCGTTCGCGTCGCCCTGCGCCTTGATCTTGTCGATCTCGAGCCCGTTCAGGAAACGCTGATAGCGCATGAGCGCCTCCTGGGGCCGCAGTTGCAGGTCGAGCAGGCGGGCGACGCGGAACTGCAGCTCCTTGTCGTCCGGCCGAAGGACCGACGCGCGGTCGAACCGGTTGAGCGCGCCGTCGAGGTCGTTGGCGGCCAGCAGGTCGGTGCCTTCCTGCACGAGTTGGTCGGCCAGCCGGCGTGACTGCGCCTCCGGCGACGCGGCGACGGACGCGGCCGAGGCGGCGGCCACGGCGCCCGGCCCACCGGCCGGAGGCGCCGGCAGCTTGGCGCCGTTCTCGAGGACCGGCTGTTCGTGGATGCGCTGCGGGTACGGCGCGCAGGCGGCAAGGGCGGCGGCGATGGCGGGCGCGACGTAGCGCGTCGGCAGCAATTGGCGAATGAACATGTGAGAATCCCCGGTCACGGCGTGAGGCGGCGGCGCTGGACGTACTTCTTGATCTTGTGCTGGCCCACCCAGACCTTGGCGTTCGTCTCCAGGTCCACGAGCGCCGCGTCCACCTGGTAGAAGCGCACCTGCTCGCGGCCCGCGCCGTCAATGATCTCCTGCACGTCGCCCTGCAGCATGTACTGGGCGCCCTGCTCGCGGGCCATGCGCGTGCGCGTCTCGGGCGCGGCATTGCTCTGCTGGTCGGCGCGTTCGTCGCGCACGCTGGCGCGCTCCTCCTTGCTGGCGACCACGCGCACCTGCCCCGAGTTCACATACGCGCGCTCGAGATCCTTCACGAAGGTGCCCACCGCGATGTGCTCGTAGGTGCGGTTGCGCATGTCGCCGATGATGACCGTCGGCGCCGCGCCGCCGTGCGCGTCGGCATACTGGCGCGCCCACGGCGCCCCCAGCGACTGGTTGATCAGCTCCGAGGCGACGAGCCGGGAGTCGACATCGTTCCAGTTGCCGGAGAGATCGGTGACCGCCGCCGGGTCGACGCGGCTGACGCGCTTGATGCCGCACGCCGCGCCAAGTACGACAGCGAGGCCGAGTGCCAGATACCGCAAGCCGTAGAGAGATCGCATGGGACGATTGGGTGTCGGGTGAATTCACGCAGCCGGCGCCGCCGGCCGCGACCACGGAGTACCGCATCAATTGCGCCACGGATTCCGAGGACCTAAACTCATGTGGCACAACGTGCTGGGCGCTGGTAGAGTTTCACAGTGTCCTCTTCCAGGGACACTCACATGTCCCCTTCGGCGCAAGCGCGCGTCGGCTGGACACGCCTGGCCGACGCGCGGTGACCCTTTCGACGTGCGCCGCGTACATTCTTCGTCCGCCATCCGCTGTCCGCCATCCGCCTTCGACCCAACCTCCATGCCCGCCGACCTCATCGACTACAAGCTCATTGGCGACGACCTGCAAGGCGTGATCATCACCCTCGATCCGGGGGAAGGCGTGATCGCCGAGGCGGGCGCGATGCTCTACATGGAAGCGGGCATCCAGATGGCGACGACTCTCGACCCGAACAACGAGGGGGGCGGGCTGTTCGGCAAGCTGCTGGGCGCCGGCAAGCGCATGCTCGCGGGCGAGGGCTTCTTCATCACGATGTTCGCGAATGCCGCCACGCGCCGGCAGGACGTCGCCTTCTCGGCGCCGGTGCCCGGCAAGATCATGGTGATCGACCTCGCGCAGTGGGGCGGCGAGCTGATCGCGCAGAAGGACAGCTTTCTGGCCGCCGCCCGCGGCATCAACATCGACATCGCCTTCACGCGCCGCATCGGCGCGGGCTTCTTCGGCGGCGAGGGCTTCATTCTCCAGCGGCTGCGCGGGGACGGCCTGGCGTTCGTGCATGCCTGCGGCGCGCTGGTGGAGATGGACCTCAAGCCGGGCGAGGAGTTGCGCGTCGACACGGGCTGTCTGGTGGCGATGCAGAGCACGGTGGACTACGACATCCGCACCGTGCCCGGCATCAAGAACGTCCTGTTCGGCGGCGAGGGCCTCTTCTTCGTGCACCTCACGGGACCCGGGCGCGTGGTGCTGCAGACACTGCCCTTCTCGCGCATGGCCGACCGCATCATCGCGGCGTCGCGGCGCGGCATGGGCAGCCGGAGGGAAGAGGGCAGCGTGCTCGGCGGCCTCGGGACGCTCCTCGGCGGAAACCAGTAGATGGCCGGTCGCGCCGCCGCCTCCGCCCTGGGTGCCCGCGCCAGCGGCGCCGCGCTCACCCTGCTGGCCGCCGTGGTGCTCGCCGTCGCGCTCCGGGTCGGCCTGCGGCCCATCGGCGCGGTGCCGCCCATCGGCGGCCTGCTCGATCCCGCGCATGGCATGTGGGCCGTCGTTCGCACCGCCGATCTCCCCCGCACCGCAACGTTGAGGATCGCGGGGCTCCGCGACAGCGTGTCGGTGCGCTACGACGAGCGCGGCGTGCCGCACATCTTCGCGCAGAACGAGGACGACCTCATGCGCGCCTTCGGCTTCGTGGTGGCGCGCGACCGGCTGTTCCAGCTGGAGATGCAGACGCGCGCGGTGGCCGGAACGCTCAGCGAACTGCTTGGCGCGAGCACGCTCGAGCTCGACCGGCAGGCGCGGGCGCAGGGGCTCGCCTGGGGAGCGGAGCGCAAGTGGGCCGCCATTCCCGACACCTCCGCGCACCATCGGCTCGTGACCGCCTACGCCGACGGCATCAACGCGTACATCGCGCAGATGGGCCCCGACGACCTGCCGTTCGAATTCCGGCTGTTCAACGGGCGGCCGCAGGCGTGGAAGCCGCAGTACACCTACTACCTGCTCGCGCGCATGGCGCTGACGCTGGCGTACAGCGACGACGAGTTGCGGCGCGCCAGCGTCGTGGCGCTGGTGGGGGCGCCGGCCGCCGATGCGCTCTTTCCGGTGAACGCGCCGATCCAGGAGCCGATTCAGCCGGTGGACGGTCGTCGCGCGCCGGTGATGACGCGCACACCGCTGCCGCCGCCCGGGCCGCGCGACAGCGCGCGCGTGGCGCTGGCCGATGACCTCGCGCGCGCTTCCGCGCAACTGGCGCTGGCCGACCTGCGCCCGAACGGCGAGATCGCGGTGGGCAGCAACAACTGGGCGGTGTCGCCCCGTCGCACGGCGGCGGGCCGCGCGCTGCTCAGTGGCGATCCGCACCTGCAGCTCACGCTCCCCTCGGTCTGGTATGAGGTGCACCTCGTGGTGCCGGGCGTCATCGACACCTATGGCGTGACGCTGCCTGGCGGGCCGATCATCCCGATCGGCTTCAACCGCTCGATGGCCTGGACGGCGACCAACACGGGTGCCGACGTGGCCGACTATTTCGAGGAGACGGTGGACGACGCGCGCCGGCCGACGAAGTACCTGCTCGACGGCGCGTGGGTGCCGCTCGTGCCGCGCGTGGAAGCGGTGCGCGGGCGCCGCGGCGTGGTGCTGCGCACCGACACCATCTACCACACGCACCGCGGCCCGATGCTGCGCGCCGGCGGCCGCTGGATTTCACGCCGCTGGACCGCGCTCGACGTCACGGACGAGGGAAGCGCGCTGCGCCAGGCCAACCGGGCGCACACGGTGGACGACTGGATGCGCCTGATGACCGACTACGCGGTGCCGGCCCAGAACTTCCTGCTCGCCGACACGCTCGGTCACATCGCCATCCGCTCCACGGGACATTTTCCGCTGCGCGCAGGCGACGGACGCGGCAACCGGCTGCTCGACGGGACAACGCGGGCCAGCGACTGGCAGGGGTGGTGGCCGGTCGCCCGGTATCCACAGGCCATTGATCCCCGGCAGGGCTACCTGGCGTCGGACAACCAGCAGCCGAAGGACCCGCAGGTCGACCC